>NZ_JZRG01000039.1:0-632 GCF_000964075.1 Brevundimonas sp. KM4 | reverse complement strand
TGATCCTCCCTCGGTTTGGTGGACACCCATGCTAGCTTTTCGGAGCTGGAGAGGAGTGTCTGATGAGTGTTCAACGCCGGAACTTTCCGGATTCTTTCAAGCGCGAGGCCGTTGACCGCGTCGCCAACGGCGGCCTGAGCGTCGGGGCGGTGGCCCGCGAGCTTGGGCTGCACGAGACGGTGCTTCGTCGATGGATGACGCAGTTCGGGGTGCAGGCGACGGGGGCGTCGCGGCGCCCCACAACGCAGGCGTCGTCCCCGTCGCCGTCGGATCTGGCGGCGGAGGTGGCCCGGTTGCGGCGAGAGAACGGTCAGCTGCGGATGGAGCGGGACATCCTAAAAAAAGCCGCGCTCATCTTCGGAGCGGCCTCCCGATGAAGTTCGGGTTCGTCGATGAGCATCGTCAGGTCTGGCCGGTTCGCGTGATGTGCGCGGTCCTGGGCTTGTCGGCCAGCGGTTACTACGCCTGGCGCGGTCGCCCCGAGAGCCAGCGGTCTGTCGCCAATCGCGAGCTGACCGAGGATATCCGGCTGATCCATGCGGAGAGCAGCGGCTGTTACGGCTCGCCGCGCGTTCACGCCACCCTGCGGCGGCATGGGCGTCGGGTCGGTCGATCCCGCGTGGAGCGGCTGA
>NZ_JZRG01000038.1:0-71175 GCF_000964075.1 Brevundimonas sp. KM4 | reverse complement strand
AGGTTTTCCAGCGCAACGCTTCAACCAAGGAAACCCGCCATGAAGATCCGCGACGTGATGACCAAGGACGTGCACCTGGCCCGGCCCGCCGACACCATCCAGGACGTGGCCAGCCGCATGGCCAAGGGCGGCTTCGGCTTCGTGCCCGTGGCGGACGGCGATCAGCTGATCGGCACCATCACCGATCGCGACATCGTGGTGCGCGCCCTGGCCACGGGCGCCGCCTCGAGCGCCTCGGTGGTGGAGTTCATCACCCGCGATCCGCAGACGGTGATGGACACCGACGATCTGAAGGTCGTGCTGGACCTGATGGGCGCCAAGCAGATCCGCCGCGCCCCGGTCGTGGACAAGCATGGCCGCGTGGTCGGCGTCGTGTCGTTGGGCGACCTGTCGACGCGCGTGAAAGAGAAATACGCCGGCGAGACGCTGGAAAGCATCTCGCGTTAAGACCTGCGTAACCGCGCCCCGACACCGGGCGTCAAGGATCGTCGTTCATGCTGTTCCTTCGAATATCGGAGGATGGCATGGCGCGCGCACAGTTCCAGAAGGGTCAGAAGGTCTGGGTCGAGTGCGTCGGCGCCTGGGCCTTCATCGAACAGGTCCAGCCCGTCTGGGCCAAGGGGTTCGAGGAGCCCGTGCGCGTCACCTATGACGTCGGTCTGGGGCGCGAGTTCACCGCCAACGAACTGTTGCTGGCGACCGATGATCCGGCCTCGGACCAAGGCTTGGGGGAGTGGCGGCTGCTGCGCGCGCGCAATAAATGGCAACTGCCCGAGGATTGCCTGCATCACCCCCACCCCGGCACCTATCCGGTCGTCGTGACCGATCGGGCGGACTGGGGCGGTTGGCGTGTGCCGGGCGCCGAATACGACCGTAACCCCCAGCATATCGAGTTTCAGGCCCGGCTGATCGCCGCCGCGCCCCAATTGATGCGCCTGGCCCAGGATCTGGTGGATCTGGTCGCCGAAACACCGGAGGATGCGCCGCCGGCCGTCCTGACCCTGGCCCGACAGGCGCGCGATACGCTGCACGGGGTGACGCGTGTGCTGGAGCCGGCGCCCGACCGCCTGTTGTCGCCGGTCACCGCCGCTTAAAAAGCCGTTAAAAGCGCGCGCCGAGCCTCGACACGAATCCGCGACGCAGCCTAGATTCCGGCAACGAAGTGTTTGTCGGAGGGTCGGGGCTTGCGGGACGAGGAGCGGCGGGAAAATCGGTCGGGGCGTCGCGCCTCCGACCGCGCCGCCGGCGCGCCCGCCTGGTTGCGGATCACCGTCCTTGTTCTGGCGCTGATCGCGGCCGCCTATGCCCTGATGGCGTCGCGCGAGTTCAGCCGGCCGACCCGCGAAATCAGCCGCCTGGAAGCCGAAAACCTGAAGCTGAACGCCGAGCTGGTCGCCAGCCAGACCGCCGCGTTGATCAAGTCCGCCGAACCGGGCCTGGCCGCCGGCCGCACCGCCATCGTCGCCAAACGCGCCCCCATAGAGGTCGTCGAGGCCGCGCAGGCCGCCGCGGCCCAGGTCGCCTTCACCCTGGTCGGTCCCGGCGAGACGGTGCAGGCCGCCAAGGGCGAAGGATCTGTCGTCGCCGGCCAGACCAATGCAGATGGTCTGAGGCTGGAGGCGCGGATCGCCCCTGTCCTGCCGGAAGGCGGCGAAACGCGGATCGTGTCGGCGGGCGGCGTGGTGCTGGCCTCCGCGCGCGCCGCCGAGATCGGCCAACCCATCCGCACCCTGATCGGCGTCGATCCTGCGGCCCTGGTCGACCAGGCCGAACCGCGCGCCGTGACGCTGGGCGGCCAGGCCGGCCTCGCCGCCGCCGCTCGAACTGTCGCGGGGGGGCCCTATGTGGTCGCGATCTCGGAAGGGACGACCGCCTCGGTCTTCGACGACGCCTGGGTGGTGCTGGCGCCACTGCTGCTGGGGGTCGGGGTCGTGGTTTTATTCGTCCTCTACGGCCTGCGTCAGACGCGCCAGCATCGCGAACGGGTGGCGACCGAAAAGCGGTTCCGCATCGCCGTCGAAGCCGCGCGGTGCGGGGTGTGGGAGTGGGATTTGGCCAAGGGCGAGGTGTCGCTGTCGGACTATATGGCCGCGCTGCTGGGCTTTTCGCGCGGCGGAGTGACCGACGCCGAGGATGTGATCGGCCGCGTCCATCCGCGCTTTCAGGAAGATTTCCGCCACGCCCTGCGCCAGGCGGCGGCCTATGGCGCCTTCGAGATCACCTTTCCGGTGGCGGGACCGGACGGGCGGGCGCGCTGGATCGACGCGCGCGGCCAGGCGCGCGGGGAGCGCGGGGACACGGGCTTTTCCGCCATCCTGGGCGTGGCGTTGGACATCACCGAGGCGCGCCGCGCCCGCGCCGCCGCCCAAGCCGCCGAAAGCCGGCTGCGCGACGGGGTGGAGAGCATCTCCGAGGCCTTCGTCCTGTTTGATCGTCAGGGCCGGCTGATCCTGTGGAACCAGGCGTTCGAGGACGCCTTCAACTTCGATCACGGCGTGGTGCGGCGCGGCGCCATGAAGGACGAGCTGAACCGGATCGCCGGTCTGGCCATCAAGGCCGAGCATCGCCCGGCCAGCGGTCGTGCGGGTCTGCGCGAGGTCGAGCTGAACGACGGGCGCTGGCTGCAACTTTCAGAGCGGTTCACCTCCGAAGGCGGCTCGGTCGTCACCGCCGCCGACATCACCGCCATCAAACGCCAGGAGGCCGAGCGCCGCCGCGCCGCCGACGATCTGCGGGCCACCGTCGATCAGCTGGAATCCAGCCAGGAGAAGCTGTCGCTTCTGGCGCGCAAATACGAGGTGGCCATGACCCGGGCCGAGGCCGCCAACCAGGCCAAGTCCGAGTTCCTGGCCAATATGAGCCACGAGCTGCGCACGCCGTTGAACGCCATCAACGGCTTCTCGGAGATCATGGCCAGCGAGTTGTTCGGGCCGCTGAACGAGAAATACAAGGGCTACGCCGGCGACATCCTGAAGTCGGGCCAGCATCTGCTGAGCCTGATCAACGACGTCTTGGACATGGCCAAGATCGAGGCCGGCAAGATGACCCTGCACTATGAGCCCGTGTCCTTGCGCGAGGTGTGCGAGGACGCCGTGCGGCTGATGCGCGGCAAGGTGCAGGAGGCGGGCCTGAAGATCGCGGTCGAGGCCGGCGACCTGCCCGACATCGAGGCCGATCAACGCGGCGTCAAACAGGTGATGCTGAACCTGATCTCCAACGCCGTGAAGTTCACGCCCGAGGGCGGCTCCATCATCGTGTCGCTGAAACCCTTCGTGGGCGCCGAGGGCGAGGACCGCGTCCGCGTCGCCTGCGCCGACACCGGCATCGGCATTGCGCCCGAAGACCTGGTGCGCCTAGCCCGCCCGTTCGAACAGGTCGAGGGCCAGCATTCCAAAACGACGCAAGGCACGGGCCTGGGCCTGGCCCTGACCAAATCCCTGATCGAAATGCACGGCGGCCAACTGAGCATGGAAAGCCAGCCGGGCGTCGGAACGGTCGTCAGCTTCGACCTGCCGGTCAAACGCCCCGACCAGACGGTGCAGCCTATCCGGGCGGCGTTCGCGGCTTAGAGTCTTGCGATAACTTCGGCTGCCGATGACGATGTCGCATTTCGACGTAGGGCGCTATTCCAACGCGGTGTTTTGCAGCCCCTCCACAATGATCTAGCGTTGTGCAAGAATGACCTGGGGCAGTCCTTCGACCGCCCTATGAATGCACGAGGACAAAGATGATCGTTGCTGCCTTTTTGATGGCGAGCCTTCTCGGGCAGAATGCTGCTCCCCCGATCATCACTCCCTCGGACCCTGACGCCGCTGAAGCCGTCGCAGCATTTATGGGGTTAGGAAGATACTCTGGGACGTGTGTCGCCCATCTTCCCGCTGGCGCCAAGGCGCGCGTGGACACTCTCACTTCAGATCAGGCGCCGTCGGGCGTCCAGGCGTGGCTAATCTCCAGCTTCAAGCAAGGGTATGCGGAAGGTCTTGCGGACCCTAACCGCTCCAACCGGACGGCTTCTGAATGTCGAGACATGGAACGGGCGGCAAACTCCAGGATGCAAGCCGTCGCAGAACGGCTAAACGGCCGCCGTTAAGGATGCGTTACAGTCTCGGTGCACACCTTAGGAAGACGCTACCGTCATAGGCCGAAACTGCGGCCCGCCCTAAATCAACTCCACGCCCATCGCAGTGGCTTCGCCGCCGCCGATGCACAGGGCGGCCATGCCGCGGGTTTTGCCGTGGGCTTTCAGGGCGGACAGGAGGGTGGTCAGGACGCGGGCGCCGGAAGCCCCAAGCGGGTGGCCCAGGGCGCAGGCGCCGCCGTTGACGTTGATCTTGTCGTGGGGGATGCCGAGTTCCTGCATGGCGATCATCGGCACGATGGCGAAGGCCTCGTTGACCTCCCACAGATCGACGTCGTCGGCGCTCCAGCCGGCCTTCTTCAGCGCCTTTTGCAGGGCGAAGACCGGGGCGGTGGTGAACAGGTGCGGTTCGTGGGCGTGGGCGGCCTGGCTGACCACGCGGGCGACCGGCGTCAGGCCCAAGGCCTGGGCCGTCGATTGGCGCATCATGACCAGAGCGGCGGCGCCGTCCGAAATCGAGGCGGCGGAGGCCGCGGTGATCGTGCCGTCCTTGCCGAAGGCGGGCTTCAGATTGGGGATCTTGGACGGGTCGGACCGGGTCGGCTGTTCGTCGCGGTCGACGGTGACGGGGCCTTTGCGGGTCTTGACCTCGACCGAGGCGATCTCGGCGTCGAAGGCGCCTGTCTCCTGGGCGCGCTTGGCCCGGCCCGCGCTCTCGATGGCGTAGGCGTCCTGCTGCTCGCGGGTGAACTGATAGGCCTTGGCCGTGTCCTCGGCGAACTGCCCCATCAGCTTGCCGGGGGTGTAGGCGTCCTCCAGCCCGTCCAGATACATGCTGTCGGAAATGACGTCGTGACCGATGCGTGCGCCGCCCCGGTGCTTTTGCATCAGATACGGGGCGTTGGTCATGGACTCCATGCCGCCCGCCACGATCACATCGACCGAACCGGCGGCCAGGGCATCGTGCGCCATCATGGCCGCCTGCATGCCCGAACCGCACATCTTGTTGATGGTGGTCGCCTCGGTGGAGGTGGGCAGGCCCGCGCCCATGCCCGCCTGACGCGCCGGCGCCTGGCCCAGGCCCGCAGGCAGGACGCAGCCCATGATGATCTGCTCGACCTTTTGCGGATCGAGACCCGCGCGGTCCAGGGCCGCCTTCACCGCGACGGCGCCCAGGTCGGTGGACTTGGCGTCGGACAGCGCGCCCTGGAAACCGCCCATCGGGGTGCGGGCGTAGGAGACGATGACGACGGGATCGGCGGATGGGGTCGCGGACATGGGGACGGCTTCCTCTATTTCGGGCGAGAGATAGCGATCCCGGCCGGTCAGGAAAAGTGCAGCCGCCGATACTTGCCCCGGAAATAGAGCAGCGGATCGCGGCGCGGCTCGAACCGGGCGCGCCGGACCCGGCCGATGATGACCAGGTGATCGCCGGCCTCGACGATCTGTTCGGTTCCGCATTCGAAACTGGCCAGGGCGCCCGACAGGATGGGCGCGCCCGTGTCCCAGGTCTCCCACGCCACGTCCAGGAACCGGTCGGCCTGAGACCGGGCGAAGACGCCGGAGGTCGGCTGCTGGCCGATATGCAGGACGTTGATGGCGAAATGTTCGGCCTGGCGGAAGCGGTCGACATTGGTGGACGAGCGGGCCAGGCAGAACAGGATCAGCGGCGGATCCAGCGACACCGAGGAGAAGGAGTTGGCGGTCAGGCCGACGGGCTGTCCGGCCTCGTCCAGGGTCGTGACCACCGTGACCCCGGTGGCGAAACAGCCCAAGGCGTCGCGCAGGGTGCGGGGGTCGGAGCCGGCCTGATAATGCAGGGCGTCCCGCGGGGCGTGGCGTTCCAGGAAGCCCAGGAGGGCGGCGTTCTGCGTTTCGACCGCATCGGGCGCCTCGGCGCGCGCGATCGTCTGTAGGGGCGTCCCGGCCAGCTGCGCCTCAAGCTCGGGCGAGACAGCCCCCCGCCCTTCGGCGACGACCACCAGACAGCTGGCCAGGGCCGGGCCGGTGACGGCGAGCGCAGGGATGACAGCCGCCAGCGTCGTGTCGGAACAGATGATGGCCGGGCGAGAGGGAAGCTCGGTCAGAAGTCGGCGCAAGGCGGCGGAGCTGTCGTCCGCTTTATCAAAATCGGCTGCGAGCATGATGTGGCGGCCGGCGTCGACCAGCGCGCGCACCGACCGGGGCCAGTCGCCGGACAGATGCTCGGGCGCGCCAATCAGCAGGACGATGGGATCCTCGGGGTCGCCCCAGCTTTCGACGTCCAGGCCTCCATTCGGGGGCGGCGATGCGATCATGAGACGAGGCGGTCCGGTCTGTCGTGAAGCGTAGGCGCGATCCCTATTAGGGGAAGACCGGCGCCGGGCGCCAGAACTGTATCAGCCGCCGTAGCCTCGGCCGCCGCCGCCGAAGCCGCCGCGCGAGACAACGGTGGTGCGGCTCTGCACCCGCGTCGGGGCCTGACGGGCGACGTCGCCGTGCTCGCGCGCATTGGTCAGGGTCTTGCCGGTGCGATAGTCGCGGTAGGCGTAGCCGCCGCCATAGCCGTTCGACAGTTGACCCTCGCGGTCGCGATACAGCGGTCCGCCGCCGCGATAGCCGCCGCCGTTCAGCATCTGGCCGACGATGAAGCCGGTCAGCAGCGGGGTGAAGAAGGAGCCGCCGTTGTTGTTCGGCTGGCACTGCGACGGTCCCCACTGACCCTCGCATTCCTCGCGGGTGGCGTAGCGCGGGGCGGTCTTGGCGGCCTCTTGCTGAGCCTTTGCCAGGGCGGCGTCGCATTCGTTGTCGGGAATGTCGTTGGCGGCCTTGCACTCGTCCAACGACTGATAGGCCAGGGTCGGCTCGGGCTCAAGCGCAGGCACGCGCTGGGGCGAGCCGCAGGCGGCCAGCGAGAAGCTGGCGGTCGCCATCAGGCTGCTGACGTGCAGGACGCGCGAGCGCTTCAGCCGGCGCATGGTCTCTGTCTTGGGCAGGTCTTTGGAGTCGGTCATGGGTTCACGACGTCATGCAGGCGGCGTTGAGCAGGCCGACGCAGATGGAGATGGAGGCCAGATAGACGGCCGCGGCGATCTCGCCCGCTTCGATGCGGACGACCAGATTGCGGAAGGCCATGCGGCTGATGGCGACGAAGACGACGATCTGGATCACGCCGGCCAGAAGGGCCCAGGCTGCGAACTCCATCAGGCTGACGGTGTGCGACAGGGCCGAGGCCAGAGGCAGGACATAGCCGATCAGGGCGCCCCCGAGAGCAATGGCGGCGGCCGTGTTGCCTTCTCGGATCAGCGTATGTTCATGATACGGCGTGACCCACTGGTAGATCAGTTTGAAGGCCAGGGTGAAAGCGCCCGCCATGGCGAAGGCGATCAGGAAGGCGATCGCCCCCTGCTGAAAAATGAACCAGTCGAACATCGGTCTTGCCCCCTCGGATTGCGCGCTCAGGCGCGGAACTCGGCCATTTCCAGCGGAATGCCGATCATGATTTCGTGCGTGGTGTCGCCGCCCTCGGGCTGCTGCTCAAGCGCCAGCATCAGTTCGCGCCCGCCGCCCAGTTCGCGCGCATACAGCATGCAGGTCTGGAAGATTTTGGCATAGGGCGTGGTCGCGGCGCGGTCGTCCCAGATCGTCTCCCACAGGGTGACGGGCGGCTGGATCGCGTCGCTCTCGGCGAACCAGAAGCGGGGATAGTCGGGCAACTCTTCGGCCGCGCCGTGAAAGACCGGCGCCGACAGGCGGTCGCGCCAGATGCGGCGTTCGCGCTCGCCCGGCGGATAGGCCGAGGTCCAGGGCACGAACAGGCTGAAGTCGTAGGATTCCAGCCCGGCCTCGTCGTCGCTCATGGCCTGAAGCATGACGTGGTCGTCGGTGTAGAAGCGATGGACGAACTGGCCGCTGTCCAGGCTGACCACCCCCTGCGCCGAGATGTCCAGCACGTCGCGATCTAGAGCGAACTGGGTCTCGTCGCCCAGCCGGCGCCAGGCCAGCGGGTCCAGCGACACGGTGCGGCCCACGGTGATGTTGCGCACCGTCGCCAGCCGATTGGCGGGCGCGACCTTCTCCGACGATCCGAAAAGCTTCTTGAACATGGGACGATCAGGATCCGGCCAGGCTCGGCTGGTTCAGCCGGGCCGCCGAGACATAGAACAGGCGGTCGCCCTGTTCCACGCCTGTTTCCGGCGAGGGATTGAAACGCGGCGAATCCGCGCCGTCCGGCTGATGCGCCAGAAGGGTCGCGCGGTGCTGGAGGAAACGCTGCGTCAGGTCGCCGACCGACCGACCCGCACCGGCCCATCTCAGGCTGAACAGGGTCGCGCCTTCGTCGAGGTGGCTGGTCAGGGCGCTGATGACTTGGCTGGATCCCGGATCGCGCGCGGCGCGGGCCAGCATTTCCGGCGCGGACGACAGGACGATCTCGACCTTGGGACAGTGCTGCGCCAACAGCCGCGCGCTGTCGGCGTCATCGAAGAAGCAGACGATGTGCGCGGCGTCAGGGGCCATCGCCGAGACGGCTAGGGTGGCGGTCAGGGTGTCGGCGTCGTTGCTGGCGTGGACCAATATCCGACTGGCATTCGCCGCGCCCGCGCGCGTCAGCCCTATCGTCGAGGTCAGGCTTTCCGTCTGGACATAGCGAATGCTCGGATCGACATCCGCCACCGCCTGCCGCGTCAGCAGCACCAGGGTCTGCGACCGGTTCAGCTCAGCACACAGTTCCTGGACCATCTTGGGCGTTCGAACGGGGTGATAGCCGACCAGCAGAATCGTATCGGTCATCCTTGAATAGTCTCCCTTGCCCGATCGCCGGGCGCGCCAGATGTCGCCGATCCCGGCCAGCACCTTGGCCACGACCGTCGTGAAGGCCGCGATGGCGCCGGGAAAGATCCACAAGGCGGTGATCAGCCGCCCGCCGACGCCTTGCGGACTGAGGTCTCCATAACCTACGGTGTAGGCCGTCGTCGCGTACCAATAGAAAAAGGTCAGCGGATCGTGCAGTTCCGCTTCGTGGGCGATGGCCAGGAGAAGCCACGACGAAACGGCGTGAAAGAGGATCAGCCCGCCCAGCATGCGCCAGTGCATGTCGGCCATGGCGTGGAACGCCCGGTCGAAAATCACGGCCAGCCTCATTCGCGGCAGCAACATACATCTTCCCCTCTCGCTAAGATGATCTCAGACCCCTAGGCGAAGTCAAGCGTTCATGTTACGCGTTTCATGTAACGATATGCCGAACGACGCATCGCCCCCCTCCGCCGCTAGCGACCGCATTCGTGCGTGGCGACAGGCGCGTCGTGAGGCCGGCCTGGTCAAGCTGGAGCTTTGGGTGCCAGCCGCAGCCCGCGACGACGTCAAGGCGGCCGTTCGCGCCATCGTCACCGATTCAACACGCGGGCCGCAGCTTGCGGGGCGCCCGCGCCGCCCCACTTCCGATACCATCACCCCTGGAGACGACCATCAAATGGACGCCGTGATCGAGACCCCCTGGACCGTGCCCGCCATCAAAGCGGCGCTGGACGGCTCAACCCTGCTGCGTGACGGCGAAATGACCCTGCGCGTGGTCGAAGGCGCCGAGTCGGTGCTGCTGGCGACCATGCACGAATACGGCGACCTGCCGGTCTATCTGAGCGTCGGCGGCGCCCAGATCGTCTGTTCGGTTCTGCTGTGGCCGGTGTCGGAGCAGAAGGATCGCCATGCCTTCAACGAGTTCCTGCTGAAGGCCCAGCGTGTGGTGCCCCTGTCCAACTTCGCCATCACCAACGTCGGTGGCGAAGACGTGTACGAGCTGATGGGCGAACTCTCTTGCAAGACGACGCTTCAGACCATCCTGATCGAACTGCGCACCCTGGCCGAGAATGCGATCGACGCCACCGAACTGCGTGAAACCTTCGGCGCCGACGCCGCCTGATCCCGGAAGACCGACCATGTCCATGCTCAGAAAACTGTCCGCCCTGTTCCGCGGCACGGCCCACGATGCGGCCCAGGGCGTCGTCGACGCTAATGCGCTGAAGATCCTCGATCAGGAAATCCGCGACGCCGACAATGCTCAAGGCAAGGCCCGCGATGACCTGGCCGGCCTGGTGGCGCGCCGCCGCATGGCGGAAAACGAACTTGCATCGTTCAGGGACCAGATCGCCAAATACGAAAGCTCGGCCCGCACCGCCCTGGGCCAAGGCAAGACCGATCTGGCGCGCGAAGTCGCCGGCCGCATCGCCGAGCTGGAAGTCGAGATCACCAGCCGCGGCCCGCTGATCGAGGACATGAAGACCGCCGAGACGCGCCTGCGCACGGCCATCGCCTCGACCGATCAGAAGATCGAGACGCTTCGTCGCGAGATCGACATCGTCAAGGTCAACGATTCCGTCCAGAAGGCCCAGACGTCGGTCGCCCTGAACTCGGCCGGCGCCCAGTCGCGTATCGGTTCGGCGGCGGACAGCCTGCAACGCATCAAACAGCGCCAGGCGATCCAGGAAGAGAAGCTGAACGCCAGCCAGGCGCTGGAGGATCGTCGCACCGGCGCGGACCTGGACGCCAAGCTGCGCGAGGCCGGCATCCTGCCCGGTCATTCCTCGGCCGACGACGTCCTGGCCCGCCTGAGCCAGCCGGAGGTGACCGTGGTCACCCCGCGCATCGGCCAATCCACGCCCGACAAGGACCCGGCCTGATCCATGGAGCGTCTGCGCTTCGATCCCCGCACCGACTGGGACGCCAAGGCCGAGGAACTCGGCTTCACCTGGCGCCACACCGACGGCAAACCCTATTGGGACGAGTCGGCGGCCTACGCCTTCTCGCTGGCCGAGATCGAGGACGGGATCGAGGCGCCGACCGAGGAATTGCACGGCCTGTGCCTGGAGCTGGTCAACGAGGCCGTTCAGTCCGAGCGGCTGATGGAGCAGCTCGATATTCCCGAGACCATGCGGGACTATGTGGCCGACAGCTGGAAGCGGGGCGATCCGTCCCTGTATGGCCGGTTCGACTTCGCCTATGACGGCACGGGTCCGGCGAAACTGTACGAATACAACGCCGACACCCCGACCAGCATTTATGAGACGGCGGTGTTCCAGTGGTTGTGGCTGGAGGACCAGATCAAGGCCGGCGCCCTGCCTGCCGATGCGGATCAGTTCAACAGCCTGCATGAGAAGCTGGTTGATCGGTTCCGCGCCATCTTCCCGAACGGCGGCTTCGTCCATTTCGCCTCCGACGCCGATTTCGTCGAGGACCGCCAGACGGTGCGCTTCCTGGAAGACCTAGCTCAGCAGGCCGGGCTGGAGCCCCAGTTCGTCGCTATCGACCAGATCGGGCTGAACGCTGACGGCCGGTTTGTCGATCACGAGAACTGGATCATCCAGGCGATGTTCAAGCTCTATCCGTGGGAGCAGATGCTGCGCGACGACTACGCCGCGCCGCTGCCGATGGCGGACGTGACCGTGCTGGAGCCGGCGTGGAAGAGCATCCTGTCCAACAAGGCCATACTGCCGTTGTTGTGGGAGCGGCATGCGGGCCACCCCAACCTGCTGGAGAGCTATTTCGAGGGAGATCCGGCCGAGGCGGCGCTGGGCTCGTCCTATGTGCGCAAGCCGTTGTTCTCGCGCGAAGGCGACAATGTCGAACTGATCGACCAGGGCGTCAGCGCCGCAGAGGTGGTGGACGGCGGCTATGGCGCAGGGCGTCACGTCCGCCAGGCGCTGTGCGATCCGCCCCTGTTCGACGGCAACCATGTGATCGTCGGCTCGTGGGTGGTGGGAACGGAACCAGCGGGCATCAGCCTGCGGGAGGACACCGGCCGCATCACGAGAAACACCTCGCGTTTCGTGCCGCACTTCATCCGCGACTGAGGCGCCGGCAGGCAACCAAGCCGGACGACCGCCGTCTTGTCGGCTGAGATCAACCGACAAGAAGCCTCCCCATGCGCAACGTCCGCCTCGCCCTGATCGCCACCACCGCCCTGACCCTCGCGGGCGGCGCGGCAGTCGCCCAGACGCAATATCCTTCGACGACCCAAGATCGTCTGGGTGCGGTCGTGGGCGCCCTGTTCGGCGATCGTCTGGGTCTGTCGGCCATGGATCAGGCCTGGCTGCGCGGCGGCCGTCCGCTGCGTGACGGCCAGAGCCAGTTCTCGACCCGCGTGGACGCCAGCGTGCGCGCCGGGAGCGTCTCCGCCTCGGCCGCGACGCGCCTGCGCGCCGACTATTCGGCCCTGGTCGATCTGGAGAACCAATACGCCGTCGGCGGCATCTCGGCCCAGGAACGCGCCGACCTGAACGCCCGCTACACCGCCCTGACCCAGACGCTGGAAGCCGGCGCCCCGGGCTATGCCGACATGGACACCGTGGCCCAGGGCCGTGCGGACTTCGAGACCCGAGTCAACGCCGCCGTGACCGCGCGCCGCATCACCCGCACCGAGGCGACGCGCCTCAAAACGGACTATCAGGCCCTGATCCAGCTGGAGAGCCGCTACAGCGCCGACGGGTCGATCAGCGCCAGCGAGCGCGCGGATCTGGACGCGCGTCTGGACGCGCTGGACCTGCGCGTCGGCGACGGCCCGGCCGGACAGACGCCGTCGGCCAACCTGCCCGCCCGCACCCGTCTGGCGAATCTGGAAACCGCCCTGACCGCCGCCGAACGGTCGGGCGCCGTCAGCCGCACCGAGGCCGCAGACATCCGCGTCGAGGCCGGCGACCTCGCCCGCCTGGACGCCGCCTACAGCCGCACCAGCCCCTCCACCGACGACACGGCCTACCTGAGCCGCCGCATCGGCGAACTGGAACTGCGCGCCCGCCGCTAGGCCTTATCAGAGCGTCCCGTGCGATCCGGCGCGGGACGCCTATTCGGCTATATCCTTGCATTGGGAGCTCTGATTTCACGACGGAGCTGAAATCGCGTATGGGCACCCGCAGTCGCCCCTGCATCGTCGGTCAAGCCGCAACCCATGCCCCTGAACGCCTCCCGCACGCTGTCCATCGCCCCGATGATGGACTGGACCGATCGGCATTGCCGGGCGTTCCACAGGGCGCTGACGAACAAGGCGCTGCTTTACACCGAGATGGTGACGGCGCCGGCGGTGTTGCATGGGGATCGCGAGCGGCTGCTGGGATTCGATGCTCTGGAGCATCCGGTGGCCTTGCAGCTGGGCGGGTCGGATCCGGCCCAGCTGGCCGAGGCCGCCAAGGTCGGCGAGGCGTTCGGCTATGACGAGATCAATCTGAACGTCGGCTGCCCCTCGGACCGGGTGCAGTCGGGTCGGTTCGGCGCCTGTCTGATGCGCGAGCCCGAGTTGGTGGCCGACTGTATGGCGGCGATCAAGGGGGCCGTCAGCGTGCCGGCGACCGTCAAATGCCGCATCGGCGTGGACGATCAGGATCCGGTCGTCAGCCTGTTCGCCACGGTGGACGCCTGCGCCGCCGTCGGGATCGAGGTCTTCGTCGTCCATGCGCGCAAGGCCTGGCTGAAGGGTCTGTCGCCCAAGGAGAACCGCGACGTGCCGCCGCTGGACTATGATCTGGTGCGCCGGCTGAAGCGCGAGCGGCCGCATCTGAACATCTCGATCAATGGCGGCATCGCCTCGATGGACGCGGCCGAGGCGCATCTGGCCGAGGTCGACGGCGTCAAGCTGGACGGGGCCATGCTGGGCCGCGCCGCCTATCATGAGCCGGCCATTCTGGGGCAGGCGGATCGTCGCCTGTATGGCGAACCGGTCGAGGATACCGACGCCTTCGCCGCGCTGGAGCGCTATCGGCCCTATATGGCCGCGCGTCTGGAGGAGGGCGTCGCCCTGCCCGCCATGGCGCGGCATATGCTGGGCCTGATGCACGGCCGGCCGGGCGCGCGGGCGTTCCGTCGCATTCTGACGGTCGAGGCCATCAAGCCCGGCGCCGGGCTGGAGGTGCTGGACCGCGCTGTGGAGGCCGTGCGTGAGGCCGAGGCGAGGCGCGACACGGCGTCCGGCGACTGGGCGGCGTAACCCAATCTTCAAAGCTGGCCGGCAAGGTTAAGAGAACCCTTCCGTTTCGGACCTGTACGCCATGAAGACCCTGCTGATCGCCGCCGTCATCGCGACCGCCCTGCCCGCCACTTCGGCCCTGGCGCAGGCCGACGGCCGTTTCGCCATCGGCGCCCAGGTCGGCACGCCGGGCGCCGGCCTTCAGGCCCAGTTTGCGCTCAGCCCGGTCGTGGTGCTGCGCGGCGGCTATGACGTGCTGAAATGGGATCGGGACCAGACCTACAAGGGCATCGATTACGACGCCAAGATCGACTTCAAGTCGCCGGGCGCCTTTGTGGACCTGCATCCGTTCCGCAACGGCTTTCTGATCTCGGGCGGGGCCTATTTCGGCGATCGCAAGGTCGATCTGGATGCGACGCCCACCGGAAACGTCAATGTCGGCGGCGCGACCTTCACACCGGCCCAGGTCGGGACATTGACCGGCCGCATCGACCTGGAGAGCACTGCGCCGTTCGTCGGCTTGGGCTATGACAACACCTTCACGCGCGGCGGCAGGCTGGGCTTCCGCCTTCTGGCCGGCGCGGCCTTTGGCGATGCGCCGCAAGTAAATCTGGACGCCCGCGGCGGGACCTTGTCGAACGATCCTACCTTCCGCTCGCGTCTGGATCAGGAAGAGCGTGAAATTCAGGCCGAGGCCGATGATTATAAGGTCCTGCCGGTGCTTCAGGCGGGGCTGAACTTCAAGTTTTGACCCGCAGGGGCATCGTCCCCAAACGCGCGGACGGGGGATAAATAGGTTATGAAAAACAAGGCATTAACCTAGAAACAAATCGTAACAGACAGCGCCAAGGCGGGTTTCGCCACTTTCTCGCCACAGGTTAACGCGACAAGGCCAGCGCCGGCGGCGTTGGGAGCCGGTGTCTCCTGAGCCAAACTCATGATCGGCGCCTCCGCTGCTATCGCCATGCTTTGGGCTGCCGTATCGTCTGTGACGAGCGGGCCTGTCCCCTACAATGACGTCGTAGCGGCGGATCAAGTCAGGACTGAAACCCCTGCAGCCATCGTCGGTTCCGATGAAGTCGAGACCGCTCTGAACGCCGAACAGGCCGAGCTGATGGCCTCCGATCCGGACTGGCGCGCGTCGGCGCGCCTCTATCACGCAGGCGGCGGCGGCGCGACGGGCAACGATTCGCTGGGTTGCCGTCCGATCGCCATGCGCACCGTCGCGGTCGATCCTCGCGTGATCCCGCGCCGCACCAAGCTGTTCATCCGCGAAACGGTCGGTATGCGCCTGGCCGACGGTTCGATCCACGACGGCTACTGGTACGCCTCCGACACCGGCGGCGCGATCAAGGGCCAGAAGATCGACCTTTACACCGGCACCGGTCGCGGCTCGATGAACCAGGCGCAGCGCCTGAACATGCGCACCCTGACCATCGTGGACGCCGGCGATTTCGACGGCTGCCCGCCGGCCTGGACCACGGCTTCCAACTGATCCGGCCGATCATGAAAAACGCCGGCTGACCGCAAAGGTCAGCCGGCGTTTTCGTGTCTGAAGCCTTGCGCCGATCAGTCCAGTTCGGACACTTCCAGCGTCGACTGAACCATCGAGCCGTTATAGGTGCCGACCCAGATGTCGTAGCGGCCGCTCTGCGGGTTGGTGATCGTCACCTTCGGATCGACGCCGCCCGCGCCGTCGTCGTCGCAGTAGAAGCGGCCGTTGGGCGTATTGATCAGCAGGGTCGTGTCTTCCGATGCGCGCACGCGGAACGTCAGGTCGGCGTCGCCTGGCTCGAAGAAGATCTGGATGTCCGGGGCCGAGCTGACCGAACCCTCGCAGCCCGCCTTGGCGGCCGAGGCGGGCGAGGAGCCGCCGGCCAGGATCGACTTGGTCCAGGGGTCGGGCGTGAAGCCGCCGCGCAGATTGGCCGTGCCGTAGTTGGGCTCAAGATCGATGTTGGGCGCCGCGCCCGCCGTCGTGTCCGTGCCGCCCAGTTCGCTGATCTGCAGCGTCGACTGGACCATGTTGTCGTTGTAGGTGCCCAGCCAGATGTCGTAGCGACCGCTCTCGGGGTTGGAGATGGTCACCATCGGATCCAGGTCGCCGCCGCTGTCGTCGTCGCAATACCAGCGGCCGCCAGGGCTGTTGACCAGCAGCGTGGTGTCCTCGCTGGCGACCGCCTTGATGGTCAGGTCCAGATCGCCGGCTTCGAAGTTCAGTTGCAGGTCGGGCGCGGCGCTGACCTTACCCTCGCAGCCCGACTGCGCGGCCGAGGCGGCGATCGAACCGCCCGCGAGGATGGACTTGGTCCAGGGATCGGGCGTGAAACCGGTCTCCAGCCGCACCGAACCGTAGTTGGGGTCCAGGGTGAAGTCGGGCTTGGCCCCGCTCTTCTGCGCCAGGCTGACGCCAGGGGCGAGCAGCACGGACGCAGCGGCGATGACGGCGATGGATTTCATGTTGCTCCCTCCAGCAGCAGCGGCGCCATGCCGCAGGCGGAGGTTAATCCGTTTCGCCGAACCGTGCAGCTTGAAATGCTGGCCTTAGAAGCGGCGCTTGCCCGTCACCGTCTCGAAGAACAGGCGGAAGTCGCCCATCAGGCTCCACAAAGGATATTTGAACGTCGCGGGCCGGTTCTTTTCGAAGAAGAAATGCCCGACCCAGGCAAAGCCGTAGCCCAGCAGCGGCATGGCCAGCAGCCACCAGGCGTTCCGCGTCGCCACGAAGGCGACGAAGGCCGAGATCACCAGAAAGGTGCCGACGACGTGGATGCGCCGACAGGTCCGGTTTGAATGCTCGTGGATGTAATAGGGATAGAAGGCCTCGAACGAGGCGTAACGGCCCTCAGGTGCGGACGGCGTGCTCATGGGCGGAGGGTGCGCCTCCGCCCGCGATCAGGCAAGTGCCCGCAAGATCAGCCCTTCGGCTTGCCCTTGAAGCCGTCCTTCTTAAAGCCCGGCTTGGCCTTGAAGGGTTTCTTAGCATAGGGCTTGTCGCCCGAGGCGTTCGAGCGCGGGTTGGCGCCCCCATCGTTCTTCGGCGCCCAGGGCTTCTTCTTAAACGGCGGGCGGGCGTCTTCCCCGCCGCCGTCGGCGCGCTTGTAGGGCGTCTTCTTGAAGGGACGGTCGCCATCCTCGCGCGGCTTGCCGGCGAAGCGGCTGGCCTTCATCGAGCCGGGCGTCGGGGCTTCCGACGGGGTGATCTTCACCTCGTCCTTGGAGGCGGCCACGGCTTCGCGGAAAGCCTTCTCGTGGGTCTTGGCCACCTCGAAGCGCGTCTCTTCGGGGAAGGTGCGGATGGCGCCGATCTGGGGCTTGGAAATGCCGCCGATGCGGCAGATCAGCGGGATCAGCCATTTCGGGTCGGCGTTCTTGTTGCGGCCCACGTCCAGACGGAACCAGACCACGTCGTCAGCGCCCAGGCGCTCGCCTGGCCAGGGTTGGGCCGCCGTGCCGTCATCGTTGCGGACCATGCGGTCGCGCTTGGCCGGACCGCGATCCGAACCCGGATCGGACAGTTCTTCCGGCGCAGGCTGTTCCTTGCGCAGCAGCCGCACCAGGGCGGCGGCGATCTCGTCGGGCGTGCGTTCGGCGATCATCCGCTTGGCGACGACCATGTCCTCGTCGGAGACGTCGGCCTCGAAGTGCGACGGAGACAGCAGACGGTCCTCGTCGGCCTTGCGGATCTCGTCGAAGGTCGGGGCGCCGGTCCAGACGGCGTCGATGCCGGCCTCGTCCATCAGCCGCTCGGCCTTGCGACGGCGCGAATGCGGAACCAGCATGACCGAGATGCCCTTCTTGCCCGCCCGGCCCGTGCGGCCCGAACGGTGCAGCAGGCCGGCGCGGTTCATCGGCAATTCGGCGTGAATGACCAGACCCAGGTCCGGCAGGTCCAGACCGCGCGCGGCGACGTCCGTGGCGACGCAGACGCGGGCGCGGCCGTCACGCAGCGACTGGAGCGCGTCGGTGCGCTCGCGCTGACCCATTTCGCCCGACAGACTGACGGAAGAGAAGCCGCGCTCCAGCAGCGACGACTGCAGGTGACGCACGCTGTCGCGGGTCGAGCAGAAGACCATGGCGCGCGGCGCCTCGAACCAGCGCAGGGTGTTGACCACCGCGTGCTCGATCTCGTTGGGCGCAATGCGGTAGGCGCGGTATTCGATGTCGGCGTGCTGGCGCGTCTTGTCGGTCGCGTCGATGCGGACCGCGTCCTTCTGATAGCGTTTGGCCAGGGTGGCGATGTCGCGCGCGATGGTCGCCGAGAACAGCAGGGTGCGGCGTTC
Source organism: Brevundimonas sp. KM4 (assembly GCF_000964075.1). NCBI lineage: Bacteria > Pseudomonadati > Pseudomonadota > Alphaproteobacteria > Caulobacterales > Caulobacteraceae > Brevundimonas > Brevundimonas sp. KM4. The sequence goes on along the minus strand of NZ_JZRG01000038.1, from coordinate 52,886 downwards.
GGCTGGCGCCTGGTCCAGGATATGCTCCAGGTCCTCGCGGAAGCCCATGTCCAGCATCTCGTCGGCCTCATCGAGGACGGCGACCTTCAGCTCGGACAGGTCCAGATTGCCCCGGTCGATGTGGTCCTTCAGGCGGCCGGGCGTGCCGACGACGATGTGGACGCCGAAGCCCAGCGCGCGGGCTTCGCGACGCGCATCCATGCCGCCGACGCAGGTGGCGATCTTGGCGCCGGCGTCGGCATACAGCCATTGCAGCTCGGCCGCGACCTGCATGGCCAGTTCCCGCGTGGGCGCGATGGCCAGACACAGGGGCGCGCCGCCCGGACCGAAGATCGGCTTGTCGCCGAGCAGGGTCGGCGCAGCGGCCAGACCAAAGGCGACGGTCTTGCCCGACCCCGTCTGGGCCGAAACCAGCAGGTCGCGATCCGCATGCTCCGCCTCCAGCACGGCGGCCTGAACCGGAGTGGGTTCGGCGTAGCCCTTGTTGATCAGGGCGCGATCGAGCGCGGGATGGACGGCGGGAAAGGGCATAGGAAACCTGGGACAACGGACAAGGGCGGTCGCCGAAACGACCGCGCCCGGCCGAGGTCAGACCTCAGGCCGGGCGAATGATGGCGCTCTATACATCAATAAGGGCGCAAGCGGGGCGGAAAACGCCGTTCACCCTGTTCCTTCAGGCGACGTTGACGGGAAAGACGCAGTCTGGCGATCGAACCCACCGCGTCCGGAGCTTCGCCATGCAAGCGCTATCTATCGCCGCCGCCGGAATGACGACCGCGCAGAACCGGTTCGACAACAGCGCGCGCCGCACCGCCAACGCGCCGCTGGACAATCTCGCCGAGGAAACCGTGGAGCGGATCCAGGCTAAGACCGCCTTCAGCGCCAACGCCGCCGTTCTGCGCACCGCCGACGACATGACCGGAACCCTGCTGGACATGCTGGCCTGAAACCTCAGACCGGCGCCTTCTCCGGCAGGTTGAAGAAGCCGACGAAGCGGTCGAACACGGCACGGTCGCCGGTCAGGGTCATCAGGCCGTCGGCCTCGAAGGCGGCGGGCGGGACCTTGCCGTAGACGCAGGCGGCGACCAGCGGCGGTTGGGTCGTCAGGACGACGTCGGCGGCGTCCGTGGGGCCGCGGCGGGTCGTGATCGTCCCCTTTTCGATCTGAACGACGAAAGGTTCTTCGCCGAAGACGAAACCGACGGTCATCGCGGCGTCTCCGGCCAGGGCCGGATCGAACATCGTCTCGAACGACTGCATGATCGACACCGCGCTGATCGGCAGGGTCGGGTCGTGGCTAGGCGAGCGCGCGGCCCAGCCGCCCAGCACCATGAAGACCGGCTTGATCTCGTATCCCCAGGGCGTCAGCTCATAAACCTGGACAGAGGCGGGCGGCGGCAGTTTGCGGCGGGTGACGATGCCCGAAGCCTCCAGCCCCTCCAGTCGCTGGGTCAGCACGTTCGCGGAAATGCCGTGCAGATCCTTTTTCAGATCACCGAACCGGCGCGGGCCCATCATCAGTTCGCGGATCACCAGCAGGGCCCAGCGCTCGCCAATCAGGTCCAGCCCGTGCGCGGCGCCGCAGGCGTCGTGATATCGACGACCAGCCCTATCGGTTATCTTTTCTAACTTCATAGTTGACTATCGTAATCATCGGAGTCAGGTTTCGCAAATAACAAGGAGAGGAAACGCCGTGGCTCAGCTGATTTTCATCAACCTGCCGGTCGCCGACCTGCCCCGATCGATCGCCTTCTATGAGGCCGTCGGCGCGACCAGGAACCCCATGTTCAGCGACGACACGGCCGCCTGCATGGTGGTGTCGGACGTGATCCACGTCATGCTGCTGACCCACGACAAATGGCGCACCTTTACCAATCGGGCGATCCCCGACGCCCACGCCTCGGCCCAGGTTCTGCTGTGCCTGTCACGCGACAGCCGCGAGGCGGTCGACGCCGTCGTGGCCCAGGCGGGCGCCGCCGGCGGCGAGATCGATCCCAATGCGACCCAGGACTACGGCTTCATGTACGGGCGCAGCTATGCCGATCCGGATGGCCATATCTGGGAAGTCATGTGGATGGACCCGGCCGCCGTCGCCGCCGGTCCCGAAGCCTTCGCCGCCGACGCCATGGTGTCGTGATGGCCGACATCCGCGAACTGAGCATCAGCCGGCTGATCAAGGCCTCGCCGGAAACGGTGTGGAAGATCTACACTGAGCGCACCGGCGAGTGGTTCTGCCCCCGCCCGTGGACCACGCCGGTCGTGGATTGGGACCTGCGCATCGGCGGGCGGGCCAATGTCGAAATGGCTTCGCCCGAGGGCGAGCGGCATCCCTATTCCGGCGTGTTTCTGGAGGTGGATCCGGGCCGCAAACTGGTCTCGACCGGCGCCTTCACCGAGGGCTGGGTTCCGCAGGCCGGCGACATGAACTTCGTGCGCATTGACACCTTCGAGCCCGAGGCCGGTGGAACCCGCTACACCGCCACCGCCCGGCATTGGGACGAAAAAGCCGCCGAGGCCCACAAGGCCATGGGCTTCGAACAGGGCTGGGGCGCGGTCGCCGATCAACTGGCGGCGTTGGCGGAAGGCGATGCGACATGACCGACAAGATCATTCCCTGCCTGTGGTTCGACGGCGACGCCGAGGCCGCGACCGCCTTCTACGTCAGCCTGCTGCCCGACAGCCGCATCACGGCCGTCAACCGTTCGCCGGTCGATACGCCCTCCGGCCCTGAAGGATCGGTGCTGACGGTGCAGTTCGTGCTGGCGGGTCATCAGTATCTGGCGCTGAACGGCGGCCCGAACTTTCGCTTCACCGAGGCCGTCTCCTTCATGGTGATGACCGAGGATCAGGCCGAGACGGACCGGCTGTGGGACGCCCTGCTCGCCGATGGCGGCAGCGAAAACGCCTGCGGCTGGCTGAAGGATCGCTGGGGCCTGTCGTGGCAGATCACGCCCCGTCGCCTGATGGAACTGACCACCGATCCGAACCCCGCGCGCGCCAAGGCCGCCATGCAGGCCATGATGGGCATGATCAAGATCGACATCGCGGCGCTGAACCGCGCCGTCGCCGACCTTTGAATCCAGAAAGATGAGACGACCGATGACCTATGTGACCGGCTTTTTGACCCCCGTAAAAACCGAGGACAAGGCGCGCTACGTGAAGTCCGCCGAGGCGTCCTGGCCCCTGTTTCAGAAATACGGCGCCCTGTCGCAGGTCGAGACCTGGGGCGAGGACGTGCCGGACGGCGAACTGACCAGCTTTCCCATGGCGGTGAAGCTGCAGGAAGGCGAGGTCGTCGTCTTCTCCTGGGTCACCTGGCCCGACCGCGCCACCGCCGACGCCTGTTTTGGCAAGATGCAGGACGACCCCGACTTTGCGAACATGGACATGCCCTTCGACGGCAAACGCATGATGTGGGGCGGGTTCAGCGTCGCCTTCGAAGGCAAGGCCTGATCCCCCGGCGGCGGCCCGGTTCGAACGCAAATCGCCCTGACGCATTGTCAGGGATCGAGGAGAACCGACATGGCCGCCCGCCCCACCTGGCAAGGACATCTGAAGCTGTCGCTGGTCACCTGTCCGGTGGCCATCTACACGGCGACGACCAGCACGAACGACGTGCGGTTTCACCTGATCAATCCCGACACCAACAATCGCATCCGCATGGTGCCGACCGATCCGGACGCCGGGCCGGTCGAGCGCAGCGATCTGGTGCGCGGCTATGAGGTGTCCAAGGACGAATACGTCCTGTTCGACGACGCTGACTTCGACAAAGTGAAGCTGGAAAGCACCAAGACCATCTCGATCGACAAGTTCGTCGACGAGGCCGACATCGACCGGCTGTATTGGGACGATCCCTTCTTCGTGGTCCCGGAAAAAGGCGCGGGCGTCGAAGCCTTCGCCGTCATTCGCGACGCCATGAAGAAACAGGGAAAGGTGGCCTTGGGCCAGTTGGTCCTACGCGGCAAGGAGCGTCAGCTGGCGCTGGAGGTGCGGGGCAAGGGGCTGATCGCCTACACCCTGCGCGCCCATGACGAGGTGCGCGATTCCGACGACTACTTCGACGACATTCCGACAGTGAAGGCCGATCCCGACATGGTCGAGATCGCCGCGCGCATCATCGGTCAGAAGGAGGCGGACTTCGATCCGACCGATTTCAAGGACGGCTACGACGACGCCCTGCGCGCGATGATCAAGGCCAAGTCCAAGGGTGGCAAGGGCGTGGTCGATGTCGCCGAACCCGACGACACCAATGTTATCGACCTGATGGCCGCATTGCGGAACAGCCTGAAAGGATCGGCGGCGGGGACGAAGACGCCGGCCGCCAAGAAGGCCCCTGCAAAGAGGGCCCCGGCAAAGAAGGCGGCGCCCAGGAAGTCCGCGGCAAAGAAGAAGACAGCGGCCTAGACGCCCATCTTTTTCAGAGCCGATTTCAAGCTGACCGCCGAGGCGCGGAAATCAGCCCACGGATCGGGCTTCTTGAGCAAGGTCGGATAGGTCCAGAGGTTGAATGCGGCGGGGTCCAGCCCGGCCTTCACCTGCCCCCACGACAGCGGGAAGGCGATCCCCGCCCCCGGCCGTGCGCGCGGCGACCAGGGCGCGACCGCCGTCGCCATCCGCCCGTTGCGCAGATAGTCGATGAAGATCTTTCCTCCCCGCGCCTTCTTGGCCAGGGTCGTGGTGAACCGGTCTGGCGCCTCGGCGCGGATGGCCTCGGCCATCGCCTTGGCGAAGGCCTTGTTCTGATCCCAGGTCACGCGCGAGCGGGCGTCAGTCTTGATCGGCACGACGACGTGCAAACCCTTCCCCCCGGTCGTCTTGACGAAGGCGGCCAGACCCAGCGCCTCGATCTTCGCCTTCACGACCTTGGACGCGGCAATGACGTCGGCGAAGTCCAGCCCCTCGTCCGGATCCAGGTCGAAGGTGATCTGCTCGGGGATTTCCGGCTGGCCGGGCGCACAGCCCCAGGGGTGCAATTCCAGCCCGCCCGACTGGGCGATGGCGACCAGGCCGCCGACATCGACGGCGGCGACATAAGGGGTGCGGGCCTTGACGTCGATCAGCTTCAGTCGCGGGTTTGACCCTGCCATGGCATGACGCTGGAAGAAGGTCTCGCCCCCGATGCCCTCGGGCGCCCGGATGATCGAGGTCGGCCGGTCCGTCACATGGGGCAGTATCCGCTCGGCCGCCGCCTCGTAGTAGCGCGCCAGATCGGCCTTGGTGATCGCCGGCCGATCGCCCACGGCGGGCCACAGCACCTTGTCGGGGCTGGAGATGGTCACGCCCGCCACGACCACCTTGCCGGGCTTTCCGGCCGGTCGCACCGTCATCGTGGTCTTCTTGGCTTCGCCCATGTCCGTGGGCGTTTGCGGCGCCTGGGTGACCTCGGCGGCTGTCTTGTCTTCGCGCAACCCCTTGAACGCCGCCTGCCGCAACGATCCGGATTCGGTATAGCCGCCGTGCTCAACCTCGGCGACCAGCACCGGTTTGACCCAATGGATGTCCTTGGCCGCCTTGGGCGCGCCCGCCCCGGCAAAGGGGGATTTATCCGCCGCCACGCCCTTAAGCGCCGGAACAAGGGTCTTCGTTACCGCCTCGCCATAGCCCGTGCCGACCCGGCCCAGATAGCGAAGGCTGCCCTTTTCCCTGACCCCGACCAGGAGAGAGCGGAACCGCGTCCCGCCCTCGGACGACCAGCCGCCGATCACCACTTCGTCGCGCCCCCGGCATTTGGACTTCAGCCAGGTCGACGACCGCCCGGCATGATAGGGGGCGTCCAGTTTCTTGGAGATCACCCCTTCCAGATCCATGCGGCAGGCGCTCTCCAGCACCGCCTGGCCGGTCGAGGCGAAATGCTCGACGTAGCGCAGTCGCCCGGCGGCCGCCTTTCCGATCCGGTTCACATAGGCCTGCAGCCGCGCCTTGCGATGCGACAGCGGCAGTTTGCGCAGATCCTCCGCCCCCTCGAACAACAGGTCGAAGGCGAAATAGACCAGGCCTTCCGTCTTCTCGTCCGAAATGGCGGCCTGCAACGCCCCGAAGTCCGGCATGTGATCGTCATCCAGCGCGCACAGCTCGCCGTCGATCACCGCGTCGGGCCAGGTCGCCGCATCCGCTGCGAGGTCGGGAAACTCGTCGCTCCAGTCCAGACCCTTGCGCGTCCGCAAGACCGCCCGACCGCCGCCGACCCCGATCTGGATGCGATAGCCGTCGAACTTGATCTCGTGCGCCCAGCCCGTTCCACCTGGCGGATGGTCGGTCACCTTGCACAGCTGGATCGGCACGAAGGCCGGCGGCTTCTTGGTCTTCGCCGCCGCTTTGGAGGGTTTGGGCTTGGCCGGACCTTTACGCCCGGTCGGCTTGGACGCCGTCCATTCCTTTGTCCCATCCGCGATCTCGGCCAGCGACCGGCCGGTCGTCACCGAGGCGTCGATTTCGGCGAGCGCATCGCCCTCTCCAGCCACGGCGAAGTCGTCCTTCTCCTTCAGCAGCAGCCAGTTGTTGCGTTTGGAGGGCTTGCCCCGATCGCGCTTCAACCGGATCAGAGCCCATTTGCCCTTCAGCCGCTCGCCGTGAAGGATCATCTTGATCTGACCCTTGGCCCAGGCCGCCTCCAGGTCCGGCTCCTGCGGCTCCCAGGTGCCGACGTCCCACATCTGCACCGTGCCGGCGCCGTAGTTGCCATCGGGAATCGTCCCCTCGAACGACCCGTAATCCAGCGGATGATCCTCGACCTCGACCGCCAGCCGCTTGACCGCCGTGTCGCGCGACGGCGCTTTGGTCACGGCCCAGGATTTCAGCACCCCGTCCGCCTCGATGCGGAAATCGTAGTGCAGACGCGTCGCCGCGTGGCGCTGGATCAGATAGCGAAAGCCGCCCTTGGCGCGCCTGGCCTTGGCGCCCTTCGGCTCGGGCGTCTCGCCGAACCGGCGCTTGGCCTGATAGGTCTTCAGTTCACCGCGCATAGGGGCGTAATCCGCCCCGCGCCAAAGCGTTGCCTCAGCGACAGAAGCGCGTGTCGGTCGCCTCGAGGTGCAGGTGGTCGTAGTGGACGGCGTTGTAGTCGGGGCTGAGCGTCGTGCCGAAGATGCGGCAGGCGTCGTCGCGGATACGCTTCAGAAAGCGCGCTTCGGGCGTGTCGCCGCTCCAGTCCTTGGTCACGGTGATGCGCCGCCCGTCCCTCAGCCGCACCCCGGCGAAGTCCAGCGCCGCCGCCTGGGAATGGGCGCTGATGCGGTTCGAGCCCACACCGTTGTTCACGTTGCGACAGGCGTAGGCCCCCATGTGATCGATCTGCACGACGTCCGAGCCCAGGATTTCTCGCGCCGCCGGCTCGAGCGACTGACGACGCCAGATGCTCAGCGCCAGCGCGGTCTGGCAGGTCATCTCCACATCGCCCGGCGCCATGCGCGCCACCGTCCCCAGGTCGGCGCCCAGCACCCCGCCCTTGCTCAGCCCGCAGGTCGCGGTGTTCTGGCGATCCGGGACGGGGCTGAACCGCACGCGCGCGGCGTTCAACTCGGCCAGGCACCGGCCCAGATCGCCGCCTTCGCGCACGACCAGCGCCTGGGTCCCGCCGTCGATCATCCGATCCACCAGCCCCCCGACCAGCGGCGCCTCGGTGCGTGACGGATAGGGCGATGTCGGCCGCAGCGGCTCAGGGGGACGCCGCACGCAGCCGCTGAGGATCAGCAGGACGCCAAGGCCGATGAGAATGTGAGAGACGCGCGACACGGAGTGCATGGTCGCGACGCTTAGCTGATTCCCGCCGCCGCCGTGGTCACGAGGCGGAGAGCCGTCTATCGGCGCTCTTCGGACGCGCCATTTGCCCGGCAACGATCCGAGCAGAACCGCACCTGATCCCAGTCCCGCGCCCACTTTTTTCGCCAAGCGAAAGACAGGCCGCAGGCGGCGCAGCGCTTTTGCGGCAGGTCGGACTTGGCCGGCGCCGTACCGAGATTGACGTGTTTTCGGGCCATGTCGCCTGCCAAGAAAAAGGGCGGCCCGTCAGGGCCGCCCTTGATCGTATCAGCTGTCCAGGAAGGATCGCAGTTTGCGCGACCGCGACGGGTGCTTCAGCTTGCGCAGCGCCTTGGCCTCGATCTGACGGATGCGTTCGCGGGTCACCGAGAACTGCTGGCCGACTTCTTCCAGCGTGTGGTCCGTGTTCATGCCGATGCCGAACCGCATCCGCAGGACCCGCTCCTCGCGCGGCGTCAGCGACGCCAGCACGCGGGTCGTGGTCTCGCGCAGGTTCGACTGGATGGCCGCGTCGATCGGCAGGACGGCGTTCTTGTCCTCGATGAAGTCACCCAGGTGGCTGTCTTCCTCGTCCCCGATCGGGGTTTCCAGCGAGATCGGCTCCTTGGCGATCTTCAGGACCTTGCGCACCTTCTCCAGCGGCATGGCCAGCTTTTCCGCCAGCTCTTCCGGGGTCGGCTCGCGGCCGATCTCGTGCAGCATCTGGCGGCTGGTGCGAACGATCTTGTTGATCGTCTCGATCATGTGCACCGGAATGCGGATGGTGCGCGCCTGGTCGGCGATCGAGCGGGTGATCGCCTGACGGATCCACCATGTGGCGTAGGTCGAGAACTTGTAGCCGCGACGATACTCGAACTTATCGACCGCCTTCATCAGGCCGATGTTGCCCTCCTGGATCAGATCTAGGAACTGCAGGCCGCGGTTGGTGTATTTCTTGGCGATGGAGATCACGAGGCGCAGGTTGGCCTCGACCATTTCCTTCTTGGCCTGACGCGCTTCGCGTTCGCCCTTCTGCACCGTCTGGACGATGCGGCGATAGTCGTCGATCGGCAGACCGGCTTCCAGCGCCACGGCGGCGACGTCGGAACGGATGGTCGCGATCTGGCTGGCTTCGTTCTCGCTGAACTTGGTCCAGCGCACGCCCTGATCCTTGATCCGGTCGGTCCAGGTGGGGTCGAGCTCGGAGCCGAAGTAGGCCTTGAGGAACTCGGGCCGCGAAATGCCGTAGCTGTCGGCCAGGCGCAGAAGACGGCCTTCCAGACCGATCAGGCGCTTGTTGATCGCATAGAGCTGCTCGACCAGCGCCTCGATACGGTTGTTGTTCAGCTTCATGGTCTTCAGACGATCCGAGATGGACGTCGTCAGCGCCTGATAGGCCTTTTCATCCTTGGCGCTCAGCACCTCGCCCTTCAGACGGGTCTGTACCAGCTTGTCCTGCAGCTGGCGGAAGGCGCCGAAATCGGCGGCGATGGCGTTCAGAACCTCCATCACCCCGTCGCGCAGCTCGGCTTCCAGCGCCGAGATCGACATGCCGCCGCCGTCGTCGAAGTCGTCGTCGTCTTCGTCGTCAGATTCAGGCTTGTCTTCGGCGGCCGGCTTGTCCTCGGCCTCGTCTTCCTCTTCGCCTTCAGGCTGGGCGGCGCCCGGCAGGGACGAAGGGTTCAGCACGCCATAGGTGGCGTCCAGGTCGATGACCTCGCGCAACAGGATGCGGTTGTTTTCCAGCTCGTCGCGCCAGACCATAATGGCCTCGAAGGTCAGGGCGCTTTCGCACAGACCCGAGATCATGGCGTCGCGGCCGGCCTCGATCCGCTTGGCGATGGCGATTTCGCCCTCGCGGCTCAGCAGTTCGACCGAACCCATCTCGCGCAGATACATGCGCACGGGGTCGTCGGTGCGGTCATAGGCCGACTTGGCGGGCGTTTCGGCCACGGCGGTGCCGGCGGCGGCGGCGACGTCGGTGGACTGCTGCTCCTGCGCGTCCTCCTCGGCCTCCACGACGTTGACGCCCATTTCGGACAGCATCGCCAGGGTGTCTTCAATGGCGTCGGGCGTGACTTCTTCGGACGGCAGGACCTTGTTCAGCTCCTCCATCGTCACATAGCCGCGCGCCTTGGCCTGCTTGATGAACTTCTTGACGCCGGCGTCCGTCAGATCGAGCAGGGGCCCATCGGTCGAAACCTCGGTGTCCTGCGTCTCGGTCTGTGCGTTCATAGTCAGTCTGTCTCCAGCCGAGAGGGTGATCAGTCCGCCCCGGCGAAAAATACAATGCTTGGCGTGCCGTAAGGTTACGTGCCCGCGCTGTCTTCCCAAATCGTCCCGGCTTTGATCGCACGGCGAAGCGCATCCCGCTCGGCCTTCAGCCGGCGGAACGCCTCATCCTGCCCAGGCACATCACGTGCATGAGCCAAGGCGTCCTCCAACGCCGCTACGCGGGTTGAAGCGTCGAACGCCTGCGACCATCGGACCCTTGCCTCGGCGAGGGGCGCATTTGCGGCCAGGAATGGCGCGCCGGACTTTGCCGCCGCCTTCTCGACCTCGCGCACTAAGGCATCATGACCCGATTGCGCCAGATGGCGTCGCAGGGCGGCGGAGTCAAGCGGCGCGAGGTTCAATCGCTCCGCAACCAGTTTTCAACCCGCAGGCCGGGCACGCGCGAGAACTCGCGCTCATTGTCGGTGACGAGGATGCAGTCGAGTGCCAAGGCATGCGCGGCGATCAGCAGATCATTGCCGCCGATAGGCTGGCCACGCTTGTGTAAATCGGTGCGGATATCGCCGTAAACATGATCGGCAGGCGCATCCCATGCCTTGACGGCCAAGCCGGACAGCACCCTGTCCAACTGAGCGGCCAAGCGCACCGAGCCAGACTTGGCGACACCAAACCTCAACTAGCGACCGCAATCAGGCTGACGCAGATTTCGCCTGAGCCGACCATAGCCATACGCTGCCCGACTGGACCTAGCGGATCATACATCAGGTCCGACACCGCGTTGGTGTCCAGCATATATCCGCTCAAAGATCGACCGGCTCAGGTAGCGGATCATCGATCGGGTCGAGACGCTCGTCGATCGGCTCCATCGTCGCCAGCACTGCCAGCAGTCGTTCAACCGATCCCAAGCCAGTCCCGGCTTGTTCGATGATCAACCGCCCGCCTTCCTGACGAACCACCGCGTCGGTTGGGACTGACACGCCGCTGGGCAGATGGACGACCTGATGGTCGCCGTCTCGCGTGATCCTGACAGGTTGAGAACCATCCATAGTTTGATCCTAACCTATACCACGTCAACACCCAACGACTTGTCAGTGCAGGGTGGCCGTATCTGTCCAGATTTCGCCGCTGGATATGAAGCGGTCCAAGGCGTCACGTTGTCCCTTCAAACCAATGAACGCCTGGCTATCAAAGCTTTCCTCGGACTTCATTTCATTCATCGCTCGACTGAGCGCCATGGACTGAAGCAGAACATCCACTGCGCGGCTCAGTCCCGCTGCCGCAACTTCAAGCGATGCGGCGCTGTCCAAAAACGGGGCATGGGCTATTCCGGCAGTGCGGTCTATCCGCCTGAGGGTTTCCTCGTGTCCCATTGCCAACAATCGTGACCTCAGCAGGCCATTGCTCATCGCCTGCGCTTCATAGGTCAGCCTCACGAGATCACTGACCAAACGATCAAGGCCGACGTCGCCGAAGCTTTGAGTCGCTAATGTTTCGCCACGTTCATTGACCGTGTCAGGATGAGCGATCAGACCTTCCACAATGGCAGCCAAGACCGGACGAGGCGCACGCGCCAAGGTGATGGCGGCAGCGCGCGCCTCCGGCGTCACATCCATAATTGGAGCCATCGAACGTGCTTTTCGGTCCCTGTAAATGACCTTGTTCGCGGCTCTTTTTTCTTCAGGTGAGGGGCGAACCCGCTGATAAAAAGCGCCTACGAGAAAGTCTTTGTAGGTCCTAGCCAAGTCGGGATCGGCGATAGTCGCGGCTGCTTTACGTAGCCGAACCAGAAGCCCCGCCTCTTTCTCGGGTGTATCGAGAGCCCCAACCTCGGCCATCTCCCGATCGAGCAGCATTCGCGAAAACGGAGTGGTTACACTCATCGCTTCACGCAGCGCCGGCGCACCTTTCTCCCTCAGCATATCATCTGGATCTTGCCCGCCGGTCAGCGTCACAAACCGAAAGCTGCGTTCTGGTTTCAAGAGCGGCAAGGCGCGTTCGACGGCACGGAAAGCGGCTCTCTGGCCTGCCGGGTCGCCGTCAAAGCAGAGGATAGGTTCCGAACTGACCCGCCATAGCAAAGCCATCTGCTCCTCGGTCAGGGCCGTGCCCATCGGCGCCACGGCCGGCAGGCCCGCGCGCTGGCAGGCGATGACGTCCATATAGCCTTCGACCACGATGATGGCCTGGTCGTTCTTGGATTCCGCCCCCAAGATGCGCCGCGCCTCGGGCAGGCCGTAGAGGGTCGCGCCCTTGTGAAAGAGCGGGCTTTCCGGGCCGTTCAAATATTTGGCCCGGTCGTCGGGGTTCATGGCCCGACCGCCGAAGCTGACGATCCGGCCGCGCGCATCCAGGATCGGGAACATCAGCCGGTCGCGGAAGCGATCATAGGGCTGGCCGCCGCTTTCGGGCGAGATCAGCAGCCCGGCCTCGACCAGTTCGGCGGGCTTGGCGCCGCGCTGCACCAAGGCCTGCTTCAGCCCCTCGCGGTCGTTGGGCGCATAGCCCAGGCCGAACCGCTCCCACTGATCCTCGGGCAGACCGCGCTTGTCCAGGTATTCGCGCGCTGCCTTGCCCGGCGTGCGGCGCAGATTGGCGGCGAACCATTTCTGGGCCAGGTCCATCCAGTCCGACAGACCTGCGCGCTTCTGCTCGCGCTCGGCCTCCTTGGGGTCTTCGGCGGGAAGCTGCATCCCCGCCTCGCCGGCCAGGCGCTGCACCGCCTCGACGAAGCTGAGCCGCTCTGTTTCCTGCAGGAAGGAAATAATGTCGCCATGCTTGCCGGACGAGAAGTCGTGGAAGAAGCCCTTGTCGTCATTGACGAAGAAGGACGGCGACTTCTCCTTCGAGAAGGGCGACAGACCGACATATTCGCGACCCTGACGTTTCAGCTTCACCGTCCGCCCGATCACGTCGGACGGCCGAAGGCGGGCCTTCAGTTCATCAATGAATCTCTCGTCGAAACGCACCCGCGATCCTTAAGCCCTGCGGCCCTCAACGTCGATGGATGGGAAGACGATCAGGCGGCTCGTCCGGGCATCCCCCGATATCCGAACGAACCGCCGCATCGCAGTAGGCGCAAACCGCAGCGTCCCCCAACGCCTTGGCTAACGAAGTCCTAACGCCTCGCGGACCGGCATCTGAGGTCAGGACCGGCGTTCTGTCGAGAGGCGGGCGGCCTCGCCTTAGCGAATAGAGGCGAGACTGTGTCCTTTTCGTCGCGCGTCGTTCGCCTTACGGGCGACCGAAGGGGACGACCTTGTTGGCGGCGTCATGCCCGATATCGGCGCTGCCCAGAAACGGTATGCCCGAACGCAGGCACCAGTATCGAACGATTTCCTCCGGAGTCTGACCAAAGTCGGGATCGTTTGGCGTGATGTCAGAGACCCGTCCCAGGCGAATCCCGGCCACGCGACGGATGCTGGCCTGGTTGGTCAAGTGAAACATCATTCGGTCGATCCGGTAGGCGGCCTCGGACACCTCCTCCAACATCAGGACGTGGTCGGATAGATCGGGCTCAAGCGGCGTGCCGGTCAGTTCGTTCAGAATGGTCAGGTTAAAGGCGACGGCCGGGCGCGGATCGGTCGCCAGCGACGGCTCGATCCAGTCGGTGCGTCCCGTGGTCAGCCAGGACAGGGCGCCGCGCGCAGTCGCGTCGTCGCGCACCGAATCCGAAGACATCGGTCCGTGCGCCAGATGCTGGAATCCGGCCTTGTACATTCCGGCCAACAGGCTGCCGGCGTCGGAATATCCCATGTAGCGCTTCTTGCGGGCGACCGCGTCCAAGCGCGGGATCACCGCATCGGCGATGCGGCACGAGCCGTATCCGCCGCGGGCAAACCAGATGGCGTCGATGCGGGGATCGTTGGCGAACTCCACGAAGGCGTCCGCGCGCGCCCGGTCGTCGCCGGCGAAATGACCGTGCTTCAGGAAACAGGCGGGATGGAAGACGACGGCGACATCGCGGTCGGGATGGTTGTGCGCCATCCAGGCCTCGATCGTCTCGGCGCGCTCTTTCGAAAAGCGCGAACTGGCGCAAACGACGCCGATCTTGAAGCTGTTGGTTTCCACGTCCGTCTTCTTCGTCGTTTTTGCGATCCCCTACTGGCGGACCGGCCCGATCCCCTGTTCTAAGGGGGCATGAACCAAGACGCCTCCTATTTCTTCTGCGGCATCGGCGGGTCGGGCATGCTGCCCCTGGCCATGATCGTCCAGGCGCGCGGCGCCGTGATCGAAGGATCGGACCGCGCGCTGGACCAGGGCCGCACGCCCGAGAAGTTCGATTGGCTGCGCGCCCACGGCGTCACCCTGCACCCTCAGGACGGATCGGGCGTGACCCGCGCGGATCAGACCGTCATCGCCACCGGCGCCATCGAGGAGACGGTGCCCGACATCGGCGCGGCCAGGCGCGCCGGCGCAACCATCAAGACCCGGCCCGAGCTGCTCAGTGAACTCTTCAACGACGCCCCGACCTCGGTCGGGGTCGCGGGCACAAGCGGCAAGTCCACCATCACCGGCATGATCGCCTGGATCCTGCATCAGACGGGCCGCGAGCCGACCGTCATGAACGGGGCGGTGATGAAGAACTTCGCCGACGCCGACCATCCGTTCGCCAGCGCCCTGATCGGCGGGCCCGACGTGTTCGTGTCGGAGGTGGATGAAAGCGACGGCTCGATCGCCCGCTACGATCCGACGGTGGCGGTGGTGTCCAACATCTCGCTGGACCACAAGTCGATGGAGGAGTTGCGCGACCTGTTCGGCGGCTTCACCGCGCGGGCGACGACGGCCGTGTTGAACCTGAACAATCCCGAGACGGCGGCGCTGGCCCAGGAATTGGCCCAGACGCTGCCGGCTGGCAAGGCGATCACCTTCGGCCTGGGCGAAGAGAAGGCCGACCTGTCCGCCCATGATCTTCAGCCCCTGCCGACGGGCATGCGGTTCCGCCTGATCGAGCGCTGGAGCGAACACGACGTGATCCTGAACGTGCCCGGCGCGCACAATGTCGCCAACGCCCTGGCCGCGCTGGGTGCGACCCGGGCGCTGGGCGTGCCGACGGCCGAGGCGGTGAAGGCGCTGGAAACCTTCGCCGGCATCCGGCGACGGATGGAGGTCGTCGGGACGGCGGGCGACATCACCGTCATCGACGACTTCGCGCATAACCCGGACAAGATCGCCGCCACGCTGAAGACCCTACACGCCTTCGACGGCCGGCTGCTGATCCTGTTTCAGCCGCATGGGTTCGGCCCGCTGAAGCTGATGAAGTCGGAGTTCATCGACGGTTTCGCCGGCCTGATGCGCGAGGACGACGTGCTGCTGATGCCCGAGCCGGTCTATTACGGCGGCACCACCGACCGCAGCGTGGGATCGGAAGACATCGCCTCCGGCGTCCGCGCCGCCGGCCGTCAGGCTGATGCGCTGGCGACGCGCGCCGACTGCGGCGACCGGATCGTCGAGATCGCCAAGCCGGGCGACCGGATCATCGTCATGGGCGCGCGCGACGACACCCTGTCGACCTTCGCGGCGGAACTTTTGGGGCGTCTAGGCCTGTAGCACTGATCAGCAAAGACGGGGTTCAGTACACGTCGCGGCGGTAGCGGCCGTCTTCCAGCATGGTCAGCACCACGTCCGCCCCCAGCGCGCTTTCCAGCGCGGCATGCACGCCTTGCGACATGCCTTCCAGACTGCCGCAGACGTAGATCGCCGCGCCGCGCGCGACCCAATCGCGCAAGTCATCCGTCGCCGCCGCGACCAGGTCCTGCACATATCGTCCGTCGCCCGCATCGCGCGAGAAGCTCCGGTCCAGCCGCCGCAGCACGCCCGACGCCAGCCAGGCCTGCAACTCCGCATCGAAGAAGGCGTCATGCGCCTGGGTGCGTTCTCCGAACAGCAGCCAGGCCCCGCCCGCGTCGGTGCGCGCCTTCAAATGTGCGCGCAGACCCGCGATGCCCGTGCCGTTGCCAATCAGGATCATCGGCGTCTCGACCGCCGGGCCGTGGAAGCTGCGGTTGGTGCGCAGGCGCATTCCGACCTGATCGCCCCGCGCCAGATCCTGCGTCAGCCAGCCCGACGCCAGGCCCGGGGCGCCGTCGGGATGGCGCATCAGGCGGATCAGAAACTCGACCCGGCCATCCGACGGCAGGGAGGCGATGGAATATTCACGTGAACCCGGCGTGACGCCGTCACGCTCAGGCAGGCCGACCTCGGCGATGTCGCCGGCCGACCAGTCGGGCGCCGCGCCCACGGCCTCGAACGCCAGATGCCAGGCCTCGCCGCCGGGACTGCCCGGATTGACCAGGGTGCGTTCGACCAGCCGCCACGGGTCGTAGGCGGGCGGGGTCCAGTCGGGGGCCGTCACGCTGCCCGTGATCTGGTTCAACTGGTGCTGCCAGTGGCGAAGGGCGCCGGCCTCGCCGTTGTCGACCTCGACCATATCGAACAGGGGCTTGGCGCCGGCGCGTCGCAGCCAGCCGTCCACAGCGTGACCGAAGCCGCAGAACTGATCATAGCTGCGGTCGCCCAGCGCCAGAAGACCGAAACGGAGTTCCGACAGGTCGGTCGTCTCGCCCATGACCTTGCGCACGAACCGGGCCGCGCTGTCGGGCGGATCGCCCTCGCCCGTCGTCGAGACGATCAGCAATGCACGGTCCGTCGACTTGAGCGTCTGCACATCCAGATCGGCGAAGGACAGCACTCGCGCGCCCACGCCGCCATCGCCCAGAGACCGCGCCGTCATCCACGCCAGTTCCTCGGCGAAGCCCGTCTGGCTGGCGAAGGCGATTAGCAGCGGCCGGCCCTCGCCTGCGCCCGCCAGAGCATCAGACCGCGCACGGGCCGCCGCCTTGGCCCTGCGTTCACGCCAGAAGATGACGGCGATCAGGGTCAGCCAAAGCGCCAAGGCCCCGACCGCCCACAGCCAGCGCTGCGGATCGGCTGTCACCCCGGACGATCTCCGTCGTCGTCCATCAGGGCGGCGAAGGCCGGCGACATCCGCTCGACCGGCCCGCGCTCGGTACGCTCGACGAAATGGGCCATCAGGCCGACGGCCTCGGCATAGTCCGGTCCGTCGAACGGCCCCATGACGGTCAGGGCCGTGGCGTAGGCGTCGGCCATCATGGCGGAGGGGTGCAGGACGGTGACCGAACTCAGATTGTTGCTGACCGGACGACCGGTCGATCCGTCGATGGTGTGGGGATAAAGGCGCCCCTCATGGTGGAATGCGCGGCGATAGTCGCCGCTGGTCGCTACGGCCAGATCGAACAACGCCGCCACGGTGTGGGGCGCAGGCGAACCCTCGACCCGCTCGATCTCGACCCACCAGGGCTGGGCGTCCGGCTTGACGCCGCGTCCTTTCAACTCGCCGCCGATCTCGATCAGGTGCGAGGTCGCGCCCATGGCCATCAGGCGGTCGGACACGCGATCCACCGCATGACCCTTGGCGATGCCGGAGAAGTCCAGCTTCATCCCGCCCATCTGCATGACCGCCCGCGCATCGCCGTTCAGCCGCAGCTTCTGCCAACCCGACACGGCCGCAGCCGCCGCAATCTCGTCTTCGGACGGGACGGGCAGCAAGGCCGAACGCGGTCCTGGCGGGCCGAAGCCCCACATATCGACCAGGGCGCCCAGGGTCGGATCGACCGCGCCGTTGGTTTCGTCGCCCAGGGTCATCGCCGAATCCAGCAGATCCCAGAACGGCTGGGACACCGCCCAGACGCCGGCGGGCGCGGTGTTGAAGCGGCTGATCTCGCTGGACGGCTCCCACGGGCTGAACAGACCGACGACGGTCGCCAGTTCCTCTTCGATCGCGGACCGGATCTCGACCTCGCCCACGCCGGGCGGGGCGATGACGCGCGCGCTCCAGGTCGTGCCCATGGTCTGGCCGCCCAGCGCGCGGATCAGGTCGCTGGGCGGACGGGGCGGCGCGCCTTCGATCGTCGGCACGAGGACGCGGTTGTCGGCGCGGTCGCCCAGAGGGGCGGCGTCGCCGATGTTGACCGTGGGCGGGGCGGCGCGTGAACCGCGCGAGGGGGGAATGTCGGACATGGCCCTTCGCTTAGGGCAGGACTTCCATCGCCGCCACATAGCTGGCGTTGGAACCCAGCGTTTCGCCTTGGCCTTCGGTGCGGACCGAGGCGTTCAGCCAGTACATGCCCGCTTCCGGCCAGGTGATGGTGAAGGCGCCCTCGGCGTTCGTTTTGAGCGTCGATTCTTCGGGGTTGTCGCGGTAGCGCAGACCGCCGCGCGCCACGGTGACGTCGACGTTCGCCGCCGGCTGGCCGTTGTTCAGAAGTTTGAAGGTGGCGGGTTCGCCCACGACTAGGTCGTTCGGGTGGGTGACGGGAACCAGCTCAAGCCCCTCTCCGGTCGTCTTGAAGACGGTGTCGGTGGGGTTGTTCAGGGTGACGAAGGTCTCGATGCGGCTGGCGGTGCGGGTCGCCTGAACATTGGTCGCGCCCTCGGGCAGGCCCGCCGGATAGTCCGAGGCCGCGCCGCGCCAGCGCTTCTGTTCGCCGTTCAGGGTGTAGCTGGCCATCACGCCGTTCATGACGTTGGCGATCTTGTAGGTGCCGTTCTGGGTCAGATGGGCGTCGAAGGTCGAACGATAGCGGCCCTGCATGGCGTTCTCGGGCTGGACCGCCGAGCCGTCCGGCGCGGTGATGGTCAGGCCGGTCAGGCGCATGGCGGCGTGGTCGGGGTTGAACACCTGGTTCGACATGCCGGCGTCGAACCCGACCCAGGCGTCCGTGCCCGACAGGGTCGTGGCGGTGGGCGCCAGCCAGGCGCGGTGGGCCTGGGCGGCCATGGGGGCGGCCAGCGCTGCGGCCAGCGTCAGCAGGGCGATCGTCTTCTTCATGGTCATGATCCTCAGCGAGAGACGGCGACGCGCACGGCGCCCAGTTCGGTGGAGCCGGTTCCGGCGCCGGTGTTGGCCGCGCCCCAGCGGAAGGGCACGCGCACGACTTCGCGTCCGCCCAGTTCGCGGGCCGCCTCGACGACGATGTTGTACTGGCCGGGCTGAAGGTTGCGCAGGTGGGCGGCGGGTACGGTGACGGTCTGGCGACCCGGCGCGCGTGTGGCGCCGGATACGCCGTCGGCCGGCAGGCTCATGGCCCGGCCGCCCTTGCGCCACCAGGTGCGCAGATCCTTCAGCCAGTCCTTGCCGTCGCCTTCGTTATTGCGGGTCTGCTGATACCAGACAGCCAGGGTGCGTTCGGCCGATTGATCCGGCTTTTCGATCCACACCGCGACATAGGGGCGATGATAGGAGGCGGTGTTCAGGCGCGGAATCTCGACCGACACCGTCAGGTCGGCGGCCATGGCGGGCGCAGCGGCGGCGAGGCCGACGGTGGTGATGACGACGGGAAGCAGGCGCATCGGAAAACTCGTCAGTGAATGAAAATCAGGGCGATAACGACGGGGATCAGCAGGCCCAGCGCCGCCAGCGGCCAGGTCGAGGGCCGACCCTTGGCGTGCAGGACCATCAGACCCAGCCCCGTGACGGCGAAGATGACGCAGGCCGCCGCGAAGACGTCGATGTACCAGAACCAGACCACGCCGGCGTTGCGGCCCTTGTGCAGGTCGTTGAGGTAGGCGATCCAGCCGCGCGTCGTCTTCTCGTGCAGGGTCTCGCCGGTCGAACGGTCGATGGTGACCCAGCCGTCGCCGCCGGGCATGGCTAGGGCGACATAGACCTCTTGCGCCGTCGTCTCGGTCGGCTTGTCGGCGATCTCGACCTTTAGAGCCTCGGACGCCCAGCGGGCGACCGCGTCGGGAACGGGATCGGTCGTCTCCTGCGGGAATCTGGCCAGACGCTGCAACAGGGGCGCCGGCAAGGTCGCAGTCTGTTCGACCGTGACCGGATCGCCGGGGATCGAGGCCGCGTGGTTCAGTGTGATGCCGGTGACCGCGAACAGGATCATGCCGACCAGGCTGACAGCCGCAGAAATCCAGTGCCAGCTATGCAGCTGCTTCAGCCAGAACGAACGCGCGCCGTTCAGCGCCGCCTTGGGTTTGGGGCCCTTGGCTGCGGTTTCAGCCTGACGCTGTGTGGCGAGTTCGGTCACGGGGTCGCTGTGCCATTGTTGCGAACGGGTTGCAATAGCATTTAGCGACGTCGCGGAGCCTTGTCCGTCAGACTTCGGTCCAGCGCCGCAGGAGATTGTGATAGACGCCGGTCAGTTCGATCACCGCCTGATCCTTGGGCCCCTTTTCGGACGCTACGCGCTGGGTGGCGATATCCAAGCGGAACAGGGTCTCGCGATCGGCGTCGTCGCGCACGAGGCTCTGCATCCACATGAAGGACGACACCCGCGCCCCGCGCGTCACGGGCGTGACCCGGTGCAGGCTCTTGGACGGATAGAGGACCAGATCGCCAGCCGGCAGCTTGATCGCCTGCGCCCCGTACATCTCCTCGATGATCAGTTCGCCGCCATCGTAGTCCTCGGGTTCGGACAGAAACAGGGTCGCCGACAGATCGCTGCGAATGCGGATCGCCCCGCTAGTGCGGGACTGGCGGATGGCGTTGTCGACGTGCAGGCCGAACTGGTCCCCGCCTTCGTAACGGTTGAACAGAGGCGGAAAGATCGTGTGCGGCAGGGCCGCGGCCACAAACATCGGATTGGCGTTCAGCGCCTGGACGACCAGAGCCGAGACCTCCTTCGCCACATCCGACTCTTCGGGCAGTTGCAGGTTCTTTTTCGCCGTCGCCGATTGATGGCCCGAGGTGGCGTTGCCGTCCGCCCACGGCCCGGCGTCCAGCCGCGCCCGCAGAGCCGCGACCTCGGCCTTGGAGAAGACTTCCGGAATCTGCAACAGCACGGGCGTTCTCGCTGAAAGACGAAACGGCCCCGCGGGGGATCGCGGGGCCGTCAGACTAGGCCGGGGAAACGGCCTTTAGAAGCGCAGGTTCAGGGCCAGGATTGCCTGGCGACCTGCGGCCACGTCGGCGTGGTGGATACCGTTGGTGCGCATGATGTACTCCTCGTCCGTCGCATTCTTGACGTTCAGCTGAAGCGTCGCGCGATCCGTCAGATCATAGGCGGCGAAAGCGTCCACGCGGGTCCATTCGGGCGCATAGATGCGGTTACTCCCGCCGCCCGCGCCGCCCTGGTTCCCGCCCAGAGATTTGGACGTGTAGTAGACGCCGCCGCCGACCGTCAGCCGGGGCAGGACGCGATAGGTGGTGAACAGACTGGCGCTGTGCTTGGGCGTGTTGGCCAGCGGGTCACCTTCAAAGGCGCTGGGCCTGCACACCGGCGGCGTTACCGTGGCATCGACCGTGCAGGCGCCCTTCACCAGTTCGGAGTCCATGTAGATGTAGCCGCCGAATACGGTCCACTTCGGCGTGATACTGCCTGACACGCCCAACTCGAAGCCGTTGACCTCGACCTCGCCCTCCTGACGGAAGATGTTGGGCTGAACCAGGATCAGGGCGTTCTTGCGTGTGAGATGGAAGGCGGCCGCCGACAGGGCGAGACGGTCGTTCAAGACATTGGCCTTGGCGCCGATCTCGAAGCTTTCGGTGTCTTCCGGATCCAGAACCGTGTTGGCGACGCCATCAACCGTGCCCGTGCCGCCCGAGGCGTTCTGGTCGCCCGCCGAAATGGTCGGCGGCGTCGAAGACGTGGACCAGGACGCATAGACGCTGCTGTTCTGCGTCGGCTTGAACACCAGGCCGACCTGATAGTTGGTGAACTCCCAGGTCTGTTCCGGAACGGCCGTATAGCCCGTCGTGGTCCAGACGCCGGCCGACTGGGTCGCGGTCGCATTCACGCCCTTGACCGAATACTGGTCCCAGCGAACGCCCAGGTTCAGGATCAGTCGCTCGGTCAGGGTAATGCTGTCGTTCGCATAAACTCCGATGGCCTCGGTCGTGTTCGAACTGGTCGGGCCGCGGTTGATCACGCCGGTCCAGGCGTCGTCGGGGTTGGGATTATAGACCGGGGTGCAGTCGCCGGCGCCCAGGGTACTGGACGCAGTCGGATACGTTCCCGACACCGTGGTCAGACCCGTCGGACAGGCCGAGCCCGAAGTGGTGTAGGTCGAATAGGAGGCGTTCTTGTTGTGCTCGCGCGACAGCTCCACGCCGACGTCATAGCTGTGTTTGATCGAACCGGTGGCGAACTGGCCGAAGACATCCGTCACATTGGCCAGGGTGGTGACCGGGTTCCAGCGGGTCTTGGTGCCCCGCTTCATCCAGTAGGTCCCGTCCGCCGCGCGTCCGACATATCCGCCGTCGCCGGGATTGGTGACGATGTAGTCGTTCAGCGTCTGCGAATAGCGGCTGACGTTGCGGATCGTGGCGTAGTCGTTGAGGCGATGCTCGGCCTTGAAGGTGAAGGCGTCCACCTCATTGGTCAGGTAGTCGCGCGCCTTCAGCCCATAGAAGCTGTCATAGGGCACATCCAGAACGCCGCTGTCGGTCGTGCGTGACTGAATCTTGGTGAACAACGGAATGCCGTAATCCGGCATCTGATCGCTGGTCAGGTGATAGTAGCTGAAGACCATCGAGGACGGCGTGCCCAGACCGGCGCCCAGGCTGATGGCCGCACCCCATCTGTTGTAATCGACGGCGTCGCGGCCGCGCACGTCGCCCTGGGCGCCCATCAGATTGATGCGCAGGGCGGCGGTCTCGCCCAGCGGCAGGTTCGCATCGACCGTGCCGCGCAAATAGCCGTCGGTGCCCGCGCCCGCGCTGACATTGGTGAAGGCGTTCAGCTTGGGCGATTTGGAGGCCAGGTTGATGCTGCCGCCGCCCGAACCGCGTCCCGAATAAACGGCGTCCGGCCCCTTGATGACCTCGACCTGTTCCAGGTTGAAGACCTCGCGCTGCTGGCCGCCCGTGTCGCGAATGCCGTCCACGAAGATGTTGTTGCCCGACGACTGGCCCCGGATGAAGGGACGATCGGCCAGGGGCTGACCGCCCTCGCCTGCTCCGAAGGTGATGCCGGGGGAGTTGGACAGCAGGTCCTGCAAGGACGAGGCCGAGGTCTGTTCGATGATGGCCTGGGGGATGACCGTCACGGCGCGCGGGATATCCACCAGGGGCGCGACGAACTCGGGATTGACGGGCGCCGGCTTCTTGAACTGACCGTTGACGTCGATCGTGCCCAGATTGGCGGGCTGGGACTGGTCGGCCGTGACGACCACGCCGTCCTCGGCGATCACATCAGCGGCTATGGCGGGGGCGGCGACCAGCATGCCGGCGGCGCTGGAGGCGAACAGAAGCGAGCGGAGCGCGGCGGCGCGGGATTCGGACATACTCTTGCGACCTTTTGGTCTGATTTTGCGATGCGCTCGCAATAACCAGCTCCACAGGAAGGCACAAGACAATTGCGAACAAATCGCAATCTTAATTAGCCGACGGCGCTGATGCTCCTCTGAGGCGCCGACGTGTCGATATCCAACCAGGTCGGATCGGGCATGGCGCGGTGGGCGGCGGCCAAGGCTTCGGACCAGCGCCGACCCAGATCGCGGAAATAGGGATCGTCCGCCTCGATGCGCCGCGCCGTGCCCGTCAGCTGGTCGCGCGGCATGACGATCAGGTCCAGCGGCGGGCCGACGGCGATGTTCGAGCGGATGGTCGAATCGAACGAGATCAGCCCAAGCTTCACCGCCTCGGACAGGGAGGTGGAGCTGTGCAGGGCGCGATCCAGAATGGGCTTGCCGTATTTCAGCTCGCCGATCTGCAGATAGGGCGTATCGGGCCCGCACTCGATAAAGTTGCCCTGGCCGTAGATCAGATACAGCCCCATCTTGCCGCCGGCGATCTGACCGCCCAGCAGCATGGAGGCGGTGACGTTCAGCCCATCGGCGGTCGGCGTCGGCGGCGTATTGATGCTGGCGCGCACGCTGGCCATCGCATGACCCAGAAGCTGGGCGGCGCGGAAAAGGGTCGGGGCGGTCTGGAGGGTTTCAAGCTCGGTGGAGTCCGGCAGTTTGACCCCGGCTGCGACCATGGCCAGCGCCGTCTGGGTGACCGACAGATTGCCCGCCGTCGCGACCGCCAGGATCCGCTCGCCCGGCGACTGGTAGATGTGGAGTTTGCGATAGGACGAGATGTTGTCCACGCCCGCATTGGTGCGCGTGTCGGCGATCATCGCCAACCCGTCGTCCACCAGCATGCCTACGCAATAGGTCACTTCGCTCTATTCGCTCCCCGCGTTGCGAATCCCTGAACGCTAACAGATTCGCGCGTCATGCCTATCGGGGCCATCCACTGGATTGCAGTTGTTGCTGGCTCTGTTGCACCGGCCGCACATTCAGGGCGACGGTCAGTTGCTCCTGGCCGCCGCCATAGCTGGTGCCCCGGATCGGGGTGGCGCCGCGCGCGTCCAGGCCGACCGCGACCCGGACATAGTGTTCGGTCGGACAGATGCCGTTGGCGGGATCGAACCCGACCCAGCCCAGATCTTCGACCCAGGCCTCGGCCCAGGCATGGGCGGCGTCCTGATCGTGGCGTCCGTCCTGACGGCTGAGATGACCCGAGACATAGCGGGCCGGCACGCCCAGCAGGCGCGCGGCCGAGATGAAGATCTGCGAATGGTCCTGACAGACGCCGCGTTTCTGGGCGAAGGCGTCGGCGGCGGTGTGGGAGGCGGAGGTCGAGCCGACCTCGAACGCCACCGTATCCTTCAGCGCGCCCATCAACTGATGCATCCGATTGAGCGTCGGGCCCTCGGGGATGGAGCGGGCGAAATCCACGATCCCGGCGTCGGCCTTGGTCATCGGGGTTTCGCGCAGATAGACCAAGGGGGACAGCCGCTCGGCCTGGCCCTTCACGACGCCGCCCGTCTCGACGGTCGAGACCTCGCCGGTGACGCGGATGGTCAGGGCGTCGGTCGGCCGCTCGGTGTAGAGGCTGTGAACGATGTTGCCGAAGGCGTCCTCGCTGCGCCGCAGCCGGGCGTCCACATCGGTTTCGATCCGCCAGTCGCGGACCTGCTGGCTTTCGCACGACTTGGGCGTCAGGCGCAGCATCTGGACGATGAACCGCGCGGGCCTGGCGTAGGCGTAGCGGGTGGAGTGATCGATCCGGATCCGCATGGTCAGACCAGATACTGTTCGTGGATGGCCGCGGCCAGGGCGTTGTTCTCGTTCAGGAAGCTCTGGATGTATTCGTGCAGGCCGGACTGGAAGATGTCCTCGATCTTGGCCTCGTTGAACTGGCTGAGGCGATTGGAGGCCAGCCGTTGCGCCGGTCCGCGCCGGCCGTAATCGGTCGCCAGCTTCTCCAGATAGCTGACAATCATGCCTTGGCATGAGGCCAGCGAGCGCGGCATCTGGCGGTTCAGCACCAGCAAGTCCGCCACCAGCCAGGGCCGCACGCTTTCACGATAGACCCAGCGATAGGCGGTCAGGGCCGAAACCTCGCGCAGCAGGGTCGTCCACTGGAAATAGTCCAACTGCCCCCCGACCCGTTCGCCGGGCGGCAGAAGCAGGTGATATTTCACGTCCAGCAGACGCGCCGTATTGTCGGCCCTCTCGATCGCCATGCCCAGTCGCAGGAACCAGTAGGCGTCATTGCGCAGCATGGTCCGCGACGAGGCGCCTTCCACCGCCAGGGACGTCGATTTCACGAAGTCGAGGAAGTTGGTGAAGTCGTCGCGCTTAGTCGGCTCGCCCAGTTCGTTCAGGCCGTTCCAGGCGCCGTTGATCGCCTCCCACAGTTCGATGGTCAGGGCGGTGCGCACCGAGCGCGCATTGGTCCGCGCCTTGGTGATGCAGGCCTTGATCGAGGTCGGATTGTCGAAGCCGAAGGCCAGATATTCCCGCACGGACTTTTCCGACACGGTCCGACCGGTCGCGTCGAAGCCGGCCTTGACCCCCGACGAGGCGATGGCCCCGGCCCAGGCGGTGACGGCGGCCTGATCTTTCGCCGGCAGGGCAGCCAGACGGATCGCCGCCTCCAGAATGCGGGCGAGAAAGTCCGCCCGCTCCATGTAGCGGCCGGTCCAGTAGAGGCTGTCTGCGGTGCGTGAAAGCATCAGTTGTCCAGCACCCAGGTGTCCTTGGTTCCGCCGCCCTGGCTGGAGTTCACCACCAGCGACCCTTCCTTCAGCGCCACTCGCGTCAGGCCGCCGGGCGCGACGCGCACGCCGGCCGGGCTGGACAGGACGAACGGCCTGAGATCGACGTGGCGGGGCGACAGGGCGCCGCCGTTCAGCGTGGGGGCCGTCGACAGGCTCAGCGTCGGCTGGGCGATGAAGTCGTCGGGATCGGCGATCAGCTTGGCGCGGAAATCCTCGATCTCGGCCTTGGTCGAGGTCGGCCCGACCAGCATGCCGTAGCCGCCCGATCCGCCGACTTCCTTGACCACCAGTTCCGGCAGCTTATCCAGCACTTCCTTCAGGGCGTCCGGCTCGCGACAGCGCCAGGTCGGCACGTTCTGCAGGATGGCGTCCTCGCCCGTGAAGAAGCGGATGATCTCGGGCATGTAGGTATAGACGGCCTTGTCGTCGGCCACGCCCGTGCCGACCGCATTAGCCAGGGTCACGCGCCCGGCGAAATAGGCCGACATCAGCCCCGGCACCCCGATTGTGGAGTTTGGCATGAAGGTCAGGGGATCGAGGAAGTCGTCATCGATGCGGCGATAGATGACGTCGACGCGCTTGGGCCCTTCTGTCGTGCGCATGAAGACCGTGTCGTCATTGACGAACAGGTCCGTGCCCTGAACCAGCTCGACGCCCAGCTTATCGGCCAGGAAGCTATGCTCGTAGTAGGCCGAGTTGAAGGGGCCGGGCGTCAGCACGACGATCGTCGGATCCGCCCCTGCACCCGCCGGCGCCGAAGCCTGCAGCGAGCGCAGCAGCATGTCGGTGTAGATCTCGACGGGACGCACGGCGTGTTCCGCGAACAGGTCGGGGAACAGCCGCATCATCATCTCGCGGTTCTCCAGCATATAGGAGACGCCCGACGGCGTGCGGCAGTTGTCTTCGAGAACATAGAAGCCGTCCTCGCCCGTGCGCACCAGATCAACGCCCGAGATATGGCACCAGACGTCGCCCGGTGGACGACGCCCCTGCATCTCCGGCCGATAATGCGGATTGGTCAGGATCAGATCGGCCGGGACGATGCCCGCCTTGATGCAGTCCTGCGGTCCATAGATGTCTTTCAGGAAGGCGTTGATGGCGGTGACCCGCTGCTTCAGCCCCTTTTCCAGACCACCCCATTCGTCCGCGCCGATGATGCGCGGCACGACATCGAAAGGGATCAGCCGTTCATTGGATTCCTCGTCGCCGTAGACGGCGAAGGTCACGCCCATGCGGCGGAAGAACAGCTCCGCCTGGCGCGAGCGCGCTTGCAGCAAATCGGCCGGCGCGTTTTCCAGCCACGCCGCCAGCGTCTTGTAGCTGTCGCGGATCGCACCCGATCCGCCGCCATTCATTTCGTCGAAAGCTCTCGTCATCCGCCCCCGCCGCGTTGAAGTCGCAGCTTGAACGGTCACGAACGTAAAGCGCAACAGTTTTGTTGCACTGCGGCGACGCCTTATCCGACGGCCACCGCCTTCATCGACACCGCCGGATCGGCCAGCTTGTCCATGTCCACAGGCGTCGCCTTGGCGATCAACTGCTTGCCGGCCATGAACTCGGGCGGCGCGTTGACGGCCTCGACGCAGACGATGCGGTCGCCGTTCAGATGGAAGACCGCAAAGCCCGACGCCGTCGGGTCGCCGCGCACCACCTGTCGGTCGGCGTCAAACGGCAGGCCGGCGATCTGAAGTTTGACGTCATACTGGTCAGACCAGAACCACGGCACTTCGGGCGTGGGTCCGGCCCGTCCGACGATGGCCGCGGCCGCCTGTTTGGCCTGCTCCAGGGCGTTGGGCACGCTTTCCAGCCGATGATGCACGCCGCCGTGGACCGGAATGGGTCGTCGGGTCATGTCGCCGATGGCGAAGATCGCCGGGTCGCTGGTGCGCGCCTCAGCGTCCACCACCAAGCCGTCGTCGCAGGTCAGGCCGGCCGATCGCGCCAGGGCGTCGCAAGCCAGGGCGCCGACCCCCACCAACACCGCATCCGCCGACACCACCGATCCGTCGGCCAGGCTCACGCCGTCGCGGGCCACAGCGACTACCTCAGCGTCGGTCAGGATTTCGACGCCGTGCGCCCGGTGCTGCGCCGTGAAGAAGGTCGATAAGGTCTCGGACGCCACCCGGGCCAAAACGCGCGGCGCGCGCTCGATCACCACCGCCTCGGCGCCCAGGGCCCGCGCCGACGCCGCCGCCTCCAGCCCCACATAGCCGCCGCCGACGACCGCCAGACGCTTGCCGGGCCCGAGGACAGCCTTCAGTCGCTCGGCGTCCTTCATCGTGCGGAGTTCCAGCAGATCGGGATGGTCCCCGCCCGGAACCGGCAGCTTGCGCGCCGTCGATCCGGTCGCCAGCACGAGAATGTCGTAGGTTTCCGACGACCCGTCGTGGAAGGCTACCGTCTTCGCTGCCGGATCCACCGACACGGCGACCGTCGAGGGTCGGAAGTCGATGTTCTGCTCGGCGTAGAAACTCAGAGGCCGCAGCAGCAGCGCCTCCAGATCCGCCTCTCCTTTGAGCCAAGCCTTGGACAGCGGCGGCCGCTGATACGGCGGCGCATCCTCCTCGCCCGCCAGCACGATGGGGCCTTCATGCCCATACTGCCGCAGGAAGGCCGCGACGGAGCCGCCGGCGTGTCCGGCGCCGATGATGAGAACCTTGGTCATGGGACGCATTTAGAGTGGCGAGTGGCGAGTGACGAGTGGCGAGCAAGCGACGGATGCCCAGATTTTATCGCCACTCATCACGCGCCACTCGCCACTCGCCACTAGACATCCCCTTGACCGTTCCACCGTTACAGCATAGTGGAACGCGCATGACGACCCCGCCCGCCCGTGACGACCTGCATGACGCCCTGCTGTCGATGCAGACGCGCGCCGAGATCGACGCCTTTCTGGCCGATCTTTGCACGCCTGCGGAACTGCGCGCCTTCTCCGAGCGCTGGCAGGTGGCGCGCCTGCTCGACGCCGGCGGCAAATCCTATCGCGAGATCGCCGCAGAGGCCCATGCCAGCCCCACCACCGTCGTTCGCGTCGCCCGCTATCTGAAAGACATGCCGCATCAGGGCTATCGCCTCGCCCTGGACCGCCTGAAGACCAAGAACTGAGTATCCGAACATGAGCACCGTGCAGGGCCGGCTTCGCATCGCCGTCCAGAAATCCGGCCGTCTGGCCGACCGCAGCCTCGACCTGATCCGCGACGCGGGCCTGAAATGGGTCAAGGGTCACAACGACTTGCTGTACCGGGTCGAGAACTATCCGATCGACCTGCTGCGCGTCCGCGACGACGACATCCCCACCTTCGTGGCGGACGGCGTGTGCGATCTGGGCATCGTCGGCGAGAATGTGCTGGAGGAAGGCCGCAACGGCGGACCGAACGCCTCGGTCGTCATGCCGCTGGGCTTTGGTCGCTGCACGCTCAAGATCGCCACGCCTCCGACGCTGGCCTATGACGGTCCGGCCTCGCTCGACGGTCTGCGTATCGCCACCTCTTACCCGAAGATCCTGCGCCGCTTCCTCGACGAACGCGGGGTCAAGGCCGACATTGTGGTCATGCGCGGGGCCGTCGAGGTCGCGCCCCGGCTTAAGCTGGCCGCCGCCATCTGCGACCTGGTCTCGACCGGCGCGACGCTGGAGGCCAACGGCCTGGGGGCCAAGGATACGGTTCTGGAAAGCCAGGCCGTGCTGATCCAGTCGCCCGTCGCGCCCGAGCCCGCGCTGCAGCAGTTGTTGGACAGCGTCATCGAGCGGATGGCGGGCGTGGTGTCCTCGCAAGGCGCAAAATACGTCATGCTGAACGCCCCGCGCTCGGCGCTGGACGAGATCACCGCCATCCTGCCCGGCGCAGGCTCGCCCACCGTCATGCCCTTGATGGGTCGCGACGATGCGGTCGCCGTCCACGCCGTCTGTCAGGAGGCGGTCTTCTGGGAAACGCTTGAAAAGCTGAAGGCCGCCGGCGCCTCGGCCATCCTGGTCCTGCCGATCGAGAAGATGATGTGATGAAACGCATCGACTGGTCTTCCCTCGATGCGGCCGGCAAGACGGCCGCCCTGGCCCGCCCGGCCCAACGCACCGCCGGCGACGTGACCGAGGTGGTGCGCGCCATCCTGGACGACGTGCGCCAGCGCGGCGGCGAGGCCGTAACCGACTGGTGCCTGAAGCTGGACAAGGCGCCGCCCCGTCGCATCGCCATCACGCCCGAGACTGTGGCCGAGGCGCGCAACGCCCTGCCGCCCGGCGACGTGCGCGCCCTGCGCATGGCGGCCGACAATGTGCGGGTCTTCCACCAGGCGACCCGGCCCGAGGACACCCCCTTTGTCGAGACGACGCCCGGCGTGCGGTCCAAACTGGCCTGGCGTCCCATCGCCTCGGCCGGCCTCTACATTCCCGGCGGCACCGCGCCGCTGTTTTCTTCGCTGCTGATGCTGGCCATTCCGGCCGGCGTCGCGGGCGTGGGCCAGCGCGTCGCCGTCACGCCGCCGAACAAGGAGGGCGGCATCCACCCCGCCATGATCCTGGCCGCCGCAGAGGCGGAGCTGGACGCCATCTGGCTGATGGGCGGGGCCCAGGCCATCGCCGCCCTGACCTTCGGCGTCGAACTGGAGGACGGGATTATCCCGGCCTGCGACAAGCTGTTCGGCCCCGGCAACGCCTATGTGGCCGAGGCCAAGAAACAGGCGAGCGCCCTGCCGGGCGGTCCCGCCGTCGACATGCCGGCCGGGCCGTCGGAGTTGATGGTCATCGTCGATCGCGACGCCGCGCCCGAGATCGCCGCCGCCGACCTGCTCAGCCAGGCCGAACACGATGCGGATGCGCAGGTTCTGCTGGTCTCCACCAGCCGCGCCACCATCGACTACATCCTCAGCGAGGTTGAGGTTCAGGTCGCAACCCTGCCTCGCGAAGCCATCGCCCGCGCTTCTCTGAACGAGGCCCGCGCCATCCTGGTCCGCGACCTCGACGCCGCCGCAGAAGTCGCCAACCTCTATGGTCCCGAACACCTGGCGATCCAGATCGACGATCCCGAGCCGCTGGTCGATTCGATCAAGGCCGCCGGGGCCGTCTTCGTCGGCCGGTTCGCCGCCGAGACGCTGGGTGACTATGCCGCCGGTCCCAGCCACGTCCTGCCGACCGACGGCGGCGCCCGCACGCTCGGCGGCGTCACCACCGCCAGCTTCATGACGACCATGTCGGTCCAGCTGGTGACCGAGGCCGGCGCCCGTCAGCTGGCCCCCATCGCCGCCCGTCTGGCCCGGATGGAGGGCCTGGAAGCCCACGCCCGCGCCGCCGACCTGAGGGCCGAAGGATGAGCGTCGTCAGAGAGGGTTCAGTGAAAAGTGCTAGTGAGCAGAGAGGTGAGCGGTATCGCGCCACCTTCGTTGTTCTGAAGCTCACCCCTTGCTCACCAGCACTTTTCATTCCGGCCCTCTCCTACGGAGCTGCCCGATGACCCTGCCCGCTCCCTATCCGCCGCTGGTTTCCGGTGGCGAAGGTCTGGATCGCTATCCCGGCGACGCCTCAGCCCTCGCCGGTCGCATGGCCGCCGTCTATGGCGTGCCTGCCGAACAGGTGCTGCCGGTGCGCGGGCTGACCCACGGGCTGGAGTTGGCCTATCGCCTCGCCGCGCGCGACGGGGGCTCGGTCGAGGCCCCGAAAGCCGAGCCCTATGAGAGCCTGACCGCCATCTATCCGGCCAAGCGCGAACCCGCCCCAGAAGCAAGTATCGTCGTCATCCGCGCCCTGGGCTCGCCCGAAGCCGTCGCCGAAATGGCCGCCCGCGTCGCCCCCGCCCTGCTGGTGGTGGACGAGGGGCTGATCGAGTTCTCCGACAGCGTCTCGGCCGTGACCGTCGTCGCCGATCAGCCGAACCTGGTCGTGCTGCGCAGCCTGTCTCTGGCCTATGGCCTGGCCGGCGCCCGCGTCGGCGCGGCGATCGCCCAAGCCGAGACCCTGGCGCGTCTGGTGTCGGTGCTGGAACCCTATGCCCTGCCAGAACCGCTGGTGCGGCTGGCGATGCAGGCGCTCGATCCGTCGCGGATGATCGAGACCGCCGAGCGGATCGCCTCGGTCAGGCGCGAGCGCGAACGGGTCGTGCGCGAACTGGGTCGCCAGATGCCGGTCGAACCGGGCGTCGGTCCCATCATCATGGCTCGCCCAGAGGAGCCTGCCGCGGCCTTGGCCGGTCTGAAGGCCTACGGCGTCGAGGCCGATCTGTCCGGCGAGCGTCTGCGTCTGCCGATCTCGATCAAGTCCGAGGTCAACGACCGGCTGCTCGCCGCCTTCGGCCTGACGCCCGCCAAACGCCGCCCCGCCCGCGTTGGTCAGGCGGTGCGCGACACCAAGGAAACCCGCATCGTCTGCGCGGTCGATCTTGATGCGCCCGGTCCGGTGAAGATCGAAACCGGCGTCGGCTTCTTCGATCACATGCTGGAGCAGATCGCGGCCCACGGCGGCTTCTCCCTGCGTCTGCAATGCGAAGGCGACCTGCACACCGATCCGCACCACACGATCGAAGACAGCGCCATCGCCCTCGGCCAGGCGTTGAAACAGGCGTTGGGCGAGCGCAAGGGCATCGCCCGCTACGGCTTCGTCCTGCCGATGGACGAGGCGAATGCGACCGTCTCGATCGATCTTTCCGGCCGCCCGTATCCGCTGTTCGAGGGCACGTTCGAGACGCCCTTCATCGGCGACTACCGCACCGACCTGACCGCCCACGTCTTCCGGTCGCTGGCCGAGGCCATGGGCGCGGCCGTCCACATCAAGGTCACGGGCCAGGACGACCATCACAAGACCGAAGCCGTCTATAAGGCGTTCGGCCGCGCCTTGCGCCAGGCCATCCGCGTCGAGGGCGACGCCGTGCCGTCCACCAAGGGGGTTCTGTGACCGAGGTCGCCGTCATCGCCTACGGCGCCGGAAATGTCGCCTCGGTACAGTTCGCGCTGGAGCGGCTGGGCGCGACCGTGCGCCTGACCGACGATCCGACCGTGATCGCCGAGGCTGAACGGGTCATCCTGCCTGGCGTAGGCGCGGCCGGATACGCCATGAAGCGCCTGTCGGACCTGGGTCTGATCGCGCCGATCCGCGCCTTCTCGCGCCCTCTGCTGGGTGTGTGTCTGGGTCAGCAACTGCTGTTCGGATCGAGCGACGAGGGCGACGGCGTCGATCTGCTGGGCCTCATTCCCGGCGCGGTGACGCGGCTGAAGCCTGCGGGCGATCTGCCGGTGCCGCACATGGGCTGGAGCCGGTTGACGTGCGACCGCGACGACCCCTTGCTGGAGGGCGTCGCCGACGGCGCCTATGCCTATTTCGTCCACGGCTTCGTCTGTGCCGACGGACCGGCGACCCTGGCGCGCGCCGACTATGGCGGCGTCGTTCCGGCTGTGGTTCGATCCGCCAACCGCTGGGGCTGTCAGTTCCACCCCGAACGCTCGGCCGAGGCCGGGGCGACCATCCTCAAGAACTTCCTGGGCCTGTCATGCTGATCTATCCTGCCATCGACCTGAAGGACGGCGTCTGTGTGCGCCTGATGCATGGCGACTTCGCCCAGGTGACGCATTACGACCAGCAGCCGGCCGCCCGCCTGACGACCTTTGCGGCCGAAGGTGCCGAGTGGATTCACATCGTCGATCTGGACGGCGCCGAGGCGGGCGAGGCGCGCCAGCACGCCCTGATCGGTGAACTGACCCAGGCCATAGACGTCAAGGTTCAGTCGGGCGGCGGCGTGCGCAGCGCCGACGATGTAAAAAAGCTGCTGGACGCCGGCGTGTCGCGCGTCGTGGTCGGATCGCTGGCCGTGACCCAGCCTGAGGCGGTGGCGACTTGGCTGGAAATCTTCGGCGTCGAGCACATCACCCTGGCTCTGGACGTCAAGATCGAGGACGGCGTGCCGGTCCCCGCGCTCAAGGGCTGGACCCAGTCCTCCGGCATGACGCTTTGGGAGGCGTTGGATCGCTATCCCAAGGGGACGGCCAAACACCTGCTGGTGACCGACGTCGGTCGCGACGGCGCCCTGACCGGGCCGAACCTGGATCTACTGGCCGAAATCCGCAGCCGTCGGCCGGATCTGGTGCTGCAGGCCTCGGGCGGCGTTTCCTCGCTGGACGACATCGCGGCGGTCAAGGCGCTGGGCTGTCACGGGGCCATTGTCGGACGCGCGCTCTGCGAGAATTGCTTCACCCTGCCCGAAGCCATCGCGGCAGCCAAACGCTCATGACCGTCCATCCTGCATCAAGCGGGGCGGTCAGATGACCGCTCGGCGGATCATCCCCTGCCTGGACGTAAAGGACGGCCGGGTGGTCAAGGGCGTGAAGTTCGTCGGTCACACCGACATGGGCGACGCGGCCGAGCTGGCCGCCCGCTATCGCGATGCGGGTGCCGACGAACTGGTCTTCTACGACATCACCGCCAGTCCCGAAGGGCGGACGCTGGACTACGGCTGGATCAAGGACATCGCCCGACTGCTGGACATTCCTTTCTGCGTCGCCGGCGGCATTCGCACCGTGGAGCAGGCGGCGCGCTGCCTGGACCACGGGGCGGACAAGGTCTCGATCAACTCTCCCGCCTTGGAACGGCCCGAACTGATCGCCGACATGGCTGCGCGGCTGGGCAGCCAATGCGTCGTCGTCGGCGTCGACAGCCGGTTCGAAGACGGCGACTGGGTGGTCCACCAATACACCGGCGACGCGTCCGCGCGCCGCCTCGCCGGCAAACGCACCCTGGACTGGCTGGACGAGGCGCAGAGCCTGGGCGCCGGAGAGATCGTGCTGAACTGCATCGATCAGGACGGGGTTCGGCGCGGCTATGACATCGAGCAACTGTCCGCCGCGCGAGCACGCCTGACCATTCCCCTGATCGCCTCGGGCGGCGCCGGCGCGCCCGAGCATTTCAAGGCTGTGTTCGAACAGGCCGACGTCTCCGGCGCCCTGGCCGCCAGCGTGTTCCACACCGGCGCCATCGCCATTCCCGACCTGAAGATCTATCTGGCGCAGCAAGGGTTGGAGATGCGCACATGATCCTCCCCCGAGAAGCGCAGCGGAACGGGGGAGGGGGACCGCGAAGCGGTGGAGGGGGCGACCTCAGACACTGTCTCGCGACATTCAGCACCTTGCCCGATTTCGCCCCCTCCACCGCGCTGCGCGCGGTCCCCCTCCCCCGCTTCGCGGTGGAGGATCAGGAACAACGACCATGATCGACCCGAACACCATCGACTTCGCCAAGGGCGACGGCCTGGTCCCTGTCGTGGTTCAGGACTCCGCGACGCTGCAGGTCCTGACCCTGGCCTATATGGATCGCGCGGCGCTGGACGAGACGATCGCCTCCGGCGAAGCTACCTTCTTCTCACGCTCGCGCGGGGGGCGTTGGAGAAAAGGCGAGACCTCGGGCGACCGGCTTTACGTCGTCTCCATCACGGCCGACTGCGACGCCGACGCCATCGTGTTGGGCGTCAGGCCGGTCGGAAACGCCTGCCACCTGAACCGAACGAGCTGTTTCGGAGAGGCCGACGCGCCGGGCTTGGGTCGGATCGCCCGGCTGGAGCGAACCATCGCCAAACGGGCCGCTGCCGATCCGTCCGAAAGCTGGACCGCCCGACTGGTCGCGCAGGGGCCCAAACGCATCGCCCAGAAGGTCGGCGAAGAGGGCGTGGAGACCGCTCTGGCCGGCGTCGCCGGCCCGGACGAGGAACTCGCCAGCGAGGCTGCGGATTTGATCTATCACCTGCTCGTTCTTCTCCATGCCCGTAACATGGTGTTTCAGGACGTGCTGGACGTGTTGGCCTCGCGAGCGGAAGCGGCCAAAGACAGCGGCTAGACCGTAAAGGCGTGCGTCCCGACAAATGGGATCATCGAGGGACAAGACATGGCGGCTCTCATTCTGTTTGGCGGTGGCGGCGATCTGGCGATGCGCATGCTCCTGCCGTCGCTCTACTTCCTCGAACACGACGGCCTTCTGCCTGAAGGACTGAAGATCATCGGCGCCGCGCGTTCGGAAGAGAGCGCCTACGACTATATCGCCAAGGTGCACGAGGCGGTGAAGGCGCGCGCCGAGGCGGACAAGGTTTGGGACGAAGCCAGCTGGTCGCGGATGAAGGCCCGCCTGGACTATCTGGCGGTGGACGCCACCTCGCCCGAAAGCCTGAAGCCGCTGAAGGACAAGGTCGGCGACGGCGAGGTCACCTCCTTCCTGGCCGTATCCCCTTCGCTCTATGCCCGCATCGTCACGGCGATGAAGGCGGCGGGCCTTGCCGAAAAGAACTGCCGCATCGTGCTGGAAAAGCCGGTCGGGCGCGACCTGAAGTCCTTCCTCGAAATCGACGACGCCGTGGCCCACGCCTTCAGCGAGAACCAGGTGTTCCGCATCGACCACTATCTGGGCAAGGAGACGGTCCAGAACCTGATCGCGCTGCGGTTCGGCAACACGATCTTCGAGCCGCTGTGGAACAACCTGTCCATCGACCACGTGCAGATCACGATCGGTGAGACGGTGGGGGTCGGCGACCGCTGGCCCTACTATGACGAATACGGCGCCCTGCGCGACATGCTGCAGAACCACATGCTGCAGCTGCTGTGCCTGGTGGCGATGGAGCCGCCCAGCGACCTGGACCCGGACTCGGTGCGCAACGAGAAGGTCAAGGTGCTGCGCTCCCTGCGCCCGATCACGCCTGACGAAGCCGAGCGCGTGACCGTGCGGGGTCAGTATGTGGCGGGCGTCTCGGAGGGCAAGCCGGCCAAGGGCTATGACGAGGAATGCGGCCAGCCGTCCGACACCGAAACCTTCGTCGCCGTTCGCGCCGACATCGACAACTGGCGCTGGGCAGGCGTGCCCTTCTTTATGCGGACCGGCAAGCGCCTGCCCGAGAAGCGCACCGAGATCGTCATCCAGTTCAAGCCGGTGCCCCACTCGATCTTCGACCGCGACGATCGCGGCGAGGTTCAGGCCAACCGGATGATCATCGAGCTGCAGCCCGAGGAAGACATCTCTCTGACGGTGATGAACAAGCGTCCGGGCCTGGATCAGCGCATGCAATTGCAGCCGATCAAGATGAGCCTGTCGTGGGGGGTGGACGGCAAGTCCGCCGCCCCGCCGCGTCGCCGCATCGCCTATGAGCGCCTGCTGCTGGACGCGATGGCGGGGGACTCGACCCTGTTCGTGCGGCGCGACGAGGCCGAGCAGGCCTGGAAATGGGTGGACGAGGTGTCTGAGGCCTGGGCCGAATCCGGTCTGAAGCCCGACGACTACGTCGCCGGAACCTGGGGCCCCGACAGCGCCGACATGCTGATGGCCCGCACCGGCCGCGACTGGAATACCACCGATGTCTGAGACCCCCGCCATCGAAGCCTTCGCCTCCGTCGAGGCTTGGGCCGAAGCCATCGCCGCGCGTCTGGCCGAAACGCTTGGCGCGTCCGTCCGTGATCACGGCCAGGCCCTGTTCGCCGGTCCCGGCGGTTCGACGCCCGCACCCGTTTATCGCCGCCTGGCGGCGACCGATCTGAAATGGTTTAAAATCGCCGTGACCCTGGTGGACGAGCGGTATGTGCCCGAGACCTCGCCGGACTCGAACGCCCGTCTGATCCGCGACGTGCTTCTTCAGGACAAGGCGGCGACGGCCCGCTTCATCCCGCTCTATACGCCCGAGGTCACCGTGGACCGCGCGGCCATCGTGGCGGCCAAGGCCCTGGCCGATGCCGGCGGGCGGTTCGATGCGGTGCTGCTGGGCATGGGCGAGGACGGCCATATTTGCTCCATGTTCCCCGAAAGCCCGACGCTGAAGACCCTGCTGACGCCGACGTTGAAGCCCACGGTGCTGGGCGTGCCGCATGGGCGCGACGGCATGGCGCCGACACTCGAACGGCTGTCGATTAACCTGCCCTATCTGATGTCTGCGGGCCGGGTGATCCTGGGCCTGAAGGGCGCCGCCAAGCGTCGTGTCTTCGAAGAACAGGCCCAGGGCGATCCCAATATCCAGCCCATCGCCGCCCTGATCGCCGCAGGCGTTCCCCTTGAAGTTCTGTGGACGGAGGAAGGCTGAAATGGCGCTTCATCCTACGGTCGCCGCGGTCACCGCCCGCATCGTCGAGAAAAGCCGCGAGACCCGCGCCGACTACATCCGTCGCATGGACGCCGCCCGCGACAGCGGCGCCGGACGCGCCAAACTGTCCTGCGCCAACTGGGCCCACGCCTTCGCCGGCCAGACCATCGCCGACAAGCTGACCGCGATGGACGGGTCCAAGCCCAATCTGGGCATTGTCACCGCCTATAACGACATGCTCTCGGCCCACCAGCCGTTCGAGCGCTTCCCCGACGTGGTGCGCAAGGCCGTGCGCGAGGTCGGCGCCACGGCCCAGGTCGCCGGCGGCACCCCCGCCATGTGCGATGGCGTCACCCAGGGTCGTCCGGGCATGGAGCTGTCGCTGTTCAGCCGCGACCTGATCGCCATGTCGGCGGGCATCGCCCTGACCCACGACGCTTTCGACGCCGGCCTGATGCTGGGCGTGTGCGACAAGATCGTACCGGGCCTGTTCATGGGCGCCCTGGCCTTCGGCCATCTGCCGGTCGTCTTCGCACCCGCAGGCCCGATGCCGTCGGGCATTCCGAACGCGGAAAAGGCCCGCGTCCGGGCGGAATATGCGCAGAACAAGGTGGATCGTCAGACCCTGCTGGAAAGCGAGATCGGCAGCTATCACTCGCCCGGCACCTGCACCTTCTACGGCACCGCCAACTCCAACCAGATGATGATGGAGCTGGGCGGCCTGCATATGCCCTCCACCGCCTTCGTCCATCCGGACACCGGCCTGCGCGACGCCCTGACCGCCGCGGCCGCGAAACGGGCGGTCGAACTGGCGCGCAGCGGCGAGTGCCGCATGGCCGACGTCATCGACGAGAAGTCCATCGTCAACATGATCGTGGCCCTGCTGGCCACCGGCGGCTCGACCAATCACGCCATCCACCTGGTCGCCATGGCGCGGGCGGCAGGCGTGCTGATCGACTGGACCGACATGGACGAGCTGTCGTCGGTCACGCCGTTGCTGGCGCGGGTCTATCCGAACGGCTCGGCGGATGTGAATGCCTTCCAGGCCGCCGGCGGCGTCGCCTTCATCGCCCGCGAGCTGGCGATGGCGGGCAATATCCATACCGACGTCACCACCATCATGGGTCAGGGCATCCAGGCCTATTTCCAGGAACCGTCGATGGTGGACGGCGAACTGGTGTGGCGCGACGGGGTTCAGGAAAGTCTCGATCTCGACATCCTGCGCCCAACGTCCAATCCCTTCGACAAGGAGGGGGGCTTGCGTCTGGTTCAGGGCGACCTGGGTCGCGCGGTCATCAAGATCTCCGCCGTCAAACCCGAGAACCGCATCGTCGAGGCGCCCGCCGCCGTGTTCGAAACGCAGGAAGACGCGCTGCAAGCCTTCCGGGATGGCAAGCTGTTCCGCGACGTGGTCGTGGTCCTGCGCTTCCAGGGCCCCAAGGCGAACGGCATGCCCGAACTGCACAGCCTGTCGCCGGCCCTGTCGGTCATTCAGGACAAGGGGTTCAAGGTCGCCTTCGTCACCGACGGCCGCATGTCGGGCGCCAGCGGCAAGACGCCCGCCGCCATCCACGTCTCGCCCGAGGCCCTGGCCGGCGGTCCGCTGGCCCATGTTCAGGACGGCGACATCATCCGCCTGGACGCCGAGGCCGGGGTTCTGACCACCGTCGGCGTTTCCGACCTGACCGCTAGGCCGCCCGCCGCCCGCTCCCCGGTCAACGCCGAGGGTTCGTCCTGGGGCTATGGCCGTGAGCTGTTCGGCGCCTTCCGCCATGTGGTCACCACGGCCGAACAGGGAGCGACGGTCTGTTTCGCCCTGCCGACCGGCTCGCGCGGCAACGACGACACCCTGCCCAATCCCAACTTCGTCGATCGGACCGTGGACGCCTGATCCACCGAACCGAGCGCAGGAAACGCCCCAATGAATGACAAGACCCTTCTCGTCGGCGATGTCGGCGGCACGAACGCCCGCTTCGCCGTGGCCCGCATGGTGGACGGCAAGCCCGTGCTGGACCACCACGAGAGCTTCCCGGCCGAGACCTATCCGACCTTCCTGGAAGGCGTCGCCGCCTTCATCGACGGCTGCGAAGTCAAGCCGACGGGCGGCGTGATCGCCGTCGCCGGCCCGGTCACGGACGGCGCCATCGACCTGACCAACTCGCCCTGGCAGGTGTCGGAGGCGGAGCTTCAGACCCTGGGCCTGAAGCCGGTCAAACTGATCAACGACTTCGAGGCCCTGGCCTGGGGCGCGCCCATCGTGCCGGAAGACCAGCTGGAGAGCCTGGGCGGGCCGGTCGACGGCGATCCGCACTGCACCGTCGCGGTGCTCGGCCCCGGCACAGGCTTCGGCGTCTCGGCCCTGGTGCGCGATGCGGCCGGCAAGGAAATGGCCATGCCGTCCGAGGGCGGACACGCCTGCTTCCCCCCCGGCGATCCGGTCGAGGACGAAATCCTGCGCATTCTGCGTCGCCGCTATGACCGGGTGTCTATAGAGCGTCTGATCTGCGGGCCGGGCCTGCTGAACATGCACCGGGCCCTGGCCGAGATCGACGGACGCGAGACCCATATCGACGATCCGGCCCAGATCACCGCAACGGCCCTGGCCGATCCGAACAGCCCGTGCGGCGCGACCCTGGCCCGCTTCTGCGCCATCCTGGGCGCGGTCGCCGGCGACATCGCCCTGACCACCGGGGCGCGCGGCGGCGTCTATATCGCCGGCGGCATCGTTCCGCGCATCCTGCCCTTCATCAAGACTAGCCCTTTCCGTCAGCGCTTCGAACGCAAGGGCCGGTTCAAGGAGTATATGCAGGACATTCCGACCGAGGTGATCATGCACAAACACGCCGCCCTGCTGGGCGCTGCGCGGGTCGCCTTCGCCCAGTCGGAGGCCTGACGCGACGGGCGATCACGAAAATCTCACGGCGGCGTGAACCGAACCGTCACCGTAGCGTTTGTGTGTTTCCATCTAGGAGAGGAAACTCAAATGAAGAAGTTCGCCATCGCCGCCGCTTCGGTCTTCATGCTGGCCGGCGTCGCCGCCTGCGGTGAAAGCGCCGCCGACAAGGCCGCTGAAAAGCAAGCCGACGCCATCGAAGCGACGGGTGAAGCCCGCGCCGACCAACTGGAATCGCAAGCCGCGACCGCTCCGACCGCCGCTCAGGCCGACGCCCTGAACGCCCAGGCCGATCAGGTCGAGAAGAACGCCGACCGCAAGGCCGACATGGTCGAGCAACAAGCCGGCAACGCTGACGGCGGCATGACCACCGCCAATACGCCTTCGACCCATTAAGGTCTGGCCACCGGCTAAATCCGTTTACGGATGGATCAGCCCCCGTCGTTCGCGACGGGGGCTTTTTCGTGCCTGCGACCTCAGTCGATGCACAGGGTCGGGCCGGCCTTGCCGTCCTCGACCGTCGTGTTGCAGCCGAAACGGTCGCTGGTCGCCTGGCAGACGCCGGTCGCCGTCGTCCCCGGCGCCACACCGCTGTTGCCCTCGATGCGGCAGTCGCCCTGGCACTGATCGCCGTCGGTGCAGCGCTTGCCGGCGTCGGCGTAGGAGATGACGCACTGCCAGGACTGCATCCGCCCGACCTGTTTCATCGTGCCGCCGCGCGTGGCGCAGGACGCGGCGTCGGCGCTCTGCATCGGCGCATTCGACGCCGTTCCCGTGGTCTGGGGCGAGCAGGCGGCGGCCAGAAGCGCGACGGCGGCGATGAGGGATGTGCGGATCATGAGATCTGTC
This sequence comes from Brevundimonas sp. KM4, assembly GCF_000964075.1. Lineage (NCBI taxonomy): Bacteria > Pseudomonadati > Pseudomonadota > Alphaproteobacteria > Caulobacterales > Caulobacteraceae > Brevundimonas > Brevundimonas sp. KM4. The sequence continues at coordinate 11,127 of NZ_JZRG01000038.1, read as the reverse complement.
CTTTGGTGAAGCCTGACCAGACGTCGTCGTAGTCGAGCTGCATCTGCGGTGATTCCGACGCCCATTTCGTGACGCGGATCGGCATGCGGGTCTCGAACATGAAGGCCAGGGTGTTTTCGATCTTGTGCGGCTTCAGCTCGGCCTTGATCGCGCCGTCATAGCTGGCCTGATCGGGGCCGTGGCCGCTCATGCGGTTGTGCAGCGATGCGCCGCCCGGCGCGAATCCGCCGGCCTTGGCGTCGTAGGCGCCAGTCACCAGACCCATGAACTCGCTCATGACGTTGCGGTGGAACCACGGCGGGCGGAAGGTGTCCTCGGCCACCATCCAGCGCGGCGGGAAGATGACGAAGTCGATATTGGCCGTGCCGGGCGTCTCGGACGGGCTGGTCAGGACGGTGAAGATCGACGGATCGGGGTGGTCGTAGCTGACGGTGTTGATCGTATTGAACCGCGCCGTGTCATAGCGGCAGGGCGCCAGATTGCCGTGCCAGGCGACGACGTCCAGCGGGCTATGATCGAAGGTCGTGGCCCACAGACGCCCGCCGTATTTCTGGACGCACTCGGTCGGGCGATCCACGTCCTCATAGGCCGCGATCGGGGTCTCGAAGTCACGCGGATTGGCCAGGCCGTTCGAGCCGATTGGGCCGAGATCCGGCAGGCGGAACGGGCTGCCGTAGTTCTCGCAGACATAGCCGCGCACCGGCCCCTCGACCTCGACGCGGAAGCGCACGCCGCGCGGGATCAGGACAATGTGACCCGGCTGGGCCTCGATGACGCCGAACTCGGTGACGAAGCGGTGCTCCCCTTCCTGAGGCACGATCAGCAGTTCGCCGTCGGCGTCATAGAAGACCCGGTCGGTCATCGATCGGTTGGCGACATACAGGTGAATGCCCGCTCCGGCCCCGCCGTCCGGTTCGCCGTTGCCGCCGTAGGTCGTCAGCCCCTCGATCCAGTCGGTCGCACCCTGCGGCATCGGCAGCGGGTCCCAGCGCATCCGGTTGGGATTGGGCGGCGTCTCGTCGAACGGACCGGAGCGGACCCGCCCCTGATCGAAGGGGGTGTAAGGCCCATGCTGGGCCGACGGACGCAGGCGATAGAGCCAGCTGCGCCGGTTCTCGGCGCGCGGGGCGGTGAAGGCCGTGCCGGACAGCTGTTCGGCATACAGGCCCATCGGCGTCTTCTGCGGCGAGTTGCGGCCCACCGGCAGGGCGCCGGGCGCGGCCTCGGTCGCGAAATGATTGCCGAAACCGGTCATGTAGGCGGGCGCGTTGGATCGCGTCATGTCGTGTCTCCCTATGCCCCTGGTTTAGCCGTCCCCGGCGCCAGCGTCACCCTTTGCCCGTCAGGCAACAGCTTGGCGGTTGGCGCGTTGCTGTGGCCTCGCGGAGGGATTTCCATGACCTATCTGACCCGGGCGGTGTTCGCCTTCGCCAGCCTGCTGCTGTTGCTGGCGGCCATGGCCCTGATCGGGTTCGGGGTGAAGGATGCGCTGCACGGCATCGGCTCGCCCGACAAGTCCGGCGCCGACGCGGTTCTGGACGTGCTGGGCTATGTCATCGTCGCCATCGCGGTCTTCGACGTGGCCAAATACATCTTCGAGGACGAGGTGCGGCGCGGCAACGAAAAGCGCAGCGCCGCCGAGGCCCGGCGCAGCCTGACCAAATTCCTGTCGACCATCGTCATCGCCCTGTTCCTCGAAGCGCTGGTCGTGGTGTTCAAGACAGCGCGCGAGGACGTGGCGCAGCTGCTCTATCCCACCGCCCTGCTGATCGCCTCGGTGCTGGTGCTGGTGGGCCTGGGCGTCTTCCAGCGCCTGTCGGCCACGGTCGAGGAGAAGGTCGGCGACGACGACGAGGCCGAGGACCGCAAAGACAAGGTCAGGCGAAAGGCCGCGCCCTAAACCTTCGAAGGCAGGAAGGGCGAGAAGGTGATGACGGTGAAGGTGTCGCGCACGTGCGGCCGCGTCTGGACCTGTTTCGTCACGAAGGTGCCGATGTCGGCGTCGCGGGGCAGGTTGAACTTGGCCAGCAGGTCGTGCTGACCCGAGGTGGAATAGACCTCCGAGACGTTCTCGACATTATCCACGATGTCGGCCGCGACGTCGTTGGCGTAGCCCAGCTCGCATTTGATGAAGACGAAGATGGCGGTCATCATGGCGGATCAGTCCTCTGGTTCGAGGGCGCTTCTAGCGGACGAAGACGTGACGGGTAAGCCGCAAGACACAGACGCCGTTTTGGAGGCGCAATACAACAACCGCGCCCTGGTCCCCGACCACCCCGCCGTGATGGCGCGCTGGAAGGCGGGATCGGAGACCGCCCGCGCCGCTCATCCGCCCCAGGTCCTGAAATACGGCCCGGGCGAGCGGGAGCGGATCGACTAGTTCGACGCCGGGGACGGCGCGCCGGTCGTGGTCTTCCTGCACGGCGGATACTGGCAGGCGCTGGATGCGAGCTGGTTCAGCTTCGTGGCGCCGCCCCTGCTGGCCCACGGCGTCAGCGTCGCCATTCCGACCTATGATCTGGCGCCGAACGTGCGGCTGAGCCGGATCGTCGATCAGGCGCGGGCGGCGATCGATCTGATCCGCGACCGCACCGGCACGGCGCCCGTCGTCAGCGGCCATTCGGCGGGCGGGCATATGGCCGCCTGCCTGCTGGCGGACGGGCGGGCCTCAGCGGCGGTCGCCATCTCGGGCGTGTTCGATCTGGAACCGCTGATTCCCACCTCAATCAACGTCGCCCTGGACCTGAGTACGGCCGAGGCTGAGGCCCTGTCGCCGATCCGCTGGCCGGCGCCCGCCGGCGCGGTTCTGGACTGCGTCGTCGGCGGTGCGGAAAGCGAGGCCTTCGTGGATCAGAGCCGCGCCATGGCCGCACGCTGGGGCGACGCCGGGGCGAAGACACGCTTCGAGGCCCTGCCCGGCCTGAACCATTTCACGGTTCTGGATCCGCTGTTCGATGCCGAGAGCGCCCTAGTCAAACGGCTGGCGGACCTGGCCCATCGACGCTGAGCGTCAATCAGACCCAGCAGCGAAAAATAGAGTCTAATTCGTCTAATTCGTATGAAATCCCCCACTCCCCTCCCTGACAGATGGGCTTAAGCAGCGAGGCTTCAAGAGGGTCGGTCGGCGCGCCAGATGAAGACGAAGTTGCGGTGTTCAGCCCAGGTCTGACCCTCGACATGGTCGCCCGCAAGGCAGGCGGCGGTGTGATAGGGGCCTGCGCCGTCGGTGGTGCGGAACGAGACGCAGAGCCGGCCATGCTGGCGCTTCCATCGGCCCGCCTCGATGCGGCTGTTGTAGAAGTCGCCCGTCACGACGCCGTCGGCCTGGAGCGTCAGGTTCATGGGCTGGCGATAGGGCTGGGCCGGATCGGTCGCCAGATCGACGGACCAGGCCCCGTCCATGTCGGCGGCGGGCGGCGGATCCTGAACGGTCAGAAGGGCGACGACGGCGAGGGCGGCGAACATCCTGCTTCTCCAACAGGCGATTGAGCGAACAACGGTCCGCCTTTCGTCACATGCCGTCAAGAGAACGTCCACGCTAACGCGGTTTGACTTGACCTTGCGTCCGCGACAGCGGAGGTCGGACGCGAACCTATCGCAGAGGAACCCGTCCATGGCCCATGATCGCGTCAGCGTGCTTCAGGCGCTTCAGACTCAGGGCGTGTGCCCGGTCTTCTATCATCCCGACGCCGAGGTCAGTCTGAACGTCATTCGCGCCTGCGCGCGCGGCGGGGCGCCGGTCGTCGAGTTCACCAATCGCGGCGACTTCGCCTGCGACCTGTTCGGCGAGATCAATCGTGAACTGATCAAGACCGACCCGAACTTGGTCCTGGGCATCGGTTCGGTCGTCGATGCGGGCACGGCCTCGCTGTATCTGAATCGCGGCGCGCGGTTCGTGGTCAGCCCCTGCCTGATCCCCGACGTGGCCAAGGTCTGCAACCGTCGCATGGTCGCCTATTTCCCCGGCTGCGGGTCGGTGACCGACATCGGCGAGGCGCACGAACTGGGCTGCGACATCGTCAAACTGTTCCCCGGCTCGTCGGTCGGCGGACCGGACTTCGTCAAGGCGGTCAAGGGACCGATGCCCTGGGTCAAGATCATGCCCACCGGCGGCGTCGATCCGGACGAGGCGTCGATCGCCAAATGGTTCGGCGCGGGCATCGTCGCGGCGGGCATGGGCTCCAAACTGGTGACCGATGACGCCGTCAAGTCGGGCGACTGGGCCGCCATCGAGGCGTCGGTGCGCTCGGCGGTCAGCGCCGTCGCCGCCTTCCGCGCGTCCGAGAAGGGCTGAGCGCCCGAGCGCCGTCAGCGGGGCGCGCGGTCGTCCGGCTGACGGTGATCCGGCCCACGGGCTACGGCGCGACGAGCATTGCCCTTACGCTGAAGGATCGGGGCCAAGGCCTTGCGCTCCTCGGGCGTCAGCGTCGCCAGCACGGCGACCGCGCCGCTTTCCAGGCGGGTGCGGCCGCGCATCTCGGCGGCTCTGGACTGTTCCAGCAGGCTTTCGACCCGGGTCGCGTCCAGGGTCGGCTGACCGGCGACGTCGATGGCCTCTCGTCGGGCGGCGCGGGCCGCCTCGAAATCAGGACGCGCCGCCAGGGCCGATTCTCGCAGCGCGGTGCGCACGCGCTGGCGCACGGCCGGATCCAGATCGGCCAGCACCTCGGCCAGCGGTCCCTCGCGGCCCGGACGACGTTGATCCTCGATCCGGCGTTCGATCCGGTCGCGATTGACGACATAGGTGATCCCGCCCGCCACGGCGAACAGGTTCAGGGCCACCGAGACGGCCAGGGCGATCTTCAGGCTTTTGGACGTCATCCCAGCAGTTCCGTGTCATCCACGCCCGTCAGCGAGGATTGATAAAGCACCGCATCGGCGCGCGCGTCGGCGGTCAGATGGGTGGTCAGGCCGACGCCGGCGACCACGCCCGCACAGGCCGCGGCGGCCCAACCGGCGCCCAGATACCAGATCGCCTTGCCCAGACGGCTTTTCGCCTGTGGCGCAGCCGCAAGAATGCGCGCGGTCAGGGCGGCGGACGGGACAGGTCTGGGCGCGGCGTCGAGCAGCGCGTCCAGCGCGGCCGCCTGATCCAGCACCGCCTTCAGCGACGGATCGGCGGCGATCAGGCTTTCGGCGAAGGCGCGCTCGGACGCGGGCCACCGACGCAGGTCGGCGCCATAGGCGTCCGCCAGTTCGTGCAACCGTTCCGCCTTCATCGTCCGTCTCCTTTAATCGACCCCGGACCGATGTCCGAAAGGGCCAGACGCAATGCGCGACGACCGCGCGACAACAAACTCTCCAGCGCCTCGACGCTGATCTCCATCAGGGCCGCCGCATCGATATTCGACAGCTCCTGATAATGGCACAGGACGATGGCCTCGCGCTGTCGGTCCGGCAGCCGTTTCAGGGCCGCCGTGACCCGTACGCCCGTCTCGGCCGCCAGCAGACCGCGATCCGGCGCGGGGCCTTCGTCGGGACGATCCGGCGGCGTGTCGGTCGGGATTTCGCGCCGACGCCTCAGCCGATCGTAACAGAGGTTCAGCGCGACCCGGTGCAGCCAGGTGTCGAACCGGGCCTTGCCGGGCGTCCATTTGGGCGCCTGACGCCAGGCCTTGAGCATGGTCTCCTGGGCCACGTCCTCGGCCTCGACGGCGTCGCCCAGCATCCGCTGGGCCAGCGACAGGATGCGCGGCAGCTTGCGCGAGACGAGCGTCTGCGCCGCCGCCGGGTCGCCCTGCCCCACGCGCCGCACCAGATCCTCGTCGGGGTCGACGATCGCGACCAAACCTGCCTCTTCCGCTGCTGACGAAAGGGACCGGTGCGTTCACGACGGCCGACCCCGACACCGTCTTACTCCGAAGCCGGGGCGGGGGAAGCGGGTTGTTGCATCGGACGCTGCGCCTGGCGGGCCGCGCGGCGTTCCTGCCGTTGCTCACGTTGAGCGGACATGGCCGCCCGGCGTTCGTCGGCGGAGATCACGCCGTCGCGGTCAGCGTCCATCTTGTCGAACCGCTCGCCCAGCTTGGCGGAGGCTTCGGCGATCACCACCGGCCCGCGTTCGCGGCCTTGTCCGCGCATGGCGTGATGCGCGCCGCCGCGACGACCCTCACGATGACCGGCGCGCTCCGCGCGCGGACCGCGATCCGGGCGTGCGGCATGGCCGGCGTCGAACTCGGCCCGGCTGATGGAGCCGTCGCCGTTCGCATCCAGCTTGGCGAAGCGGTCGCCCGCGCGTTCCGCGCGACGGGCCTGCATGGCGGCGGCGCGTTCTTCGGGGCTGACCGAGCCGTCGCGGTTCGTATCGAGCGCGGTCAGACGCGCGATACGCGCATCGACGAACTCGGCGCGGGTGATCTGGCGGTTCGCATCCGCGCGCGCATGATGCGGCGCGGGAGCGCCCTCGGCGGGTGCCGGCGGAACCTGTGCGGTCGCGGCGCCGGCGGCGGCGGCCAGAGCGATGACGCCCAGGCCGGTCAGAAAGGTGTTTCTCATCTCGATCATCTCCACGGGCGCGTTTGGCGCCCTTTGACATTGCCCTGTCAGGAGATTGAACGCGGCGTTGCGGATTCTCCGTCGCGGCCTGCTGGAACCGCACGCTCGAAGGCCTTTCGCGCCCGCGCGCGCAGGTCGGTCAGCTCGGTCTTCAGCGTGTCGAAGTCGGGCGCGCCGGCCGCCTCCGCCAGGCGCAACTGGAAGACGCCGGGCTCGCCCTCCGGATCGACCCGCCCCTCGAAGGCGGCGGCCAGAAGGTGGGCCAGCCGCTGCTGCACGCGCCAGGCCTCGGCCAGGACCGGGTCGTCGTGCAGGGCCTCAAGCGTCGACAGGGTCAAGGGCTCGCCGATGGCGGCGGCCTGAAGCTGGCGGAACTGGGCGGCGAACTCGGCGTCCACCTGCCCGCCGGGCGACAGCTTCAGATCCCAGAAGCCGTGCGGGCGACGCTCGCGATCCATCAGGCTACGCATCTTTCGGACATCGGCGGCGATATCGACGCCGGGACGCGGGCGACGCAGGGCGGCCTCGATGGCGGCCGAAACCTGGGCGCCGAACTTGGGATCGCTGGCCCAGACCACGCGGGCGCGGGTCAGGACCATGAACTCCCACGTCTCGGCCTCCTTGGCGTAATAGGCGTCGAACGCCTTCAGCCGCACCGACACCGGCCCCTTGGAGCCGGTGGGGCGCAGGCGCATGTCCACCTCATAGAGGCCGCCTTCCGCCGTATGCGCCGACAGGGCCGCGATCAGCCGCTGGGTGAAGCGGGCGTAGAAGACGTCGGCGGTCCAGCCCTTGATCTCTGACGTCGCCTCGGGCGGCGCCTCGTACAGGGTCATCAGATCCAGGTCCGATCCGGCCGTCATCTCGCGCGAGCCGGCCTTGCCCAAGGCGACCACCGCCACCGCACCGGGGAAGGCGCCGCCCAGCCGTTCGGTCTCGGCCAGGGCGGCAGGCGACAGGGTGCGCATGGCGGCGTCGGCCAGGGCGGCGTAGGCGCGGCCCGCCGTCTCGGCCCCCGCCCGGCCGGTCAGGGCGTGGATGCCGATGCGGAACATCTGCTCACGGTGCAGGCGGCGCACGGCGTTCATGGCCCCCTCGAAGTCCTCGGTCTCGCCGGCCTCGCGCAGCATCTGTTCGGTCAGGCCGGTCTCTTCGGACAGATCGACCAGGAAGCGGGCGTCCAGCACCCCGTCCAGCGCCGCCGGTTGCCGGCCAAGCGTCCGGGCCAGGCGCGGCGCGAAGGCCATGACGCCCAGCACCATCTCGAACAGTTTGGGCTGGTTCAGGAACAGGGCCTGGACCTGCACGCCCGCCGCCAGGCCGGAGAAGAAGACCGCGAAACGCCGGAACGCCTCGTCCGGCGCACCGGACCGGGCCAGGGCCTCCAGCAGGCGCGGCGCCAGGCGGGTGAACAGTTCGCGCCCCCGCGCCGTGCGTGTCGCGGGGATGCGTCCGTGGTGCCAGCTGCGGATCGTGTCGGCGACCGACGGCGCCTCGGAAAAGCCCATGCGGCGCAGGGATTCCAGCGTCTCGGGATCATTCTCGACCCCGGTGAAGACCAGGCTGCCGTAGCTGGAATCCAGATCTTCGCCGCCCTCGAACAGTTCGCCATACCGGGCGTTGACCCGCGCCAGGAGGGCCTCGACCTTGGCGTCGAAGGCGGCCAGATCGTTCGAACCGGCCAGGGCGGCGACGGCGACGCGGCGCTCGGCGTCCTCGGGCAGGCGGTGGGTCTGCTCGTCGTCGAGCATCTGCACGCGGTGCTCCAGCCCGCGCAGCTCGACATAGGCGGCCGACAGTTCCTCGCAGACCGCCTGGGGCACGTGGCGCGCGTCGGCCAGGGCCTTCAACGCCTCCAGCGTGCGGGGCTTGCGCAAAGCCGGATCGCGGCCGCCCAGGATCAGTTGCTGGGTCTGGGCGTAGAATTCGATCTCGCGGATGCCGCCGCGTCCCAGCTTCAGATTGGCCCCGGCGGCCTGCAGTCCCGCGCCCGTCTTGTGGACGTGGATCTGTTTCTTGATCGACTGGATGTCGAGTACGGCCGCGTAGTCCAGGCTGCGCCGCCAGATGAAGGGGATCATGGCCTTCAGGAACCGGCCCGCCGCGCGCATGTCGCCGAGCACCGGACGCGCCTTGATGAAGGCCGCCCGCTCCCAGTTCTGGCCGACGCTCTCATAGTAGGCCAGAGCCATCGGCCCGGCGACGACCGGCGGGGTCGAGGACGGATCGGGCCGCAGCCGTAGATCGACGCGGAAGACATAGCCGTCGCCCGTCCGCTCGGTCAGCAGGGTGGCGATCCCCTTGCCGACGCGATTGGCGAAGTCCTGCATCTCCTCCCCCTCGCGCAGGGCCAGGCCCATCAGGCGCGGCTCGAAGAAGAGGGAGATGTCGATGTCGGACGAATAGTTCAGTTCGTTGGCGCCGTGCTTGCCCATCGCCAGGCCGAACAGGCCGGGGATGGGGCCGCGCGGATCGCCGGGCGGCGAGATCAGTCGGCCGCGCGCCCTCTGTTCGGCGGCGACGGCGCGCAGGGCGGCGCGGCAAGAGGCGTCGGCGAACCGGGACAGGGCTTCGGTGACCTGGTCCAGATCCCAAACCCCGCCCAGATCGGCCAGGGCGGTCAGCAGGTGCAGGTCGGCCTTCAGCACCCGCAGCGGGGCGCGCACCGCGTCCGGCTCGGCGTCCAGCGTGTCCGTGTCGCGAATGATCCGCTCCAGCGCCTCGACCGGATCGGCTTCCAGCAGGCTTCGCAGATGGGCGGGGCGACGCCGCATCAGACCGGCGAGATAGGGCGAGGCGCCGGCGACGGGGGCCAGGGCGGGCCAGGCGGCGTCTAGCGTCTCGCGCCAGCCGTCGGCGTCGGCGGCTTGGATCAGGGTTTCGTGCAGGCGGTCGGCGGCGGCCGTGTTGGCAACAGGTCCTGCGGGCTTGATCTTCTGGCCCAACCGGATCGGTGCGGAGGTTGCAGTATCGACCATTAAATCATCCGCTCATCCCCGCGAAGGCGTGGACCCAGTGCTTTCGCTTGGCAAAGCGTTGGACCACGATCCTGACACACGCCACAAGCCTGACTGCCTAAAGAACTGGGTCCCCGCCTTCGCGGGGATGAGCGGAATCTATTGCAAAACTGACGCCGGCGGCAGCACCAACGCCACCCGCAACCCCGGTCCAAAGTCGCCGTAGGCGCCGGGGCCTTCGTCCAGCACGACCCGTCCGCCATGGGCCTCCGCCACCGCCGTCACCAGTGAAAGCCCCAGGCCCGAGCCGGGTTCGGTGCGGCTGTTGTCCAGGCGCACGAACCGCTGGACCACCCGCTCGCGGTCCTCTTCCGGGACGCCCGGTCCGGTGTCGGTGACGGAATATTCGATCTCGCCCGACGAGCGGCGGCGCGCGCGCAGCTTCACCGCCCCGCCGGCGGGGGTGTATTTGATGGCGTTGTCGATCAGGTTGGCCAGGGCCTGGGCCAGGAAGGGCTGGTTGCCCTCGATCATCAGCCCCTTTTCGACCTCGGACGAGAAGTCGATGTCCTTGTCCTCGGCTGCGGGTTCGTAAAGCTCGGCCATGTCGGCGGCCAGATCGGCGGCGTCCATGACCTTGGGATCGGGCGCCCCGCCAGCCTGCAGCCGCGCGATGGCCAGGACGGTGTTGAACGTCTTCAGCAGATGGTCGGCCTCGTCCAGGGCGATGCCCAGGGCGTCCACCCCGTCGATCTTGCCGGCTTCTGCATCGATCAGGGCCACCTCCAGCTTGGCCCGCATCCGCGTCAGGGGCGAGCGCAGGTCGTGGGCGATCGCGTCGCCGGCGTGGCGGATGGAGGACATGGACGCCTCCAGCCGATCCAGCATGGTGTTCAGCCCCTGGCCCAGTTCGTCCAGTTCGTCGCCGGTGTGGCGCACGGGCGCACGGACCTTGAGGTCGCCGTCTTGCACCGACTGCACGACGCGGTTCAGCCCGGCCATGGCGTTTTCGACCCGCCGGCTGATGTAGAGACCGCCCGCCAGGCCCAGCAGCATGACCAGGGCCATGGCGCCCCACAGGGCCTGGGTCAGGCGCGCCAGATAGGCCTCGATGTCGCCGATGTCCTGACCGACGAACAGATGTTCGCCGCCGGCCAGGGTGGTGATCACCCCGATGGAGCGACGCCGCTGGACCTTGCCTTGGGCGTCCGTGTCGGTCAGGCGGAAGGTCTCCCAGTCGCTGGCGCCGGCCGGCAGGCTGAGGTCGATGTCGATCGGGGATTCGGTGATGTTGCCGGTGATCGTCTTTCCGGCCTTGTCGGTCAGCAGGTACAGATAGGGCCCGCCCCGAATGGAGCGTTCGACCAAGGCCTGGTTCAGGGCGTCGATGCCGCGCGTGCGGTGAATCGCCGTCAGGGCGCCCAACTCGATCTCCACATCCGCCCTGGCCCGACCTTGAGCCTCCGACGCCGAGGCGAAATAGACATAGGCCAGGATCGCCCCCGCCGCCGCCACGAACAGCGCCAGGAAGAGCAGCGTCAGCCGGAACGGCGTGCGGCGAAGGAGGGAGGGAAGGCGCACCCTAACATCCTCCCCCGTTCACGGGGGAGGGGGACCACGAAGTGGTGGAGGGGGCGGACGCAAGGCCGGTGTCTGGGGTCGCCCCCTCCACCAC
>NZ_JZRG01000037.1:0-5897 GCF_000964075.1 Brevundimonas sp. KM4 | reverse complement strand
GGGATCAGCAGTCGTTCCCGCCGCTAGGGCGTTTCTATCGTGACCTTGCTCGATGAGAACATAAAATACCCGCCCGCGGTTCCTATGTAATCCTCGCCGCGATTTGAGATGCCATTCGATTACGGAACGGCGTTGATGGCGACGAGGGCTGTCCGTTCAGGACACCTCGCGCCTGGTGAGGCTGGACGCGGTTCTTTCGACCCTCAAACTCGACATGCTGGAGGATTCCTTGGCCTTAACCATCTGGCTGAAGCCTGGCGAGGAAGTCATGATCAACGGGGCTCGGGTTGAAAATCTTCAGCCACACAAAATTCGCCTGCAGTTCAACAATACTGTGCGGATGTTACGCTCCAGGGATCGCTTAGAGGTTGTCGGGCAGCCTAGCTTCGCGGAGGCGATTTACACCCAGGCGATGTATCTTAGCGGCGGTGAAGATGTGGGAAACGCCGCCACACTGAAGGCTGCGATATGTCAGCTCCAAGTCGCGCCTGAGCGTGAAGAAATATACGGAAGCGGTGTCGACGCAGTCCTTGATCGGGTCAGCGCGCATGCCGAGGCGGGACAATATTATGAAGCCATGGTGGCGGCTAGAGATCTGATTGCTGCCGAACAGCCCAATCATCCACTACTTCCGAGGTAGGCAGATTTTGCCTCGGGGACCCGGCACATCGTGCCTAGGTGGCGCAATGTGCCGACCGTATGCGCAAAGGAGAGATTGATTACAAAGAACTTTCTGGAGCCGTCCGCCCGGCCTGACATTTGAACGCTCCGATGTGAGCACAAGGCTCAGGCGTCAGAATGGCGCTGCATTTCCAGAAGGACTACAGGCGTATGGCGCTGAACAGCATCAACACCAACACCGGCGCTCTCGTTGCGCTTCAGAACCTTAACCAAACCAACCGCGATCTCACGGTCGCCCAAAGCCGGGTGAACACGGGCCTCAAGGTTTCATCGGCTAAGGACAACGGCGCTATCTTCGCTATTGCCTCGGGGCAACGCGCAGAAATGGCTGCTCTCGATTCCGTCAAGCAATCCATGCAACGCGGGCAATCGATTGTCGATGTCGCTATGGCGGCCGGCGAAACCGTCACGAGCGCGCTCACGGAGCTAAAGAGCCTCGCAGTCGCGATTGCGGACGCTCCGGCAGCGAGCGACACACTCTCCAAGCTGAACGCGGATTTTGACGCCATCGTCACTGAAATTGGCTCGGCCCTGCGCGGCGCCAAATTCGACGGCGTGAACCTGTTCGACGCCAACGCGGCCGCGATCAACGTGCGGAGTTCTACGACGACCGCGTTCGAACTCAAGCCAATCGCCGCTGCTAGCACGACGGCTGCGACGATGGGCCTTCCTGCGGGGACGCGAACGGTGACGGCCGTAGAATCCGCCATCAGCAGCTTCACCTCCACCTTGGCGGATTTGGGCACCAAGTCGAAGTCGCTCGACCGCCAGCTGACCTTCACATCGAAGATGCAGGACGCACTCGAAACGGGCATTGGCAACCTGGTCGATGCGGATCTGGCCAAAGAAAGCGCGCGCCTCACCGCACTGCAGACCAAGCAGCAGCTTGGTGTTCAAGCGCTGTCGATCGCAAACCAGTCGTCGAGCATCGTGCTCAGCCTGTTCCGCTAGTAGCGGCTGGCGGGCGCGGTTCGCCGCGCTCGCTTCTTTTCTCGCACACAGAGTCTTGAGCGAGATCACCGGGCGTCAGAACGGCGCCTCTTCTCTAGAAGGAATTAAAATATGGCGTTGAATTCCGTCAACACCAATACCGGAGCGCTGGTCGCGCTTCAAAACCTCAACCAGACCAACCGCGATCTCACGGTCGCTCAATCCCGGATCAACACCGGCTTGAAGGTCGCTTCAGCCAAAGACAATGGCGCTATATTCGCAATTGCCTCTGGTCAGCGTGCGGAGATGGCGGCGCTGGACTCCGTCAAGCAGTCGATGCAGCGCGGGCAGTCAATCGTTGACGTGGCCATGGCTGCCGGCGACACGGTGATGAATGCTTTGACCGAGCTGAAGAGCCTTGCCGTAGCCATCGCCGATTCTGGCAAGGATGCGGCTACTCCGGCAAACTTGAATGCCAACGGCAAGAAGTTGACTGCCGATTTCGAAGCTATTCTGGGCGAAATCCACAATGCCTTGAATGGCGCAACGTTCGATAGCGTCAACCTCTTCAAGGCAAATGGTGCTACGGCTCTATCCGTGACCACCAACACCTCAGGCGGCACCCTGGTTCTCAAGGCAGCCAACGGAGCGGCTGCCGGCTCTTCGATCCTGTTCGGCGGCGCCTTGGATGCAACGACTGGCGCCTTCACCAAGGCGGCTGGAGCGGCGGACACCGGCGCTGGGTACACCGTTGCGAACGTGGATGCGGCCATCACTGCCTTCACGTCGACTTTGGCCGATCTCGGCACCAAGTCGAAATCGCTTGATCGCCAACTGACCTTCACTTCGAAGATGCAGGACGCCCTGGAAACGGGCATCGGCAATCTCGTTGATGCGGATCTTGCGAAGGAAAGCGCTCGACTGACCGCCCTCCAGACCAAGCAACAGCTCGGCGTCCAGGCGCTTTCGATTGCCAATCAATCGTCGGGCATCATGCTTAGCCTATTCCGCTAAGCGAACTTTCGGAGGCGGCTTCGACCGCCTCCGACTCCTTTGTCTGATCCAGCCATCATGGCGCTTCAAGGAGCCGCTACAATGGAGGTGTTTCCCCCGACGCAAGCGTCGGTGACAGGAAGGCTTGATGCCGAACCCATCGTTGTCTCTGCGTCGCCTCTCGCGCTCAAAATTGGCGTAGAACGAAGCGCCAACAACCCTGGCGCGTCCCGGTTGATGATCGAGGAGCGTGACGGAGGTTACGTTTACAAGATTTATGATCCTCGAACTGGCGAGATCATCCGTCAGGTCCCTAGCGAGCAGCTTCTGCGCCAGCGCGAAACCCTGCAGGCAGCCGCGGAGGCGCTAACACGCCCTCACGCCCCCTCCCCCCTCCTTGGCATCTTAATTTGATGTCAGCGGACAGCCCGGCGCGCGATTGTCTCACGGGCATAGGAGGGTTTTCTTGTGCTCCCGGGAGCTTGGGGCAGCCATGCTGCCCCCCTGTCAGCCGACACCAGAACGTATCGACGCGTTGTCAGCTCATTAGTTCGGCCTGCGGTGCCGCAAGGTGATGTCGTCCACGTGCGCGATGATCTCCCCGGACGGAGCAGCCCCGCCCCCCATCAAAACCGCGCCGAACGCGACCACCACGTTCTCTTCGTCGACAAGCGCCAGAAATAGACGCTCCCACTTGCCCACACGCAGCGGCAAAACCACCGTCTCACGATTGCGCAACCATTGTCCTGACCGCGCCAGATGCACCGCCACGGGGGTTTGGGAAATGACGTTGGTCGGGGCATAGTCGACGCCGTCGAACCCCGGTGATCTGTCGAGCACGATGGTGAATAGAGTTGTCGACAGGGGCACGTCGTCGCCACGAAGGCGATCAACCGGCCCAACGTCAGCCGCGAAGCGGGACATGGGGAAACCTATAGCTTGTGGGTGGAAGGGCCGACGCTCCAGCGCCCAGCCTCAGAGCCATAATGCCAGGCTAATCGTCGATAGCAAGAAACGCGACATTGGCGCGCTCGGGCGGGCCCCGCGTTCACGACGCGCGCCGTTCGTTCTGCACCCAGCCCTTCAGGCGACGACAGTTCGGTCCGACCTCCAGAGCCTAAGAAGACGCTCTAGATGACCGGCCCGCGAGAAAAGGCACGATCAAGGAACACGGCCACCTCTCCCATTCCAAGGCAGCCCGGCCGCCGGCCGCAGCCTTGGCCCGCACCTCCTGCAGCAACAGCTCGCGTTCGAGGTAGGCGGCGGCCCGAGCATAGTCTTTGCTATGAGGGTTATCGGGTACGCCAGCGCGGGCACGAAGCTCCTCCAGCGCCCGACTTCCTTTGATCCGGTTGGCTCTATCGCTGATCACGCGCACATTTCCCGGCACATATCCCAGGCGAGGCACGATCCGATCCAGCGAGGGGGAGTTGGGGGCGCGTTTAACGCCGACAGTAAGGGGAATGTCGAGGACGGGACAGATCTCGGGAACCAGCACCGTTTTCGAGGGAAGCGCAAACGGCACACCCAATCGCGCCGCACGGCGACGCGCCCGTTCCCAGATCGCATGTCCAGGCCGTTCCCTTGCCCGACGCCGGAGGTAACCGCGCATGTAGGCGGCATTGCATTCGCGGCAGGCGGCCCGATGAAGGGCGGCGCCGTGGATGGGACATTCATTGGGCCTTGCGAATCGGGTCATAATGATCTCCGTTGTCATAACGACTCCAAAGGGCCAAACTTGTGTTAATGAGTCAAGTTTAATTAGCTATGGCAGAACGATCTCATCCGGTTGGTCACCCCACGGGCGCGCAACTACGTGCAGCACGGGCCCTTGTGAGGGTGACCGTTGCCGCGCTCTCACAGGTCTCGGGGTTGGCGCCAGGCACCATCAATCGCGCCGAATCCGTCGACGGTCCGGCCCCGATCAATGCAGCCAACGCGAAGCTTTTGGTGCGGGTTTTGGAAGATGCGGGCGTGGCGTTTGTTCGCGCCGACGAGCACGGCGGCCCCGGCGTTCGCCTCGTTGTCACGAACTGAAGCACCCCTTGAGGGAGAAGCAAACCCTCAGCCTCTCAGGCCGCGTAGTCGTTCGAAAAGCCGATGGCCCGATAATTATCGTTTTTTTGCCAGTGCTCGCGTGAATTTCCACTCAAATCTGGCTTTTTAGCGGTGAGTTCCTGCCGTCACAGGATCCATTTTACTATAGGTAGCTGTTAAAGGCTATTTTGTTAAGGTAAATGTGCGCGTTTTGCTTGCGTCAACGCCATTTTTTGATCTGAATAGTTGAAAGTTGGAACGCCGATTTGTTCCACCCTCACAGCCAACATGGCGCAGATTAGAAAAGACGGTAATGTTCAAATCCCGACTAGGAGACTTCATTCAAACCCAGACCGATCCGGAAGGGCCCGATCTGGTGTTCTATTGTGTTCCAGATGAGGAACGCCCGCCCCATTGGGTGGCGAAGCGGCGCCTGCCGGCAACCGGCATGCGCGACGGCTGCCCCTACACGTCCAAGCTCGCAACGCTGATCGAACGCGACATCAAGTTGTTCGACGACCAACTGGAGCTGTACCGCAAACGCGCGGCGCTCTCTTCGCCTGGCGGCGACCGCTCCGTGGCGGCGCTGGCCGAGCTTTATCGGATCGAGGGTCGCAAATCGCGGTGCTATGCCGATCTGGTGCCGGAATCCAAAGCGCGCGTGGACTACAACATCAAGAAGCTCGAGCGTTGGTCCGATGACAATGGTTCGCCGTCATTCGCCACGATCGACCAAGTCGCCCTCACTGAGCTCTTGGAACTGTACAACGACCGCCCGTGCCAGAAGGTGCAGATGCGCGTGGCTTTGAGCCACCTCCTTGAGACGGCGAGGCTGTGTGGATGGCGCGCTGACAATCCGATGGAGCAGGTTCGCGTCCCCCAACCCAAACTGCCTGCGCGTGACTTCTGGTCTGACGCGGACGTGGCCTTGATGATTGCGGGGGCCCGCGAGCTCGGACATCCCGGCCTCGCCGGTGTGATCGAGTTCTTGAGCGAGACGGGTCAGCGCTACCGCGACGTCATCCGTATGCGCCACGGCCATGAGTATTCGGAAGGCTACCTGTCTTTCAGACAGAGCAAACGCGACGCGAGCATCAAGGGCAAGGTGCAGACCCGCCTGGTCGAGCTCATCAAGAAACAGCAGATCGCGGGTTCGAATTTTCTCTTCAACCACCCGGGAACCGGAACGGGTTACACCAGCTCTCAGCTCCAGTACGCCTTCGGCAGGGTCCGGTGATCTTCCCCCGTAAAAGTGG
>NZ_JZRG01000036.1:0-4013 GCF_000964075.1 Brevundimonas sp. KM4 | reverse complement strand
CCGTAGCGCTCGATGCTCAGTTGATCCGTTATCGCAAGACATTCGATCTCTCGCTGGGCGACACGCTGGACCGCGCACAGGCCGAGCTCGGCGCCGCCATTCCTGGGCTCATCGCGGATTTGCCCGGTGTGCCGGGTGACGTGTTGCAAAGTGTCGGCCAGCGGCTGGAAGCGGCGCTTCCCGAAATTTTCGCCGCCTTGCCGCAAGACGTCCGATTGCAAGTCGACGACACGACCTTTCGCCCCACGGTGACGGCGCTTCAGCCGATCTATACCGGCGGCGCAATTCCAGCCTTACGACGAGCGGCGGCGGCCAATGTGGATCTGGCGCAGGCGAAGCAGCAGGAAGCGGTCAGTCTGGAGGACGTAAATCTGGCGCGGGCGTACTTTGGCCAGGTGCTGGCCGCCGAGGCGCTGAAGATCGCACGCGAGACCCGTGACGGCTTCGATCTGCATTTGCGCAACGCTCGACTGTTGGAATCGCAAGGCGTGCTCAGCCACGCCCAGACGCTTCAGGTCGAAGTCGCCCGCGATGCGGCTGAGCGGCAGGTCAACAGGGCCGAACTGGAGCACGACAACGCCGTGGCGTCCCTCGCCAGGGTCGTTGACACCAATGGCGCCGTCGTTCCAACCACGCCCCTGTTCGTGAACCGTGACCCAATCGGTCCAGCCGGCGTGTTTCTTGACCAGGCAAGCCAGACGAACGCTCGCCTTGCGCAGGCTCAAGCCGGGCGCGATCTGGCCGAGGCGGGCGCCGATCTCGCGGCGTCACGAATGAAGCCGTCCGTCTATGCATTCGGAACCTACAACCTGAACCCAGACGACGCTCTGCCGACCGAGCCGGATTGGGCGGTTGGGATCGGCGCCCGTTACACACTGATTTCGACAGTGGATCGACGACGCATGCTGGGGGCCGCACGCGCCCAGGCCTCGGCTGCTGCGGAGGTGGAACGACAGGCCCGAGACGACGCCCGATTGCTGGTCACGCGAGCCTATAATCAGGCGGAGTTGGCGCGTCGTCAGTTTCTGAGCATGGACAGCAGCCTGGAGGCCGCCAGCGAGAATCTTAGAGTTCAGGAGGTTGGGTTCCGTGAAGGCGAGGCCACAGCCGCCTCGGTCGTGGACGCCCGCAATCTTCTGGGGGCCGCGCGTTTGCAACGCGCAGCAGCAGCTTACGAATATGATCTCAGCCTGGCCGGCTTGCTGGCGGCGTCGGGAAGCGATCTGACCTTGAACGACTATCTGCAACGCGAAGACCGGATAAGCGCGCCATGAGCGAGACGCCTCCCTTTGCCGATGCCCCGACAAACGGTGCGCCGACCATCGCGGCCAGTCGTACGTCTGCACGGCGACGTATTCTGCCTGTGATCGTGGGCGTCGGCCTCGTGCTGCTGATCGGCTTCATCATCGTGGGCCTCTTCCTCGCGGCCCGTCCTGCCAGGGATCAGGTTCAGGGCATGGTCGAGGCGGAGACCTTCACTGTTGCGACCAAGGTGCCCAGTCGCGTGGAGCGCTTCCTGGCTTCAGAGGGCGATCAGGTGAAGGCAGGTCAAGAGTTGGCTCTGATGAGCAGCCCGGAGGTTGCAGCAAAGGAGGCTCAGGCCCGGGCCCTGCTTCAGTCGAGTGAGGCCATTCAGTCGATGAGCCGCGAAGGCGCTCGCCGCGAGGATGTGCAGTCGGTCGAGTCCGTCTGGCGCGCCGCCCAGGCGACGGCTCGTTTGGCGGACCAGACTGCGCGGCGGGCGGAGAACCTGTTCGCCGAAGGCGTGATTTCCGCCCAACGCCGTGACGAAGCCGTGGCCGCTCGCGCTGCTACAGCCTCGCAGTCCGAAGCCGCCCGTCAGCAGTACCTGAAGGCGTTGGCAGGGACACGGCCGCAGGAAAAATCCGTTGCCGACGCCAATGTGCGAGGCGCGCAGGCCGCCGTCGCCGAGGTCCAAAGCCTCCAGGGTGAGACACGACTGCTTGCGCCAAACGACGGCGAGGTTGCGGAGCGTTTCGCCAATGTCGGCGAGCTCGTGCTCACGGGCGTGCCAGTCTTCACAATCGTGGACATCGGCGACCCGTGGGTTACCTTCAGTGTGCGCGAGGATCAGTTTCGCGATCTGAAAATCGGCGCGATCGTGCGTGGCGACGTGCCCGCACTCGGCCTCGCTGACGTCGCCTTCCGGATCACCGCCATCAATCCTCAGGGCGAGTTCGCCACCTGGCGCTCAACCCGGCAGTCGAGCGGCTATGACGTGCGAAGCTTTCAGGTCAAGGCCAAGCCTGTTCGACCTGTCAGCGGCCTGAGGCCTGGCATGAGCGTGCTGTTCGATTGGTCCGCACGGTGAGACGCCTCGCGGCCGTCTTCGTATCGGCCGTTCGGGACGAGGCGCGCGTCCTGGTGACCCGACGGTGGGACGCATTCGTCGCTTTTGGCCTGCCGCTGATCCTGCTGATGGTCATCGCGGCGATGCTGGCCCCTGGAGTGATCCGTCAGGCCCCGGTCGCCGTGGTCGATCAAGACAATTCGGCCTTCAGCCGCGCCGCAATTCGCAACATGGAGGCGAGCGCCGGTGTTCGCGTGACCCATGCTCCGGCGACGATGACGGAGGCCATGGCCTTGATGCGACGTGGCGAGATTTACAGCGTCGCTCATTTTCCAGCAGATTTTTCTGACGGGGCGTTTCGTCGGCCGGAACAGGTGACCGTGTCGTTCAATGGCGCCTTCCAGACGGTCGGCGCCTTGTCGGCCTTGGGGCAGAGCGCGGCCATCGCATCAGCGGCCGGCCAGCAGTTGCAAGAACGCGCGCGCCAGAGAGGATTGCCCGAAACCGCATTGCAACTCTCCGCTGTCCAGGTGTCGATCGTCGGCAATCCGCAGCTCAGCTTCGAGCTTTTTCTCGGCGGACTTCTGGCGCCGGGGGTCCTTCATCTGCTGGCGGCTTGTTCCGCGGTGTTGGCGGTTGGTCGGCAAATGCAGGGCGGCTCTTTCAAGCGCTTCGAGGCCGAGACGGGCGGCTTCACGACAACAGCTCTGATCGGGCGACTCATTCCGCACTTCGTGGTCTTCAGCCTGTGGGGGTTGGCCTGGATCGCCTGGCTCAGCGGCGTCCGGGGCTGGGGTGTAGCAGGCTCTCTCCCTTTGCTGATCCTTGGCATGCTCGCCTTGATGGCGGTGAGCGTTGTCTTGTCGGCTTTTCTGGTCGCCGCGCTTGGCGAGGTGGATATGGCGTTCTCGGCCACCGCCATCTATTCGGGTGCGGCTATCGCCTTTTCCAACGGCACTCTCCCGCTGGACCATGGGCCGCGCTTCGCTCGGATCTGGAGCGATATCCTTCCCTATACGCACTATCTACGGCTGCAGACGGGCCAGCTGGTCACGGGTGCGACTTCCGCATCGGCATGGCGAGACTTGATGATTCTGAGCGGCGTCACCGTGCTCGGTCTGATCGTTTCGGCGCTTTTCATCCGAGTACGAGCGCGTCTTGTCCCAAAGCCGGAGAATTTGAACTTTCCGCTCCCGCAACAGGGCGTTATCGCCGCCTTCGCCGCGACGTTCCGGAACCTGCCGCGTGCGCGGCCGGTCAGCAGTCTGCTGATCCTGGCCGTCGTCCTTTACGCCTTTTACTATCCGGCCGCCTATGCCGGACAGGCCGCGACGGGACTGCCCATCGCCATAGCGACACCGACGCAGACAACGCTGACGCGCACTCTTGTCGAAGACCTGAATGCGTCGCGCGAGATTGAGGTCGCCGCCGTGATTTCATCCCCTGCTGAGGGCTTTGAACTGATGCGGCGCGGCGTGGTCGACGGGGTCGTCGTCCTGCCTCAGCGTTTTGAGGCCGATCTGTTGAGGGGGGCGCCGACGGGCGTGGCCATCTGGCTGAACGGCGGCTATCTGGTTCGTGTCACGGCTGTCGGCAGAGCCGTCGCCGCCGCAACAGCGCAGGTCGCCGAGGCGCAGTTGAAAGGGCTGCCTGATATCGCCCGCGCCGTCAGATTGGCGCCGACCCTGAAGCAGGTTTCCCT
>NZ_JZRG01000035.1:0-2238 GCF_000964075.1 Brevundimonas sp. KM4 | reverse complement strand
GGCTTCGGGTTCCGCGTTCGTTGGCCGGGATCATCGGCAAGACGGAGGTCATGAAGTCTCTCGGCACCGGCTATCGGGCTGATGCTGTCCGCAAAGCTCGGATCGTCGCCGCAGCGTTCGAGCAGCAATGGAGAGACATCGAAGCCCACGGCATTCAGCCCTTTATCCCGACTACGCCCGAGCGTCCGAAGCTCGCACCAACGCCCCCGGCGTTGCCAGCGGATAAGACGCTTCGCCAAGCGTTCGAACTGTTTCGATCCGATCCGGCGAAACAGCGCAGTCGCAAGACGGACCTCCACTATCTGAACCTCATCGAGTTGACGGTGGGGCTTTGGGGCGAAAAGCGCACGATCCGCTCCATTGACCGGGAAGCGTCACGCGAGCTTCTCGATGTGCTGCTTTGGCTACCCGCGAACGCCGAGAAGAAATTTCCGAAGCTGTCACCCCTCGCGGCTTCGCGGATGGCGAAGGAAAAGGGCCTGACTGGGCGTCTCTCGCCCGCCTCGGTCAACGGCTACATGTGCAAGTTCCGGGCGGTGATGAACTTCTGCCAGAATGAGGGCTGGATCGAACGGAACCCAGCCAAGGGGCTTCAGGTCATCGACCGGGTGAGACGGCGGGATAAACGCCTACCATTTTCCGCCGAACAGCTACGCCTGATCTTCGATGCGCCGATCTACCGAGGCTGCGTTGACGATTGGGCCGGATACTCCACACCCGGCTACGCGCACCCCCGTCGTGGGCGGTTCTGGGTGCCCCTCATTGCCCTCTTCTCGGGCATGAGGATGAACGAGATTTGCCAGCTACACGTCGCGGACATCCACCGACTCGACTGCGTGGACTGCTTCTTTGTGACGGAAGGACCGTCTGACGCCGACAACGGGAAACGCCTGAAGACAGCGGCCAGCGAACGGTTCATCCCCATCCACCCCCAACTGGTCGAGATCGGGTTCTTGTCCTTCGTGGAGCAGAGGCGAGCGGCTGGCGCCGTGCGCCTATTTTCCGAACTCCAGAAGTCCAGCACCGGCTATTACAGTGACCCTTTCAGCAAGTGGTTCAGACGCTTCCTTGAGCGCGCTGGGGCAACTCGCGAGAAGACCTGCTTCCACTCCTTCCGGCATTGCTACCGGGACGCGCTGCGCGAGGCCCGCATCGAGCATGAGGTCGCCCTCGCTCTCGGCGGCTGGTCATCAGGCAGCGGGAGCGAAGCTGGAGAGACCGCTGCCGCTTACGGAAGGGGCTATCGCGCCGCAACACTTCTGCAAGCGATTGAAAAGGTCCGATATGATCTCAACTTGGACCATCTGATAACGCCAGACCCGATATTTCTTGACAGCGATTCGGGCAATTGAGATGATTTGCGCGCCGAGAGTGCGTCACATAGCACGTTGAGACTATGGTCTCACTCGGCGTCCCTTCTCTCCTATATAAATCCTCGCGTAGGAAACTTGACTACCCCGTAGCCATCTTCTGAACCTTGCGCGTTTTTCCTCAAGCTCGGCTTGAGCATCTCGTAATACTGATCATCGTTGCGCTCGAACTTACGCCAAATCGCTCCGGCAACCATATCGGCAAGCTGGATTCCGATACTCAAGTTCGACGGATGTAGGAATAATCCCTCGATCAGATTCTTATAATTTGACGTTGTGCCAGAGTTCGAGTGCAGAAGCTGCTCGTGGTAGCTCCTCAATCGCTTATCGTCATTCGCACCGCGATGATCACCGACAACGATGCCCCACTCTTTGCGGCCAGATATCTTACCCACGTCATTGAGGTGATATTGGAACCTCTCCGTCACGGGCTTGAACGTGCCGTGGTAGAGGTCAGCCTGTGTCTTTACGCTTTCGATCGCGTAGGCACCTTCCCGAGATGCGACGCAGGCGATTGTCCGCACAGCCACTTCGGACGCCATCAACTTGTAGATTTCTTCTCGGATCGAGTTCCTGTCATCCATCGCCATCCCCCGCATCGGATTGCGGGCATCATCATTCTGGGGAGCGAAATATCGCCACTTTATCTCTCCCCGAATTTGGCGACGGATTTTGATCCCCATTAGGCCGTCCCGCATTCGCGCCCATGACGTTTCAGGGATGATGATCCCGCCAATCACGAAGTAGCGGGAGTTCGTATCCTGCGGTCTCGGGGCTGTGCCCGACTCGTCTACGAAAGGATATGCATTCCACCACAGAACACACCGTTTGGTGAGACTTCAACCCAACGAACGCGGAACCCGAAGCC
>NZ_JZRG01000034.1:0-342 GCF_000964075.1 Brevundimonas sp. KM4 | reverse complement strand
GAAGCGCACCTCGACGCCGCCATTGCCGAGCGGGTAGTGCGGCCAGTTCGACGGCTGGATACCGATAGCCATCACTACCGCCTTCGCCCGCTCGGCCAGCACCTGCTGCGCCAGCGCGTTCAGCGACAGCTTCCTGACGTCGTAGCCCGCCTTGGACAGCACATCGGCGAGCCGCTGCTCCTCGGCGTCAACATCGGACGCCGGGACGACATGATCCAGCTTCCACACGTTGACCTTCTCCCCGTCCGATCAGAGCCTTGGAGATCTCCTAACCAACCGAGTCGCGCACTGCCACCATGACCGACGAAAGCGACCACACGGCCGTCCCCTCGGCTCCACCAA
>NZ_JZRG01000033.1:0-12172 GCF_000964075.1 Brevundimonas sp. KM4 | reverse complement strand
GGCAACCCCGGCAACGGCAACCCGGGTTCGGGCAATCCGGGCAACGGCAACCCGGGTTCGGGCAATCCCGGCAACGGCAACCCTGGCAACGGCAATCCAGGCGATGGCAATCCGGGCAATGGCAGCCCCGGCAACGGTAACCCGGGCTCGGGCAATCCGGGCAACGGCAATCCAGGCGCCGGCAACCCCGGCAACGGCAACCCTGGCGCCGGCAACCCCGGCAACGGCAACCCTGGCGCCGGCAACCCCGGCAACGGCAATCCAGGTGCCGGCAACCCCGGCAATGGCAACCCTGGTGCCGGCAACCCCGGCAACGGCAACCCCGGCAATGGCAACCCGGGTGGGGATGATCCCGGCAAGGGTGGTCCTCGGCCTCCGAAGCGGTGACCATGCGCGCTTCTGCTGATGAACTCGGTCGACGTCGACTTTCTGTCGTCATCTGGTCCGTGCTGATCCTGGCGTTCGCGGGCATTGGAATGCTCGCGAACGCCTTCCGGCCCCTCGACGACGTCATCGCCTCTGCGCGGTTCTCGGTTCTGGAGCGACCTGCCAGCCAGAGTCTGACGATCGTCGAGATCGATTCCCGAAGCCTCATCGCCGCAGAGACCTGGCCATGGGATCGGCGACGGTATGCCCAGGCGATCGACAATCTGATTTTGGCGGGCGCGACCCTGGTCGCGGTTGATGTCGATTTCAGCGCGCCGTCGAACCCCGCGTCCGATCAGGCGCTGGCGGCGGCGGTATCGCGCCACCCCGGCCAGGTGGCGTTGGCGACCTTTGAGCAGATGGAGTCATATGGCGCCGGCGAAAGACGCAGATCGGGCAACCGCCCGATCGGGCCGCTTCTGAACGAGTCGTTGCTCGCGTCGGTCAATGTGCCGGTGGATGGGGACGGACGGGTGCGCCATTACGATTACGGCGCCTCAGAAGACGCGCCGCCATCGGTCGCGGCCCTGCTGGCCGATGCCTCGGTGCGTCAGGGCGCTTTCACCGTCGATTTCGGGATCGAGCAGAAATCGATCCCCCACCTCAGTTTCGAGAACGTCTATAGCGGCCGCTTCGACCCCTCGCTCGTGCGCGGCAAGAAGGTCCTGATGGGGGCGACGGCCCTGGAACTCGGCGACGAGTTCGCCACGCCCGTCGGGCTGTTGCCCGGCGTCATCATCCACGCCCTCGCCTACGAAAGTATCGCTGGCGGACGGGCCTTGATCAGCCTCAGCCCGCTGGCTCTTCTGATCCTCTGCGCCGGACTCGTCGCGGCGCTGCAGCCCGTCAGAAGCGGGGGCGCTGCTCTGTGGCGGTTAGTCGTGCGCCATGTCGCCGTCACGGCCTTGATCGTGATCGCGCCGGTCGTGCTTCAGGCCTTGTTGCCGGTTAGCATCGACATCGCCGCGCTTCTTTTCACGCAGACACTGATGGCGATCTGGGCGACCCGCGTCGAGCTGACGAGGCAGGCTAAGGCGATCGTGCGGGCGCGAGAGGCCGGCCTGCTTCATCTGGCGATGCATCAGCCGGAAACCGGGCTTCCAAACCGCCGAGCCCTGCTGGCGGGCATCGACGATCTCATCGCCACAGCCGAGACGAACGTCGCCGTCTTTGCGATCGGCGTGGATCGCCATGCGGAAATGCGCGGGGTCGTCGGTTATGACGTCGCCAACACCTTGATGGTCCAGCTTGCCGATCGCTTGGCCGATTTGGCCGAAGTGGACCTGGTGGCGCAAATCGCGTCCTCGGTGCTCGCCTTCTCGCGGGCCGATCTGTCCGCCGATCAGCAACACGCCCTGGCCAGATCTCTTCGCGCCGTGGAAACCACCTTTACAGTCGACGGCCAGCCGCTGGATCTGTTCGTCCGCATCGGCAGCGCCTCACAGGATAGGCAATCAGCGAGCGGCGACGCCCTGATCGAACGGGCTACGACGGCGCTAAACCAGGCCGATCTCTCGGACGACCGTACGGTGCTGTATGACGAGGCGACTTTTGTCGATCCCGACAACAACCTCGCCCTGATGTCGGAGTTGCGCGACGCCCTGCGCACGGGCGACGTCAGTCTGCACTATCAACCCAAGCGCAAGACCTCGGACGGCTCTACGGCTTCGGTCGAGGCGCTGTGCCGCTGGCATCATCCGGTGCGGGGTCGGATCGGGCCGGACCTCTTCATTCCCATCGCCGAACAGACGGGACAGATCAGGGCCCTCACCGAATGGAGCATCGTCAAGGCGATCGAAGATCAAGCCGCGCTCAGGGCTCGGGGCGTTCATCTGGCCATCGCCCTGAACGTGTCGGGACGGCTCCTTGTGGACGAGGCCTTCCAAGCGCGTGCGCTCCAGTTGATCGAGGGCTGTGACGCCGATCTGATCTTCGAAATCACCGAAACCGCCGTCATCGAAAACCCGAAGATCGCGGCCCAGGCGATCGCGGCCTATCGGTCGGCGGGGGTGCGGATTTCGATCGACGATTACGGCGCTGGCCTATCTTCGCTCAGCTATCTGAAAATGCTGAACGCCGACGAGCTGAAGATCGACCGGTCCCTGATCCTTGATGTCGTCAACAGCCCGCGTGATCGCCTGATCATCAAATCCACCGTCGATCTGGCCCACGGCTTAGGCATGACCGTCGTCGCAGAAGGCGTTGAAACCGAGGAAGTCTTTGACGCCTTGTCGGCTCTGGGATGTGACACCATCCAGGGCTACTGGGTCTCGCGACCACTGCCTTTTGAAGGTCTGGTGAGTTTTTTGACACCATCCGAAAGCACAAAAGTTCTGTCCGACACTCATCTAGGCACCGCTGCATAGAGCCTGAGGGGATCATAACATGAGGCTTGGGGCAGCACGCGATTGGCGCTCGTTACAGGATTGATGATTCTAACGTGCAGAAAATCGGGCATATTTTCCCAGACTACGAATCTGAGGGTCGGGCGTTCGAATCGCTCCGGGTGCGCCATTTTTCTCAATAATATCAGCAGTTTGACAACGCCCATCCGGGTGGCGTTGCCCGGTTATCGATGCTTAACCATCCTTCCAAATAATTCCGCGCAAAACCAATAAGTTACCGGCTTTAGCGGTTTGGTTCGGGATCATTCGCAATGCTTCCGAAGAACAATTTTGGAGCATCAATCGTTCGCCGAAGCCGTCTCACGGCAGGACGATTTCAAGTGACAAGCACCCAGCATGCGACCATCGCCAAATGGCTCCACTGCCAGTCTGTCCCACCGGGTTAAGGGTGTCTGAAGCGATTTACGCGCGGATTGTGTCAGCCAAACCGGCCATAAATATCGCAGCAGCCGAGGCAGGTGTCACCTTGCCTGACACGCTATGACGGCCAAACGGGTACCTTTGTCAGTGAAACTGATAGAGTGCGCCAGCAAAAGCTGTCTCTGGTGTCAACGAGGCACGACACCTCGATTTCGCCGTTTGTGACGCTAATTCGTAGGTCATGATCCCGTGCTGTTCAGCACGGATAGGGCGGTGGTGTCGGTTCAACGTCCGTATCCCCATACCTTACAATATGTCGCTAGGGACAGGCCAGACGTGTTTGGCGATCTCGAACAACTCGGCTGCGCGACGCTTGATGCAGGCCTCATCCCAGCGTTCTGGATGGTCGCGGACCAGCCGGGCGTTCATGTCCAAACGGCTATGTTGTTCAAGCGCGGATCGCTTCGAGTTCTTCGACGCAGCCGTGGGCAACCACGGCGTGTTGGAAAGCGATGGGTTCAGCTTGTCGCTGACCAGCGTCAGGTTCCCGACGCCATGAAGCGCGATGTCGCGCTCATGGCTGGCGACGCTTCCCAACAAGTGCCAGTGGGTCCGCCAAGTCTGCGGCAGGATGTGCTCAATTGTCAGTTTGGAGAAATCAAACGCGAGGACGGGCTCCGACTTGGTCGAGGCCTTCTGGTTTCGTTCCTCGATCGCCTGAAGGATCATCAGCACCCTGTCCTTGCGCAAGCTGCCGTAGAACCGCTGGTTCGTAAATTCATGCTTGAACAGCGCGTCGTCCGGCCATTGCATGGCGGATTGGGGCGGCTGATCCAGCGCCTTGATGATTGCCGGTGCGGCGGGCTCGCCTACTGGCACGGCGGCCAACACGTCCAGCAGGTCCAAAGCCAAGGCACCGTAACCGCGCGTCTGCAAATTGCAGATCATGCGCCGCACTAGGTAACTTTCGAGGGCCAAGGCGATACGGTCCCGATCATCGGCGTCCGTAGCCGAACATGTTCATGACCGCGCCGTGCAGCGCATGCAGGCGAAAGCAAAACAAGATGCTGACCCCGGCGCAATCGTTTAGAGGCTCGGCGCCGCTGTTATGGCGCAAACACACCTACGTCCGGAACTGTTTCAAATTCACATCTGAACAGCCACTCGGTAGCCCTGAGTAGCCCGCAAAACCGGGGTAACCAGGGTAACCCGGATAGCCCGGATAACCTGGATAGCCAGGGTAACCGCGATATGGAGAATAGCTGTTCCGGAAAAGGCGATCTCCGGGATGTATGTCGCCGATATAGTCGCCACGCACGCTGACGATGTGGCCGTCGTCCCACGGCAACCAGCCGATCCAGTTCATATCGGCGTCCCACACAAATTGATCGAGGCGGAAGGCAATCCAATTACCGCTGGAATCAAACAAAAACTGGCTATCGGACATCATTCAACTCCATCGGGACTGAACGAAAAGGGGTGTGGTGATCCACACCCCCTTCCCTTTAGGGGCATTCCGGCAGGGAGAGCAGGTTATCGTTCCATTTGCCGTCTGCGTATGTGCGGAGGTATTTCCCGCTCGCGCCGTTGACCACGCCGATGTCGCCGCGATTGCCATTCACCAACGTGAAGAATGTGTTGGTCTTGGCTTCGATCGAAGAAATCACTTCCTGTCGCGTCCATTTCCAACCGCCGCCAGCTTTTCCGCCCAGATGAGTGATCCCCTCGTAGGGGTCGTTGCGAGGCTGCTTTTTGATGCAGCTTACTTGTACGTCTGCCATTTGAATTCTCGATAGATGGTGGAACGGCCCACGCCTTGAGCGTGGGCCGCCATAGGCTTAGCGACGGATCGGTTGGATCGGTCGCGATGGATAAGTCGGTCCGGAGGGACGCGACGGTGCCGTAGGATAGGTCGGCCGCATCGGCACTTCAGGGACCATTGGACGTTGGGGGATTTCGACCATCATCGCCTCCCTTAGCGGTCGCTATTGGGAGTGCGGTGAGTCGGTTTCCACGTGGCCCCTGGCGACGTGGTCGGCGGCAGGCGATGGTTATCCGGCACTGTCGTGTAGTTGGGCCGGGCACCGCCACGCGGGCCGATTTCTTGGAAGATGCCGCCGTTGCGGCCCGTGCTTGATCCAGGCTTATGAGTAGCCATTGCGTAGGTCTCCTGGTGAATCCCTCCACGGGATTCACATTGAAAAGGAGACGCTGTGGATAGATCGACTTGCGTGCTAAGCACGCGCGAGCAATCTGATTCGCACAGCGTCGTATCTCGGTGCTGTCGAGAGGGGGGCGGTCGGTCCTCGGCCTCAGAAACTTTGGCCCGCCGCTCCTCTCAGCCGTCTCGGCATCCCCCTGCACATGCAGGTCCCCTCCCAGACATTCAGTTCCTACTTCGTTCCCAGCGCCTCCTTTGGCGAAACCGTGTTCACTCGGACTCAGCTAAGGCGCCTTTTTGCCAGAGTCTAGTAGATTCAACCGAGATACCCACAACATATTGTGGTGGGCGATTTGTTAACCGTTGGTCGATTCGCCGACGCAGGTCAGCTTGGCCGATTCGCGTGCTGTTTTCGAGTCCTCGCGCAATGCGGGTAATAATTGCCCGTTCAGCATGATTGATCGGATTATGGCTACGGTTCCGCTGGCAGGTTGAGGCCATGTCCAGCCTTCACGAAATTCGCATCGCCCTCGAACGCGACTACCGCCTCGCCCTGGGCGAATACGAACGCGCCGAGATGCCCACGGAAACGATCGTGGGATTGAAAGCCCTGGCGGAAGCCGACCGCCGCATCCAGGCGCGAAAACGGGTCCTGCGCGAGAAAAAGGAGCGGCTGGATTACCTGCTCCGTCTCCACGTCGATCCAGAGTGGACGCCCCACCATCTGACGCCCCTACATCCGCGCAAGACGCGACGGAAGGGCGTCATAGCCAAGGCAGCGTATCAGACCCTCCGGCGCCGCAACGAGCCTATGACGACCCGCGAAATCTCCAAGGTGATCGCCAGCGAGATGGAAGTCGATGTCAGCGATAACGGCGCGATGGGCAAACTGGATAGCGCCGTCAGGACCTCGATGAAGGAGCGTGTTAGCGACGGTGTGGTCGTTGAGATCGAAGGACGGCCTACGCGCTGGCAGGTTGTGAGTAGGTCGAAATGGGCGCCGACCCCTTCCCCTTACGCTTCAGCGTCAGCGCCTTTAGTGCGCGCCGGCGGTTTAGGTCGCGTACACGTTCGGGCCGCGCCTGCCAGTAGCCGACAAGTTCTGCATCAGGGGTGAGATCGAGCGCGTTACCCAGCAGCATCCGGAACTGCTGGCCGTTATCGAGACGGCGGAAGTCATCGCGCCAGGACAGTTCGTCAGCGAAGCGCTGGGCGTGGGCGCCGTTGATGTGGAGATAGACACCGCGCTCAGAGCGTCGAATGCGGGCGTGCTGGGCCTCGACGAGGTTATTGTGGACGCCATCGACCATCAGGCCGACGCTGTGATTGACGGTCTGATGATCGGCAAAGTGTAGAAAATAGCGAGAATAGGCTGGCGATTCATCCGTCACGACCTGCGCTGCCGCGCTGACCGCCTTCTTAATGTACGGATCGGCGGCCTTCTCATTAGCGACGACCCAGGCTCGGGATCGGCCGCCGGGGCGCCGCTCGCGGGCCGTCACAATGGAGCGCCGCTTCGTGTTGAACTGCTTGCGTCCGTCCGTCTTGCGATCCTTCACGAGGTTCTCCTGACGCACGGAACCGCCGATATAGACGCCGTCAATATCGACCTGCCCCGTCAGAACTGACTCGGCTTGCATCGCCGCCATAACCCGCGACAGCTTCTTGCAGATGACGAAGGCCGTCTTGTACGAGCAGCCCAGGTCGCGGCTCATCCGCAGGGCCGCGTTCCCGTTCACACCGTTCACGAACAGGACCACCGCCAGCATCATGTCGGCATAGGACATCTTCCGGCTGCGAAAGACCGTGCCGGACGTCACAGAGAACTGCTTCTCGCAGTCCTGGCATTTGAAGAGCCGGCGCGCACGTACTCATAAACGGCGGCTATTCCGCAGTGCGGACAATAGGGTTCACCGTCGTTCTCGGCGAACCGGATGGTCTTGAACATCGCATACGCCTCATCCTCGCCCAGACGGGCGACGTCGCGGACGGAGATCGTCCGCGACTTTGCTGAGAGGAGAAAATGCTGGCTCAAACCGTCCTTTCCGTGCAAATGACACCATATATGATGTCGTTTGCACGGAAATGGCTGCCGTTGTCAAGCCATACGACACCATTTATGATGTCATTCGCAGCGGAGAATGATGATGCCTAAATCTGGGCCAGACGGCACCGAGCCCGAAGATGATTTCGATTCCAAGGCCAACGCGGCGTCCATGGAGGCTGGGGGCATGAGTGTCGCCAAAGGCCTGCTGAAGGCTGAGATGGCGAAGCGCCGGCTAACCTACGAGTCCCTAGCCGGCCTGATGTGGGATCATGGCATCGAAGAAAATGAGCGAAACCTACGCAACAAGGTGTCACGCGGCTCATTCTCAGCGGCTTGGTTCTTTTCCGTCATGATGATGATGGAGGTAAAGTCGCTGGACCTTTCCCACTCCTACACCTCAGTTTCGAATTCCTGATCGAAGCCACCTGGGGATACGATGATGAACAGCGCCGAACTGGCCGCGAAATGCTAGTCTTAGCAGTTGATGTGGGCGGTCCGGAGAAGATCGGCTGGGCCTCTTCAAGTGGTCGATCAGGCACAGGTCAGCACCTAGATGCAGCCATGCGCGACGTTGCAGACGCGCTCAACGAGGGCATCCCCGTCGCGCTCGGCTTCGAGGCGCCGATCTGGACGCCCCGTCGTGAGGACCTGAAGCGGATCACAAGCCGTCGCCTGGGCGCAGAGGTCACATTCAATCGGGCGTGGTCTGCGGGCGCCGGCTGCGGGGCTCTTGGCGCAGCGCTGGGCCTAATGCCGTGGTGCTTCAGTCAGATCGCGCAACATACGAAGAAGCGGCTCGCGACCACCAGCCCGATAGCGTTTCAGGAACGGGGCGGCTTGTTCGTGTGGGAGGCGTTCGTCTCAGGCCATGCGAAAGCGGCCACGCATATGGACGACGCGTCGTTGGCGCTGGCAGCTTTCCAGGCTCGTGACCTGCGGGCGCCCAGCGACGTGCCGGACGAGCCGGCGGTCAACTTGGCGGCGGCCGCGTTGATGGCGACCGGATGGCGCATCGATCCTTGGGAGATCAGCGGGGCGGGGCATGTGATTGCAGCAAGTTCATGATTTGGATTTGCTCACGCGCCGAACCGCGATGATAAATTACGGCTCTCTGAAACTTGATGTGACTTTGATAAAGTATTCTGCCGATTTTCTATTTTGTTTATTGCAATCATTGATCAAGGGTATGCATTTATCGAAATAATATATAAAAGTTCCCCGCATATGGTCTCTAACGATATTGATATCTATCTCGCCTTTATGAATTCCGGCGGATATAAATTCAAAATAGTTGAGTACGTAAAAAACCGACGCAGCCGATTTCTGGTCTTCTTCACTTGAGGAGGCTTGTAGTTTCCGGACTTCAGGTAAGGTTACAAGAGGAAATTCTCCGTATCCAAATGCCTTATGAAATGTATGGATGGAATCCTTATAAGCTGATTGGCTAAATCGAGCGAATAAAAGATTTGTTGTGTTTTGCCGAACAGAATTTGCGTGCGAAACGCTGGATGTTACCCCCCATCCCAACGCCGCTACGGCGGCAGTCACGCACGCTACTATTGGCGCAGTCCTATTTGCATCAGAAATGTTGTAAAAAAGGAGTATTCCTGAAGTAACAGATGCAGCTATTATGAAAGACACTAAAATTATAGTCGGCAGGAATAGGTCTTTTTTAATTACGCTGTAGTTCGATTTGAAAACAGAAGTGCTTTTTACGATTTTTAAGATCGCAGCGTCAGCGCGAGACCTAAAAAATCGCGCCTCTTCTTCAGTTAATTTGAAGGAGTCCAGTGTAGGATTATCGCCATCTGCTATAATGGCGCGAATAATCGACTTTCTTTCTTTCCAACTCCTGTATGCCATATGTCACTCCCCATAAAGTGACATAAAAAAAGCAGCCTTTCGGCTGCTTTTCAAATCATATTCTGGGGGTTAGCCCCAAGGAAAACCTTCGCGGGTCATACTGGCCTCCATTTGAGTTCGATCTCTACTTGGTACAAGATATAGCGGACTGGCGGCAAAATGTCAAGATTTCCCGGTAGCGACCTCGGCGTACAGTGCGGCTGGATGAACACCTAGGACAGTCGCAATCTTGTCCATCATCGACACCGTCGGGTTACCTTCCCCGCGTTCGATCCGACCGATATGGCGCATCGCAAGGCCCGCTTCGCCGGCAAGTGCCTCCTGGCTCAGCCCACGCTCCTTGCGGAGGCGCTTGATGTTAGCGCCGACGATTTTCTCCCATTCCATCGGCGCGATGGTGTTAGCGGAGCGGTAACCCCTCTAGGACATAGATGTCCTATCTGAAGAGGGGTGCAAAATGGGTTGCCTGATGGGCATCATATTCGGAGTGGTCGGCTTCTTCGTCGCCGGTCCTGTCGGGGCGATCATCGGGCTTCTCATCGGCATCCTGAGTGCTGTGAATGGGAAACGCTGATGAGAACGATATTGATTGGTACGATGGCGGCGATCCTCGTCAGTGGCGCCGCAATGCCCGCTCTGGGGCAGGCGCGTGTTGAGCGCGCGATGCGTCAAATGGATGAGATGATGGTCACTTTACTAGAGACCGCACTGAGGGATCGTACAAATCAGCGCGCGACAATCATCTATGTGAAGAAGTTTCCCGGCTTATATGAACAAGCCCGCTATTGCGGGACCGCGCGGATCGGGGAGACGCGGCAAAGGTTCATAATTGATATGAGTGAGAGCCTACTGGTGATGCAGCCCTCTCAGCGGGTGTGGATCGAAGCCAGTTGTGAGACGAACCCACCCAACACAACTATCCTCAGGGATGAGCGGTAGAGAATTGCCGTCAATGCCGGTGGTTGGCGTGGACGATTTCCCTTAAGTTGAGATGTTCTCGCGTCATGGGGACACGATCTCGATGGTCAGTCCCACGCCCTGTCGCATTTTGGACGGCGATCGCGATCCTCCTATAGGTGGATCGCGCTGGCTCGGGCAGTTTAGCGCACCCATGCAGCCGCCTTGATTAGTGTCCGCATGACACCAGCAGCGTTCGGTGCCGTTGCAACGACCCGACCGCTACGCAAGCCAATGAAGCCGTCGCCCTCGCGCGCCGGCGCGATCTGATAGAGGTGCTGTCCACGCCAGAACTGGATCGGGGTCATCGACCCATCTCCCAACCCTGATACAATCCCGGCA
The DNA here is from genome assembly GCF_000964075.1 of Brevundimonas sp. KM4. Classification (NCBI taxonomy): domain Bacteria; kingdom Pseudomonadati; phylum Pseudomonadota; class Alphaproteobacteria; order Caulobacterales; family Caulobacteraceae; genus Brevundimonas; species Brevundimonas sp. KM4. The sequence continues at coordinate 1,611 of NZ_JZRG01000033.1, read as the reverse complement.
GCGGCACTACCCGAACGACGCCGTCGTTCTTCAGCTTGGTCAGGCAGGCCCCTATCCGCTTGCGCATAGTAACGAGGGTTGCGTCATCCGCCTTCAGCCCACGCGCCTTGACCTGAGCATGGACGATGTCGAGGGCCGTCAACGGATGGTCCGCGTCTTTCAGCATCCCCACGACCAACCGGACGACTTCGCCCTTTTTGGCGCGGTGCTTGGTGGGGTGGCGGACGATGCGGTCCGTGTCGGCCGTCGGATCAAAGAGACGGATCGCGGCATCGATATGATCGAGGTCGCAGACGATCTTCTTCTCTTCCGCGCGCACACGCTTCAGGAGCGCGGCGAGTTCGCGGCGCTTCTCCATGAGACCGGCAACGGTGTTGGGGCGGTTGTAGGTTGCGTTTTCCATGACAGAGAACGTAACAAGAACAACGATTTATGTCTCAGACCTCAAGGTGTGTTTGCGCCATAACAGCGCTCGGCGCGATTGCCGGCCTTGGCACTATGTCCTTTGCCACCAGCGCCAACGTTCGACCCCGGTTCTTCGCCTCAAGAACGTGCATCGCCGGTCCAAGGTCAGTCGTGTCTGCTCAGGAACGCCTGAACCCCGTCGGCTCGACGGTTGGATCGATAAGGCGTGCCCCGACACCCATGTCGTCAGCATCGATAAAGGCTACGCCGGCACCTTCGAGGGTCGACCGCAGCAACTCGGCGTTCGGCCTGTAAACAGACATAAAATCTCGCGCGTTCTCCGCCTTCCGTACGGTGCCAAGAGCCAAGCCGGCTCGCTCCGCTAGTTCCGCAACCGACCAGTTCAGGAGGCCTCGCGCTGCTCGTAGTTGGGCCGGCGTGACAAGGACGCCAAGCTGAATGTCACTCTTCTTTGCGGGCATTGTTGACCGTTAAGACCATCGATGTCATATAGCATCATCGATAAAGGATGTGCTGATGTACGGTGATACTCTTCTTCCGGCGATTTGTCCGGATCACGGAACGCCCAAAAACCGGCAAGCGTGCGCCGGCTGCAACGCTGCATATATGCGCAACTACTTGCGCCGTCGCGGTCGCGAACAGCCGGAATGGGCAGTGCGCCACCGCGCGAAGAAGCGCGCGGAAAAGCTGCGCATCGCTTTCGACCTTCCGCTTCAGGCGGTCATTATCCCGACCTTCTGTCCCGTGTTGGATGTTCGTTTGGTCATCGGGGAGGGTCGGCTTCCCGAATCGCCTTCGCTGGATCGCATCAACCCGAACAAGGGTTACGTCGTTGGCAACTGTCGCGTGATCTCGGACAAGGCCAACCGCTTAAAGTCCAACCTCGATCTGATCGCACTTAAAGCCCGGGCAAAGTTCGGACCGGCAGGCCTGCGCGGTGATTACGCCAAGGTCGTCGATTACGTCGACCGCGAAGAACTTTTGGCTCAGGTCCGGCAGAAGGCTGCCGCCGGTGGCGGCGTAGCGGACGATCTGGAGAAGGTTGCCGACTGGCTTGACCGTCGCTTCACCAACGGCCCGGTCCGCTAGGCGATCGGCCAATCAACATGAATAGCCAGACCCCAGTCACCCTGCTTCACACCGATTGCCTGCAGGCTGATGTTGACGTGCCCCTGAGAATTTCCT
>NZ_JZRG01000032.1:0-33495 GCF_000964075.1 Brevundimonas sp. KM4 | reverse complement strand
TTACAAATCAGCTACACATTGCTCTTCATCGGCCCGCCGGGGTCGGGAAAGTCGATGATGGCGCAGCGGCTGCCGGGCCTCTTGCCGCCCCTGACCTCGCAGGAACTGCTGGAGACCTCGATGGTCTGGTCGGTCGCCGGCCTGATCGAACGCGGCGCCCTGACCCGCGATCGCCCGTTCCGCAGCCCGCACCATTCCGCCTCGATGGCGGCCCTGACCGGCGGGGGACTGCGCGCCAAGCCGGGCGAGGCGTCGCTGGCGCACAATGGCGTGCTGTTTCTGGACGAACTGCCGGAATACTCGGCCCAGGCCCTGGACTCGCTGCGGGCGCCGCTGGAGACGGGCGAAATCGTCGTCGCCCGCGCCAACGCCCACATCCGCTATCCCGCGCGGTTCCAGCTCGTTGCGGCGATGAACCCGTGCCGCTGCGGCATGGGCGGGGCCGGGCGCGGGGCGTGCGGCAAGGCGCCGCGCTGCCAGCGCGACTATCAGAACCGCGTCTCGGGTCCGATGTTCGACCGGATCGACCTGACGGTGGAGACCCCGCCGGTCACCGCCGCCGACATGGCCCTGCCCCCGCCCGCCGAAGGCACGGCCGAGGCCCGGGCGCGCGTCGCAACCGCCCGCGCCATGCAGGAGGACCGGGTGCGCAAGGCGGGGCTGGACGCCGCCCAAGGCCTGAACGCCCGCGCCTCCGGCGCCGCGCTGGATCGGTTCGCCACGCCGGACGAGGCGGGCCGGATGCTGCTGATGCGGGCGGGCGAGGCCGGCGGCCTGACCGCACGCGGCTGGACCCGCACCCTGCGCCTGGCGCGCACCATCGCCGACCTGGACGGCAGCACCGGCGTTCTGCGCCGCCACATCGCCGAGGCCCTGATCTATCGCCGCACCACCATCGGGGCCGAGGCCCTGATCTATCGCCGCACCACCATCGGGGCCGAGGCCGACTTCGACCGCCGCGTGGCGCAGCGCCATGAAGGCTTCGGCCTGCGCGAAGGCGATGACGAGCAGACGCCCTTCCTGCACGCGTGAGGCGCCCGCGTCATGGTGGAGACATCCTTAACCGTCCGCTTTTAGTCTCCGTGCCTGACGGGGAGGCGGCCATGACGCGACGGACGGCGACGAAGCGGATCGAGGAGCGGACGAGCGCGCCTGTTGACCCCGCCCAGCAGTTCCTGCGGCTGATGAGCCACGAGATGCGCACGCCGCTGAACGGCGTCATCGGCATGATCAACCTGTTGCAGCGGACCCGGCTGGACGGCGCCCAGCGCGCCTATGCCGAGAACGCGCGTCAGTCGGCCGAACATCTGCTAGGTCTGGTCAACGACCTGCTGGACTATGCGCGGCTGGAGGCCGGGACTCTGGAGTTCGACCTGGCGCCCGTCGATCTGGAAGGTCTGGTGCGGGGCGTCGCCGAGTTGCTGAGCCCGCGCGCCCACGATAAGGGGCTGGAGATCGTCTGGTCGGTCGCCGCCGACGCGCCCGACGTGCTGGCGGACGAAGGCCGGCTGCGTCAGGTGCTTTTCAACTTGGCGGGCAACGCCGTGAAGTTCACTGAAACCGGCGGCGTGCGCATTTCGGTCGAGCGCGTCGGCGGCAGCGCGGCGCGCCCGCGTCTGGCCTTTCTGGTCGACGACACCGGCCCCGGCGTGGCGCCCGAGGCGCGCACACGGATCTTCGAGGAATTCGGCCACGCCGATAGTTCCGACGCGGTCCGTCAGGATGGCGCGGGTCTGGGTCTGGCGGTCGTGCGTAAACTGGCCGCCGCCATGGACGGCTCGGTGAAGGTCGAAAACCGGCCCGACGGCGCCGCAACCGGCGGGGGCGCCCGCTTCCGCTTCGAGGCCGCCTTCGCCGCCGTCGCGGTGGCGCGCGACAAGCCGCTGCGCGGCCAGACAGTTGCGGTGCGCGCCGTCGATCCGTTTGTCCTGTCGGCGGCTCGCGCCCAGATCGAGGCCTCGGGCGGCGTCGTGGCGGATGATGGCCCGGTGACCCTGGTCGATCACGCCGACGCCCCGGCGGGCGCGCTGGCGGCCCTGCCTTCGAGCGGTCGCGGCATCGTTCTGCTGAAACCGGCCGAGCGCGATCTGATCGCCCGCTATCGCGCCGTCGGCTTCCACGGCTATCTGATCAAGCCTTTGCGTCGCGCGTCCCTGGCCGAGCGCGTCCTGGCCGCCATCGGCGCGGAGGCGCCTGACAAATCCAGCGCTCACTGCGCCGCCCCGGTCGAAGACGACCGCGTAGCCCCCGTTCAGTTCGCAGGCATCCGCGTCCTGCTGGCCGAGGACAATCCCGTCGGCGCGCTTCTGGCCCGCACCCTGTTGCGCCGCGAGGGCTGCACCGTCGAGACGGCCGCCACCGGCGACGAAGCCGTCGCGGCCCTGAAACGCGCGCGATACGACGTGGTCTTCATGGACATGCGGATGCCCGGCATGGACGGCCCCGCCGCCGCCCGCGCCATCCGCGCGGCGGGCGACACGACGCCGATCCTGGCCCTGACCGCCAACGCCTTCGCCGAGGACCGCCGCGCGTGTCTGGAGGCCGGCATGGACGACCATATCGTCAAGCCGCTGGACGCCGAGGCCCTGCGCGCCGCCCTCGCCCGCTGGACGAAGCGCGACATCCGCGCCAAGGTCGGCTGAGATCAGGACGCCGAGGGGCGCCCTCGGAGACGCCTGCCCATGACGAACTTCACGCCGCCCGACGGCCCTCTTGCCACCGTCGCCGAGCCGACACCGAAAAAGGCGGTCGGAGCAACCGATGTCCTGAAAGCTATGGGGCGTGGACGCGTACTCATCACCCTGCTGATCGGATTGGGCTCGGGCCTACCCTTCATGCTGGTCGGCAACACCCTAGGTATCTGGCTGCGCGAGGGCGGAACCGAGCTGGCGGCGATCGGCTTCATCTCCTGGGTGGGTCTGGCGTATTCTCTAAAATTCCTATGGGCCCCGGTAACTGACCGGGTCGATGTGCCGCTGCTCGGCAGGCTGGGACGACGCAGGGGCTGGCTGTTGCTGTCCCAGATCGCGGTCGGCCTTTCATTGATCGCCATGGCCCTGATCGGGCCGGAAGGCGGCCTGACCCTGTTGGGCGCAGCGGCCTTGGCGACAGCCTTTTCCGCCGCGACACAGGATATCGTCGCGGACGCTTGGCGGATCGAGAGCGCCGAAAGCGACGAGGATCAGGGGCTGCTCACCTCCGCGTTCCAGCTTGGCTATCGCGCGGCGATATTGGCGGGCAATGCGCTCATACTTTTCGTCGCCTCCGGCATCGGCTGGAATGGTGCCTATGGTCTGTATGGCGCGGCCATGGGGATCGCCGTCGTCGCCACCCTGTTCGCAAAGGAGCCGGTGGATCGGCGGACGTTGGAGCAGGTCACGGGGCAGGTATCGCTGCTCTCACCCCGAGGGCTTTTCGACGCCATCGTCGGCCCCTTCCTCAACTTCCTGAAGACGCATGGCGCGGCGGCGATCCTGATGTTGGCTGCGATCAGTCTGTACCGCCTGCCGGACTTCGTCATGGGGCCGATGATCGGGCCCTTCTACACCGACTTGGGACTGGCCAAGGAAACCATCGGCGCCATGCGGTTGAGCGTCGGACTTATTGCGTCCTTGCTAGGCATTGCTGCAGGGGGCCTCTTCGCAGTCCGGTTCGGCTTCGGCAAGACCCTGCTGCTGGGCGCCCTGATCGGGCCGATGTCGAACCTCGGCTATACGGTGATGGCGTTGGTCGGCCTGTCGACGCCGGTCTTCGGCGGCGTTCTGTTCGTGGAAAACTTCTCCGAGGGCTTCGCTGGCGCAGCTCTTGTCGCCTACATGGCCAGTCTGACCAGCATCGGCTACACGGCGACCCAATATGCTCTGCTGAGTTCGTTCTATGCTCTGCTCGGCAAGTTCCTGAAGGGGTTGTCCGGCGTCGCCGTTGAACGACTGGAACAGGGACGGCCGCTGATGGAAGCCTACGCCCTGTTCTTCGCCGCAACAGCTGCGGTGGGCGTACCTGCTGTTCTGTTGTGCTGGCTGCTTCTGCTGCGGCAACGAAAACAGCTTGAAACTCCAACGCTATAGCTGAGCACTCGCTCGCTTTGGCATCTGCCGTGGCGGCGACCGAGGGCCAGCCGTCCTAAGGCTTCAGCGCTTCAGGAAACCGCCGATCATGTCGCCAAGGCCACCCGGCAACTTGCCGAGCAGGTCATCGGCGCCGTCGATCTGACCGCCAGGGGTCAGGCGGTCGATGGCTTCGGGCAGAAGACCGGCCAGGGTTTCGCCGGCCTGTTCGGGGGTCACGCCCATCTTGGCGGCGATGTCGGCGATGGGGCCGTGGCCGAGGACGGCCGTGATCTGCGCGGGCGAGATGTTGGCGTTCGGACCCGTGCCGACCCAGGAGCCGATCACATCGCCCAGCCCCGCCTGACCGAACTTCTCGGCTAGCCCGCCGACGCCGCCCTGATCCTTTAGCAGGTCGCTCAGACCGCCTGCGGCGTCGTCGCCGAGACCCTTCACCACATTGTCCAGAAAGCCCATCGCCGTCTCCCGAATGATGGTGCACCGTAACACCGTCATGCGACGGATACGAGAAAGGCCCGCCGGGATTCGGCGGGCCTTTCCAACATCGGCTTTCGAAAAGCCTTAGTTCTTGGCTTCGTTCGCGCCCTGCGTGACGGCCGAACCGGCGGCCGAGACGTCGCGGCCGGCGCCGGCGATGGTGTTGCAGGCCGACACGGCCAGAGCGGCGGCGACGATGGACAGGGTGATGATCTTGCGCATGGTGTGAACCTTGTTTGGTATGGTCAAGTTTCGTCGAAACGCCGACCCTGGACTTGGGTTGCATCAAGCGACGCCATATCGAAAATTCTGCTCTCGACGTGTCGGATCGCCGCAACGGCGGGGGCATTGAGCGCTTGCGCCGCGCGCACGCGACCCCGAAGGTGCGCCCCTGTTTCACGAGGGGTTGTTCATGCGTCGTCTTCTGATCTCGTCCGCCGCTATGATGGCGGTGCTGTCCGCCGCGCCCGCGCTGGCGCAGACCTCCGCCCCCGCACAGACAGCTGCGGCCGACAGCGAGGACGCGCGTCTGAACGCCTTCTTTGAACAGGCCTTCCAGGCGCGGATCGCGTTGAGCCCGCAACAGATGACGTCGCTGGGCATCAAGACCGACTACGACAAGCTGGACGACGTGTCGGACGCCGCCGCCGACCGGGCCCTGGCGCTTCAGGAGGCGCAGCTGGCGCAGATGAAGGCCCAGTTCGATCCGCAGAAGCTGGGGCCGCAGGCGGCGCTGTCGTGGCGGATGTTCGAATATGGCGTCCAGCAGGCGCGGCTGTCGAACCAGTGGCGCGACTGGGGCTTTCAGTTCGCCGCCAACGGCAATCCGACGACCAGCCTGCCGGTCTTTCTGATCAACAACCACCGGGTCTCCAGCGTGGCCGACGCCGAGGCCTATGTCGCGCGGATCAGGGCCGCCGAGACGCAGATGGATCAGGTGGCCGAGGAACTGCGTCAGCGCGCGGCGGCGGGCGTCGTCTCGCCGCGCTTCGTCTTCGCCCCGTCCATCGCCAACACCCGCAACGTCATCACCGGCGCGCCGTTCGACGACGGGGCGGACAATCCGGTATGGGCCGACTTCAACAAGAAGGTCGCGGCCCTGGAAACCGATCAGGCGACCAAGGACCGGCTGCTGTCGGAAGCCCGCGCCGCCCTGACCGGCCCCTACAAGGCCGGGTTCGAGACCGTGCTGACGGCCCTGGCCGAGGTGCAGCCCAAGGCCGACAGCGACGCGGGCGTGTGGCGCCTGCCGCAGGGCGAGGCCTATTACAACGCCCGGCTCCAGCTCTCGACGACCACCGACCTGACCGCCGACCAGATCCATCAGATCGGTCTGGCCGAGGTCGCCCGCATCCAGGCCGATATGGAGACCATCAAGACCCAGGTCGGCTTCACCGGCTCGCTGCAGGACTTCTTCACCTTCCTGAAGACCGATCCACGGTTCCAGTATCCGAATACGCCCGAGGGCAAGGAGCAGTATCTGACCGACGCGCGCGGCTTCATCGCGCAAGTAATGGCGGCGGCGCCGCAGTGGTTCTCGACCCTGCCCAAGGCGGCGCTGGAGGTGCGGGCGGTGGAGCCGTTCCGCGAGGCGACGGCCTCGATCGCCTTCTACAACTCGCCCGCGCCGGACGGATCGCGGCCGGGCATCTACTACGTCAACCTGTCGGACATGACCCAGGTTCTGAAGCCGCAGATCGAGGGCATCAGCTATCACGAGGGCGCGCCGGGCCACCATTTCCAGATCGCCTATGCGCAGGAGATCGAGGGCCTGCCGCGTTTCCGTCGGTTCGGCGGCTACGGCGCCTATGCGGAAGGGTGGGGGCTGTACGCCGAACAGTTGGGCAAGGAGATGGGCTTCTATCAGGACCCATATTCCGACTTCGGCCGGCTCTCGACCGAGCTGTGGCGCGCGGTGCGTCTGGTGACCGACACCGGCCTGCACGCCAAACGCTGGAGCCGCGAACAGGCGATGGACTATTTCCGTCAGAACTCCCTGCTGTCCGAGCGCGACATCGAAAAGGAAGTCGAGCGCTACATCACCAATCCCGGCCAGGCGACCAGCTACAAGATCGGCGAGCTGAAGATCGAGGAATTGCGCGACCGGGCCAGGACGGCCTTGGGCGACCGGTTCGACATCAAGGACTTCCATGCGGTCGTGCTGGGTTCCGGCTCGGTGCCGCTGGACGTGCTGGAGGATCAGGTGGACAGCTGGATCGCGGCAGGCGGCGGGGCGCCGAAAGCATGATCGACGGCTATGAGTTGACGGCCGAAACACCTTCGGTCGCCGATTATCTCCGCCTCCGGATCAACGCCGGCCTGAGCCCGAAAGCTGAGGCGAATGCCATCGCCGGCCTGCCGCATACCTGGTTCGCCGTAGTAGTGCGCCATGACGGTCAGGCGGTCGGCATGGGGCGGATAATTGGCGACGGCGGTCTTTTCTTCCAGATCGTCGATATGGCCATCGAACCCGCACATCAGGGGCGCGGCCTGGGTAAGGCGATCATGACGGCCTTGGTGGATCGGCTGCGCAGTCACGCGCAGGGCGCCTACGTCAGCCTGATCGCGGACGGAGAGGCGAACCGACTGTATGAACAATACGGCTTTGCGCCGACCATGCCGAAATCCATCGGCATGGCGCAGGTGATCCGCTGACGCGCATTTCCTGCGCGTTTGGTGTAAGAGCCGCCGCCATGCCGTTCACCGCCACCGTCCTGACCATGTTTCCCGAGGCCTTTCCGGGCCCGCTCGGGGTGTCTCTGATCGGCACGGCTTGGCGCGAGAAGGGCTTGTGGAGCCTGGAAACGGTTGACATTCGCGCCTTTTCCACAGATACGCGCGGCTTCCTGGACGACACCCCTGCGGGTGGCGGCCCGGGAGCTGTGCTGAAGGCGGACGTTGTGGCCCGGGCGGTGGATAGCCTGCCGGGACCCAAGCGGCCGCTTTTGTACATGAGCGCCAGGGGTCGACCCCTGACCCAGGCGCGCGTCAAGGAATGGGCGAAAGCCGACGGGATCGTCGTGCTGTGCGGCCGTTTCGAGGGGGTGGATCAGCGGGTGCTGGACGCACGCGGGTTCGAGGAGGTCTCGGTCGGAGACGCGGTTCTCGCCGGCGGCGAGGCGGCGGCGATGGTCGCGATCGAGGCGTGCGTAAGACTGATCCCCGGCGTGCTCGGCTCAGGCGACAGCCTGTCGTCCGAAAGCTTCGAGGATGGGCTTCTGGAACACCCGCAGTACACGCGACCGCGGACGTTCGAGGGGCTTGAGATACCCGAGGTGCTGCTGTCGGGCGATCACAAGAAGATCGCGGGATGGCGCGAGGCGCAGCGGGAGACGACTACGCGGGAGCGACGGCCGGACCTCTGGCAGGCGCATCTCGCCAACTCACAGCTAAAGGGCGCAAAGCCCGAGGAGAAATGACATGAATATCGTTCAACAGCTGGACGCCGAAGAAAAAGCCCGCGTCTTGGGCGAACGCAAGATTCCGGAATTCCAGCCCGGCGACACCCTGCGCGTCAACGTGAAGATCAAGGAAGGCGAGCGCGAGCGCGTTCAGGCCTTCGAAGGCGTTTGCATCGCCCGTGACGGCGGCGGCATCAGCGAAACCTTCACGGTCCGCAAGATCTCCTTCGGCGAAGGCGTCGAGCGCCGCTTCCCCATCCTGTCGCCGAACATCGAGTCGATCGAAGTGAAGCGCCGCGGCGTCGTGCGTCGCGCCAAGCTCTATTACCTGCGCGATCGTCGCGGCAAGTCGGCCCGTATCGCCGAGCGCCAGACGGTTCGCCCCGCCAAGGGCGTCGTCGTTCCGGAAACCGGTTCGGCCGCCAAGACCGAAGAAGCCTAGGCCATTTTATGGTGCGCTAACGCGCTTCGCGCTTCTTGAGCGTGGGCCAAATGATCAAATGACGAAGGCCCCGGCGGTGACGCCGGGGCCTTTTTCTATTCCGTCAGTCCGGGATTACTGCGGGAACAAGGGATTGGCCGCGTCGCGCTGGCCTTCGAGGCTGTGTTTCAGGGCCTCCATCTGCTCATGCTCGGTCTTCACCGCCGCATAGGCGCGCCGGATCGTCTCGCGCGTGGTGGCGGAAATGCCGGTGTCTTCCAGCGCCTTTTCATATTTGTCGGCGATGAACCCCTCGCCCGAGTTGATCGAACCGACGACGGAATCGTCGTTGCGCAGCAGGGCGTGTTTGACGTCCAAGAAGGCGCGGTGGGCCTTGGCCAGGATCGATCCATCGGATTCCGGATCGCCGCCCAGACCGCGCACGGCGGCCGACAGCTCGTCGACGACCTGCTGGCGTTCGCTGCTGCGCCGCTCGAACAGGGTGCGATAGTGCGGGTCCTGCGTCTGGTCGGCGGCTTCGCGATAGCCGTCCGCGCTGTCCAGCGTCGTTTCGATCAGGCCGTTCAGAACCTTGATGTCGTGGGCGTTGGGGTTGCTCATCTCGTCCATTCCTTCCGCTGTTGCGGTCAAACGGCGGAATGGTCCGGCGCGGCGAAGGTTGCCGCCTGCGACATCAAAGTTTGGTGCGAAGCGACCACAGCTCGGGGAAGCAGCGCTTGGTCAGGGTCGAGGCCAGATAGGCGGCGCCTTCCGTTCCGCCCGTGCCGCGACGCCGACCGATGATGCGTTCGACCGTAACGACATGCTTGTGCCGCCAGGTCAGCAGGGCGTCGTCCAGATCGACCAGCTTCTCGGCCAGCTGATACAGGATCCACCACCGCTCTGTGTCGCGATACACCTCCAGCCAGGCCGCCTCGACGGCTTCGGACGGCGCATAGGGTTGGGTCACGTCGCGGTTCAGCACCTCGGCGGGTACCGGCAGACCGGCCTTGGCCAGTTGGGCCAGAGCGTCATCGTAAAGGCTGGGCGCGGCGATGGCGGCCTGAAGCGCGGCCAGGGCCTCGGGGCGGTCTTCGTGGAACTTCAGGAAGCTGGCGTCCTTCAGGCCCAGCATGGTTTCGAAACGTCGGAACTGGTCGCTCTGGAAGCCGGACGATGACCCCAACGACCCTCGGAACCGCAGATAGTCCGACGGCGTCATCGTCGACAGAATGTCCCAGCTGTGAGTCATCACCGCCTGGATGCGGGAAACGCGCGCCAAGCTCTTGTAGGCCGGGACCAGTTCGCCGGCGCGCACCATCGACTGGGCCAGGGCCGTCTCATGCAGGATCTGCTTGAGCCACAGTTCCTTGGTCTGATGGATGACGACGAACAGCATTTCGTCGTGCTGGTCCGACAGTGGGTGCTGGGTCGAAAGCAGGTCGTCCAACGCCAGATAGCCGGCGTAGGTAATGTCGCTGGATTGGGTCATGCCCGCCTATCGCCCGCGATGGCGGGCGGTGCAAGCTTAGTGCTGGCCTTGGGCCGAGACGTTGGCGGCGATCTGACGGCCGGCGTCGAAGGCGTCGCGGGCGCCTTTGTAGATGAAGCCGTAGGTCGGATAGACCGTCGTGCCCAGATCGTTGATCGGGTTGTACCAGACCTTGACCTGCGACCAGTCGTTGGAGGGCGAGACGTCGACGACGGTGACGTTCTCTTCTACCTTGCCGCGGCTGCCGCCCCAGTTGGCGTGGGTCACGCGCACGACGCGGTCGGTCAGGATGTCGGAGACGACGGCGACGTGGCCCCGGCTCATGCGGCCCTCGGGGCGGAAGACCAGAACCGAGCCGGTTTCGGGGGCCTTGCCGGTGCGGAAGTTGGCGGCGGCCTGACGCCACCAGGTCCAGGCGTCGCCGAAGATATTGATCCCGGAGAACATGCGCGCGAAGGTCACGCACTGCCAATAGGGCTCATCAGCCTTTGCGTTGGAGGGGACGGCGCCCAGCGCAAAAAAACCGAGGGTCGCCGCAACCGCGGCGGCTTTGAGCCGTTTCAGCATGCTTGGGGTATCCCGACCCGCCTTTGGAAGCGCCCTTTAGGCCACGGGATCACGCCCTGTCGCAAGTTGTTTCGGCATATCGCCGTGCTTCATATTTCCTTCTGAAACCTTGTCGTGACGCTTAGCGCGCTTGTCGGCCATGTCTCTCAGAGCCTTGCGCGCCGGGCGTTCCACCAGATGGTACGACACGGCGGCGGCGACCGGCAGAAGGGTCAAGATCGCCAACCACACGAAAATTTGAAGCTGCTTGTCCGGCGCATCGAACAGTTTGGCGGCTAGACCGACCGCCAGAAGCTTCCACGGCACACAGACCATATAGACCGAATAACTGATCTCGCCGAGGTAGACGGCCGGCTTTGACGCCAGCCATCCGGCGCGTTCATTAGGCAGCGAGGCCAGCGACAGGATCAGGGCGCCGGCCAGCAGAACCGTGACGCCGTCCCATAGGCCGAGCGCGGCGCTGAGCACCATCAGGCCGAACGAGACGGCGGCGCACAGCCACGGCGCCTTCAACGGCGCGCGGCGATAAACGAGATAGAGGGCGCAGCCCAAGGCGAAGCACGGCACGATCCTAAGCGCGCCCCAGCGGATCGTCGCCTCGGTCAGGGCGAAGCCGGCCAGTTGCTCGAACACGGAATAGAGGATGACGAGGAAGGCCGCAGCCCCGACCACCGCCGCGATCGGCCGATGACGCAGGCGCCAGAAGACGAAGGCGAACAGCGGGAAGCACAGATAGGCGAACCACTCCGCAGAGATGGACCAGGACGGATGGTTCCAGCCCGCGACCGGCGCCAACCCCCAGGCGTGGACCATGAAGAGGTTGGCGGGCAGCGACGCCCAACTCAGCACATTGGCGTCGACGCTCATGCCGGCGAACAGGGCGGCGGCCGCCAGCAGCCCCACGCCGATCAGGGTGGCGATGTGCAGCGGATAAACGCGCGCGATCCGCGCCCACAGGAAGCCGCGATACGAGAACCGCTTCTCGCCCGCTGCCGCCAGATAGACGTGGCTGAGGATGAAGCCGGACAGGACAAAGAACAGCTCGACACCCAGATAGCCCTTGGCGACGAGGCCCGACTGACCCGCGCCCGCCAGGTTTTCCCAGAAGCTGTAGACGGCGACCCACATGGCCGCGCCGAAGCGCAGGGCGGTGATGGGGCGAAGATCGGCGGGCGTCTGGACGGGGGTCATGGTCTCACCTTGGCACGTCAGCCTTTTCGAACCGTGAAGGCCAGCAAGGGTTGTGCCCGACCAAACTATCCCGCCCACACGCCATGGAAGCCGGCCGGCAGGGCCACGTCCGCCTGCCAGGTCGCGACCGGGCCGTCCTCGATCCGCGCCACGTCGAAGACGTGCAGTTCGGTGCGCCCATCCTTCAGATTGACCGACGGTCCGACCAGCCAGGCGTCGCGTTCCGCCGTCGCGCCGGGCTTGGGTACGAAGACCGCCTCCTCGACCACCTGATGCACGCCGAACTCGAAGGCGTGCGAGCGACCGCTGTCCCAGTCGTGGACCGCCAATCCTGTCGGCAAGGGCCGGCCGCGCGTCTCGCCGGAGGTATGGGCGGTCAAACTGCGCTTCAGCCCCGCACGGCGCGGATCGGCTTTCGGGAATTCACCCACGACATCGCTGTAAGTCATGTCGGCGCGCCCATCTGGCCGCAGGGTGATCAGCGCCAGTCTCGCCGGATCGCCCGGAACGACCCCATGCCCGTCCACCAGAACCCGCGCACCATCGACCGCGAAGCGCGGATCGCCGCTGGCGGCGACATCGAAGCGGATCGTGCCGTCGCGCTCGGCCCAGGCGTCGCCGAGGTGGAAGTGGAAGAAGCCCGGCAGTTCATAGAGGCGGCGCCTGGACAGGTCGTCCTTGTCCAGCACCAGGACCTGCGTCCCCATCTCGGGTCTCCAGGCCAGACCTGCGGTCACCGGCATGGCGTGGGTCGCAAACACCCAAGGCTGGAGCACCAGGATCACGTGCCGGTCGGTGGCGGTGAAGTCGTGCATATAGCTGGCGCGCGGCAGGGGCACGACCTGGGCGTCGCTCAGGCTACGATCCGGGCGCAGGCGCCAGATGACGGCCTGACCGCCCGCCGATCCCACGTTCCAGATCGAACCGTCAGGGGCGTAGCGCGGGTGGGCCTGGAAGGGCATGCCTTTCAGGTCGTCGCGCAGGGTGACGAAGTCGCGCGTCGACAGGTCCGACGCCGACAGGGCCAGGGGCGACCCTGCCTCCCACAGCGCCCAGACCTGATCGCCGGTGACCATGACAGCGGTGTTGGCGGCGTTGGCGTCGTCGTTTGAGCCGATGCGGGCGCGCGCGTCGCCCTTGGTGCCGAAACCCGGCGTAACCACCGCGTCCAGCTCCGTTTCGGTGCGGCGCTTGGGCGTGTCGGCGAATCGCGCCTCCAGCGTCGCCTGGCCGTCCTGGATGCGGAAGGCGCGCATCATGCCGTCGCCGTCGAACCAGTGGGTCGCCGACCCGCCCGGCCGCCGGAACTTGGCCGGCCCGTTGCGATACAGCGCGCCCTGCAATCCCGCCGGCGCCCGACCGTGGATCAGGCGCATCGTCCGGCGCGCGATGTCGCCTTCGACGTCCTGGGTCGCCAGCGCCCAGTCGGCCTTCGTCGCGGCGACGGCGTCCACCGCAGCGGCGGCGCGGACCATTTCAGGCGTAGCCACGGCGGCGGACAGCGCAGCAGCGCCCATCAGGAAAGAACGGCGGGAGGGGGTCATGATCGAACTCCGGCTTTCGTCGCTTACTTCAGGTCGATCGACTGGGTCGTCGCGCCGGCGGCGGCGAACTTGGCGCGGTCCCAAGACGCCGGTCCCATATTGCCGACAGCGTTGTTGGAGAAGGCGAACGGCTCGACCGGCATGCCGAAGGGATTGGTGTTCATCTTGCCGTCGCCGTTCAGGTCGTGGAAGGCGCGCACCGCATAGTCGCCGTCGGGCAGGCCGTCGAAGGTGATGCTGGTCTGGCCGGCGGAGACATCCAGCATGGCGACCTGGGCGGGCTGACCCTCGCCGCCATAGTTGGCCTCGCTGTTGAAGACGGCGACCATGATCTGGCCTTGGGGCGCGGCGCTCGGGAAGGCGACGGTCAGGTCGGCGGCGAAGGCGGGCGCGGCCGGCGCCGCAACGGTAAGGGCGGCGGCGAGAGCGAGAATGGGAGCGATGGCGGCGACGGTCTTCATGACGGCGTGTCCTGTGTCAGGGAGAGGACCGAACGACCGGCCCTCGATGACCAGACCGTGACGCCATCCCCTGCCCTCCGCCACCGCGCTTGCGGCGATGCACGGTCGCCGTTCGCGAATGAACAGGCATGGGCGTTGGCGAAGCGCGAACGCACACCGCCGAGCGCGTCGTGTCCGGCCTGCAAAAGAAAAGGCCCGGAAGCTGAGTTCCGGGCCTTGGCCTTTCGTGCTCGCGACAGGAACTAGTCCAGCGTGCGCTTGATCTCTTCAACCGTGAAGCACTCGATGTAGTCGCCTTCCTTGATGTCCTGGAAGCCCTGGAACTGCATGCCGCACTCCTGGCCCGAAGGCACCTCGTTGACCTCGTCCTTGAAGCGCTTGAGCGTGTTGAGCACGCCCAGTTCCAGCACCACCACGTCGTCGCGGATGATGCGGACGCGCGCGCCCTTGCGAACCACGCCTTCGGTGACGCGGCAGCCCGCGATCTTGCCGATCTTGGAGATGTCGAAGACCTGAAGCACTTGGGCGTTGCCCAGGAAGGTTTCGCGTTGCAGCGGCGCCAGCATGCCCGAAAGCACGCCCTTCATGTCGTCCAGCAGGTCGTAGATGATCGAGTAGTAGCGGATTTCGACCCCTTCGCGCTCGGCCAGATCGCGCGCCTGTTTCGAGGCGCGGACGTTGAAGCCGAGGATCGGCGCGCCGGCCGACTTGGCCAGATTGACGTCGCTCTCGGTGATGCCGCCGGCGCCGGAATAGACGATCCGGGCGCGGACCTCGTCGTTGCCCATCTTCTCCAGCGAGGCGGAGATGGCTTCGCCCGAGCCCTGCACGTCGGCCTTGATGACCACCGGCAGTTCGCTGATCTTCTTGGAGCCGAGCTTGGCCATCATGTCAACCAGCGACACCGAGCCGCCCGAGACCTGGGCCTTCTCGCGCTTCACCCGCTGACGGTATTCGGTCAGCTCGCGAGCGCGGGCCTCGGAATCCACCACGGCGAAGACATCGCCGGGCGACGGCGCCTCGTCCAGACCCAGGATCTCGACCGGAACCGACGGACCGGCTTCGGTCAGCTGCTCGTTGCGTTCGTTCAGCAGGGCGCGAACCTTGCCCCACGAACCGCCAGCGACGACGATATCGCCGCGCTTCAGCGTGCCGCGCTTGACCAGGACTGTGCCGACCGGACCGCGACCCTTGTCCAGCTTGGCCTCGATGACCACGCCCTCGGCCGAACGATCGGCGTTGGCGCGCAGGTCCATGACCTCGGCCTGGATCAGGATGGCTTCGAGCAGGCCGTCGAGGTTCATCCGCTCCTTGGCCGAGACCTCGATGATCTGGGTGTCGCCGCCCAGGCTTTCGGCGATGACTTCGTACTGCAGCAGCTCGTTGACGACCTTCTGGGACGTGGCGCCGGGCTTATCCATCTTGTTGACCGCCACGATCAGGGGCGCGTTGGCCGCCTTGGCGTGCTGGATGGCTTCGATGGTCTGCGGCATGACGCCGTCGTCGGCGGCGACGACCAGGACCACGATGTCGGTCACATTGGCGCCGCGCGCCCGCATGGCCGAGAAGGCGGCGTGGCCCGGGGTGTCCAGGAAGGTGACCTTCTGGTCGTCCGGCAGGCGAACCTGATAGGCGCCGATGTGCTGGGTGATGCCGCCGGCTTCGCCGCCTGCGACGTCGGTCGTGCGCAGGGCGTCGAGCAGCGAGGTCTTGCCGTGGTCGACGTGGCCCATGATGGCCACGACCGGCGCGCGGGTGTCGGAGGCGTCCGCATCGTCGGCCTCGCCCAGGAAGCCGGTTTCGATGTCGGATTCCGAGACGCGCTTGACGGCCATGCCGAACTCTTCGGCCACCAGTTCGGCGGTGTCGGAATCGATCACGTCGTTGATCTTCATCATCAGGCCCTGCTTCATCAGGAACTTGATGATGTCGACGCCGCGCACGGCCATCCGGTTGGACAGCTCCTGCACGGTGATGACGTCGGGAATGACGACTTCGCGCGGACGGTTGGGCGCATCGGTCGAGCCGCCCTTGCGCTTTTCCTTCTCACGTTCGCGAGCACGGCGGACCGAGGCCAGCGAGCGCATCCGCTCGGCGGCGTCGCCATCGCCGACCACGGACTGGATGGTCATGCGGCCTTCACGGCGCTTGGGCTCGCCGCGCGTGCGGCTGACCGCCTTGCCGGCGTCGGAGAAACGCTTCTCGCGATCGTCGTCACGACCGGCCGGACGACCGAAGCCGGCGCCGGGCGCACGGGCCGGACGCAGAACATTGGCCTCGGCCGGAGGGGCGTTCGGAGCGGCGCGACCGCCAGGGCCGGTGCGAGGACCGCCAGGACGCGCGGCGCCGGGCGCCGGGCGCGGGTTCAGGGCCGAATAGCGGACGGGCTCGGCCGGCTTGGCGCCTTGCGGACGCTGGCCGCCAGGGCCCGAACGGGCGCCCTGCGGACGATCGCCTTGCGGGCGATCGCTCTGCGGACGGTCCGAATAGGCGCGATCGCCGCCGCCCATCGCCTGCTCGCGGGCCGAACGCCCGCCGAAGGCCGGACGCTCGGGCGCAGCGCGCTGGGGATTGCCGGGCTTGGGCACGCGCTGGCCGAAGTTGACCACCGGACGAGCCGGAGCGGCCGGACGGGCGGGAGCGGGCGCCGGAGCCGGCGCGGCGGGCGCGGGGGTCGGCGCAGCCGCGACCGGCGCGGCCGGCTTGGGCGCAGGCTTGGCCGGCGCGGCGGGCGCAGCAGCCGTCAGCTTGGCGGCTTCGGCGCGTGCGGCTTCTGCGGCGGCCTTGGCGGCGGCGGCTTCGTCACGGGCGGCCTGTGCGGCGCGCTCGGTGGCGGCGGCCTGCTCGCGGGCGGCGGCGTCTGCAGCGGCCTTGGCGGCGGCTTCGGCTGCGGCCTTGGCGGCGTTCGCCTGGGTGGCCAGGGCGATGGCGCGGCGGCGCGCTTCCTGCTCCTCGGCCGACAGGGCGCCGCCGGCGGGTTGCGACGGACGCGGACCTTGCGGACGCGGAGCCTGAGCGGCCTGTTGAGGACGCGCGACATCGAAGCCCTGCGGACGTTGCGGTCCGCCGGCGCCGGCGCGGCGCTTGGTCTCGACCACCACCGTCTTGGATCGGCCATGGCTGAAGCTCTGCTTCACGGTGCCGGTCGGCACCGATCCCACAACGCGCGGCTTCAGGCTCAGCGGAGCGCGCGGCCCCGTCTGGGACGGCGTGCCGCCCGTGTTGCCCTGGCCTTGGTTGGTCTTGTCGTTTTCGTCGCTCATCCGGTCGCTTTACTCGGGGCGGAAAGGCCCGCCGTCCTCATCTAATACCCATGAACGACCGTGAGCCCGTCTCCGCCCTTGGAGACAGGCCCTCGGCCGCTAAAATCCTCAACTCGCCCCTGTCGGGGGTTCTCCCGCCGATCCGTCCTCGACACTGGAAACATCCCAGTGAGGGGGGCGAAGCGGCCGAAATCCAGCCAGTCGTTCGACCTCGATGGTCCACCGATCGGCGCGTCCGCCCGCAAGCAGGACGGCGTGTATCGCATTTTCCAGCCCAAGGGCCAAACTCAAATCGTCCGCCGTGAACGCGCCGCAGATCTTGGCGGTCTGATGACGGGCCAGGGCGAGGATCTTTCCGCGCCCGTCGGCCGAGCCATCGGCGGCTTCCAGCACCCAGGCGGCCTTGCCTGCACGCAGGCTCGTCGCGGTTTTTTCGAAGCCGGATATAAGAACGCCTTCGCGCCGGGCAAGACCCAGCTGGTCGAGACAGCGCCTTGCCAGCAGCCGTTCGACGACATCGGCCAGGTCGGCCGGGGCGGTCAATTTGGTCTTGGCCGCGCGAGTGAAGCCGTTCTTCTTGACCGCCGCCTCGACCGAGGCGCGGCTGGCTTCGACCCACAGGCCGCGTCCGGGCAGTTTCCTGCCCAGGTCGGGGACCACCTGGCCATCGGGCCCGGCGACGAAACGGATCAGACGAGATTCGTCCATGACCTCGTGAGAGACGAGGTCCCGGCGTTCCCTATCGATCGTTGCGTCGCGCAAGCTCATATGTGGCCAGGTCTCCCATCACGCGTCCGACGGTTCGGCGTCGGACTCTTCGCCCTCGGCCGCGTCGTCTTCGGCAGGCGCGTCGCCGAACACCTGGTCCGGATCGTATTCGCCCTCGGCGTAATCGCCCTCTTCTTCGTAGTCTTCCGGCTCGGGCTGCTGCAGTTCCGAAGCGTCGATCCAGCCGGCGGCGACGCGCGCCTGCAGGATCAGCAGCTCGGCGTCTTCCTGGGCCAGGTTGAAGCTTTCCAGAACGCCGGGGACCTTCACCCGCTCGCCGTTCTTGACCTCATAGCCGCCGCGGATTTCGTCGGTGGCCAGGTCGGCCAGATCCTCGACCGTCTTCACGCCGCCTTCGCCCAGGGCGACGGCCATGGCCAGCGTCACGCCCGGCACCTGAAGCACGCCGTCCTCGACGCCCAGTTCGACGCGCTTGGCGTCCAGCTCGGCGGCCTTCTTATCCAGATATTCGCGGGCGCGGGCCTGAAGCTCTTCGGCGGTCTCTTCGTCGAAGCCTTCGATTTCCGAGACTTCGTAAGCGTCGACATAGGCCAGGTCCTCGACCGTGGCGAAGCCTTCGGTGACCAGCAGCTGGGCGATGACTTCGTCGACGTCCAGGGCTTCCTGGAACAGGCCGGTGCGCTCGGCGAACTCGCGCTGACGACGCTCGGAGTCCTGGCTTTCGGTGATGATGTCGATCTGCCAGCCGGTCAGCTGGCTGGCCAGACGCACGTTCTGGCCGCGACGGCCGATGGCCAGCGACAGCTGCTCGTCCGGCACGACCACTTCGACGCGGCCGGCTTCTTCGTCGAGCACGACCTTGGAGACTTCGGCAGGAGCCAGGGCGTTGACGATGAAGGTCGGCTCGTCCGGATTCCACTGGATGATGTCGATCTTCTCGCCCTGCAGTTCGGCGACGACCGCCTGAACGCGCGAGCCGCGCATACCGACGCAAGCGCCGACGGGGTCGATGGAGCTGTCGTTCGACAGGACGGCCATCTTGGCGCGCGAACCCGAGTCACGGGCGGCGGCGCGAATCTCGATCACGCCGTCATAAACTTCAGGCACTTCCTGGGCGAACAGCTTGGCCATGAAGCCGGGGTGGGCGCGCGACAGCATGACCTGCGGGCCTTTGGCCTCGGGGCGGACGTCGTAGATGTAGGTCCGGATGCGGTCGCCGATATTGAACACTTCGCGCGGGATGGACTGATCGCGGCGCATAACGCCTTCGCCCCGGCCCAGGTCGACGATGGTGTTGCCGTATTCGACGCGCTTGACCGTGCCGTTGACGATCTCGCCGACGCGATCCTTGAACTCTTCGTACTGGTTGGCGCGCTCAGCCTCGCGGACCTTGCCGGTCACGACCTGGCGGGCCATCTGGGTCTGAACGCGACCGAACTCGAACGGCGGCAGGTTCTCGACGTATTCCTTGCCGACCACCGCCTCCGGATCGCGCTTGGAGGCGTCCTTCAGGCGCACCATGGCGCTGTCGTTGAATTCCTCCAGCTCGTCTTCCGGCATCCAGTCGTCCTCGACGATGGTGACGTGACGGGTCAGCGATAGTTCGCCGGTCTTGTGGTCGATCTTGGCGCGGATGTCGTGGTGCGCGCCGTAGCGCGACTTGGCGCCCTTCTGGATCGCTTCTTCGATCGCTTCGATAACGATCTCGCGCTCGATGTTCTTCTCGCGAGCGACGGCGTCGGCGATCTGCAGCAGTTCGAGGCGGTTGGCGGAAATACCGGTGACGGCCATCAGGCGTTGTCCTCAGAAGGGGTCGTGGTGTCGGTTGTCAGGTCGGACGCTTCCCCTTCGGGAAGGCCGTCGTCTTCAGGTTCGCCGCGCGCGGCGCGAATGGCGGCGCCCCGTTTCATCAGGGCGTCGGTCAGGACCAGCTTCGCGTCGGCCAACCAGTCGAAGGGGATTAGGGCGGTGTCGTCCTCACCGTCCAGGTCGATCAGGACGTTGCCGTCCTCATAGCCGGCCAGCACGCCCTTGAACCGCTTGCGGCCCTCGATCATCCGGTCGGTTTCCAGACGCGCCTCCTCGCCCTCGAACAGGTCGAAGTCGATGGGACGGGTCAGGGGCCGGTCGATGCCGGGCGACGAAACCTCCAGCATATATTCGCCGGGGATGGGGTCGGCGGCGTCGAACACTTCCGACACCGCGCGGCTCAACTTGGCGCATTGTTCGACCGAGATGTCGTGATCGGACGGCCGCTCAGCCATGATCTGGAGGCGCTGACGCTTGGAGCCGGTCATCAGACGAACGCGCACGACATCCAGGCCCAATGACTCCGCGATGGGGTCGATCAGGTCCAGCAGTTGGCGATCCTGGGCGGTTCTTGCGCGCAAGCGACGACTATCCAAAACAAAAGCGGCGGTCCGTCCGGGCCGCCGCTGGGAACGACGCCGTTGGACGCCGGTCTAACGATGTGGGGGCCATATAGGCCCTTCACATCCGCTTGTCAGCCTTTTTCGGTCCACGCCGCGTCTGCCGCCTCACGCTAGGCGGCGGAACTCCAGAAACACAGGCGTCGTGTCGCCCAGCTTCTTTTCTTCGTAACGGGTGACGACGTGGTCTGCCGGTGGAACGAACCAGTCCTGATCGGCCGGACCCATTCGCTCCAGACCCGGCGTGCGGTTCAGCCGCTCCAACGCCCATTCGGCGTAGTCCAGCCAGTCAGTGACGAAGCGCAGGGTCCCGCCGGGCTTCAGAATGCGCGCGAAGGCCTGGGCCGTCTCGTCCTGCAGCAGGCGGCGCTTGTTATGGCGCGCCTTGTGCCAGGGGTCGGGGAACAGGATCAGAACCCGGTCGATCGAGGCGTCCGGCAGGGCGTCGACCAGGTCGCGGGCGTCGTCAGCGTGGATGCGGACGTTCTTCAGTCCGCCCTCTTCGACATGGCGCAGAGCCGAGGCGACGCCGTTCAGGAAGGGCTCGCAGCCGATCACCAGGGCGTCGGGCCGCGTCGCCGCCTGGGCGGCCATATGCTCGCCGCCGCCGAAGCCGATCTCCAGCCAGACCTCGGTCGCCTCGGGCATCATCGTCCTGGGGTCCAGCGGCCCGGCCTTGGGATCGGGCACGACGATCTCGGGCAGCAGGGTTTCCATCAGCGCCGCCTGGCGGGGCTTGATGGGGCGGGCCTTGATGCGGCCGAACGATCGCAGCGGGCGGTCGAGATGCGGGTTTTCGTCCTCAGGACGGTCATCGGCGTTCATGCGCCTGCCGTTAGCCGTCGCGGGCCAAGGCGTCCAGAAGACGAACGCCGAAACCTTTTGACGGTCGCGGCCGAACGCCCTTCTATGCCTGTCACAAGCGGCGTCGGGGCTGACGCATCGCGGGAGAGGGATTTCGATGATCGGACATCATCTGCGGGGCGCCAGCCTCGCGGCCATTACATGCGCCGTGCTGGGCCTGTCGGCCTGCGCCACCACCGGCTCGACCCCTGACGATACGGCCGCGAAACCGTCGAGGGACCGGACCTTGGCCGCCGGCCTGGATCCCGCGAAGACGCTGGATCCCTATCCCTCCACCTATCAGCCCCTGCCGCGCGAGAACTTCGCCGTGGTCGGCGCCACCGTCCTGACCGGCACGGATCGCAAGATCGAAAACGGCGTGGTCGTGGTTACGGACGGAAAGATCGCCGCCGTCGGCGACGCCTCGACCCCCGTCCCGGCCGGCTATCGCGTCGTCGAGGCGCGCGGCCGCTATGTCACCCCCGGCGTCATCGACGTGCACAGCCACCTGGGCGTCTATCCGTCGCCCGGCGTCAGCGGCATGAGCGACGGCAACGAGGCGACCAGCCCGAACACCGCCCAGGTCTGGGCCGAACATTCGCTGTGGCCCCAGGACCCCGGTTTCAACACCGCCCGCGCCGGCGGCGTGACCACGCTTCACATCCTGCCCGGCTCGGCCAATCTGTTCGGCGGCAGGGGCGTCACGATCCGCAACGTGCCCTCGATCACCATGCAGGGCCTAAAGTTCCCGGCCGCCCCCTATACGGTCAAGATGGCCTGCGGCGAGAACCCGTCGCGCGTCTATGGCGGGCGCAACCAGAGCCCGGCGACGGGCATGGGCAATATGGCCGGCTATCGCGCCGCCTTCATCGCCGCGCGCGACTACAAGGCCAAATGGGACAAGTGGCGCGAGGACGGCGAAGGCGCCGCCCCGACTCGCAACCTGCAGAACGAAACCCTGATGGGCGTGCTGGACGGGTCGATCCTGATCCAGAACCACTGCTACCGCGCCGACGAGATGGCGCTGATGATGGATATGGCCAAGGAGTTCGGCTACCGCATCACGACCTTCCACCACGCGACCGAGGCCTACAAACTGGCGCCGCAACTGGCCGCCAACGGCATCTGTGCGGCCATGTGGACCGGCTGGTGGGGCTTCAAGATGGAGGCCCTTGACGCCATCGAGGAGAACGCTGCCCTTGTGGACGCCCAGCAGGGATCGTGCGCCGTCATCCACTCCGACGACGCCGAACTGACCCAGCGGTTGAACCAGGAAGCGGCCGCCGCCCTGTCGGCCGGTCGCCGCGCCGGGCTGAACATTTCCGAAGAACACGCCATCGGCTGGATCACCTCCAACGCCGCCAAGGCCATCGGCATCGCCGACCAGACTGGGTCGTTGGAGCCCGGCAAGCGCGCCGACGTGGTGATCTGGAGCGCCGATCCCTTCTCGATCTACGCCCGCGCCGATCAGGTCTTCATCGACGGCGCCCTGACCTTTGATCGCAGCAACCCCGCCTATCAGCCGACCAGCGACTTCGAACTGGGTCAGCCGGGCTATGGCCTGACCGCCGCCAACGTCACGGAAGGAGCCCGCTGATGCGCCTGTCTCACATCCTCGCGGGCGCCGCCGCGGCCTTGTCTCTCGCCGTTCCTGCGATGGCGCAAGAAACCGTCGCCATTGTCGGCGGGCGCATCCTGACCGGCGACTCCGTCATCGAAAACGGCACGGTCGTGATGCGCGACGGCAAGATCGTCTCGGTGGGCTCAGGCGGCGCGCCGCCCGGCGCCCGCGTCGTCGACGCGGCGGGCAAGACGGTCGCGCCCGGTTTCGTCGCCGTGGATTCCGGCCTGGCCGGGACAGAGGTCAGTTCGGTCAGCGGCACCAACGAACTGCGCAACAGCGCCAATACGCTCAGCGCCGCCTTCGACATCTCGTACGGCCTGGACCCCTGGTCCTTCACCCTGCCGGTCGCGCGGTTGGGCGGCATCACCCGCGCCATCGTCGTGCCACAGCACCCCGGCTCGTCCGGCGGCCACGTCCATGAGGACGAGACGGCCGGCGCCGGCGATGGCGGCTATCAGACGCCGGGCCTGTTCGCAGGTCAGGCGGCGATCATCAACCTCGGCCAGGGCTCGAATATTCTGGTCAAGCCGCGCGTGGCCATGGTCGCCCCCTTCGGTGAAGCGGGCGCCGGCATCGCCGGCGGGGCGCGCGGGGCGCAGTTCGTGCTGTTCAAGGAGACGCTGTCGGAGGTCCGCCTCTATGCCCGCAACAAGTCGGCCTATGAGCGGGCGGGCCTACGTGACCTCAGCCTGTCGCGCGCCGATCTTGAGGCCTTAATTCCCGTCGCCAACGGTACGATGCCGCTGATCGTGACCGTCCACCGCGCCTCGGACATTCAGCAGGTGCTGCGCCTGGCGCGCGAAGAAGGGATCAAGCTGATTCTGGACGGCGCCGAGGAGGGCTGGCTGGTCGCCGGAGACATCGCCGCGGCCGGCGTGCCGGTGCTGCTGAACCCCATCTCCAACCTGCCCAGCGATTTCGAGATGCGGGCGGCGCGGGCCGAGAATGCGGCGGCCCTGAATGCGGCGGGTGTCTTGATCGCCATCAAGGGCAATGAGGGTTCGACCCACCGCGCCCGCGAGGCCCGTTACAACGCCGGCAACGCCGTGTCGCACGGCCTGCCCTACGGCGCCGCCATCGCCGCCCTGACGGTCAATCCGGCCAGGATCTTCGGCATGGCCGGTCAGTTCGGCCAGATCGCGCCGGGCGCAGCGGGTGACGTGGTGGTCTGGTCTGGCGATCCGCTGGAGCCGCTCAGCCAACCGTCGGCCGTCTTCGTCGATGGCGTCGAACAGCCCCTGACCAGCCGCCCGCTGATGCTGCGCGACCGCTATCGCCAGCAGACGCCGATGCCGCCGGCCTATCGCAACTGAGGACCGCTTTGGTCTGAAGGCAAAGGGCGGGGCCGGACGGTCCCGCCCTTTTTCATTGGCCGCGTCCGCGCTAGGTCAGGCCCATGCCCACCGTACTTTACATCGACGCCGACGCCTGTCCCGTGAAGGAAGAGGTGTATCGCGTCGCGCGCCGCTATGGGCTCAAGACCTATGTCGTGTCCAACACCTGGATGCAGGTTCCGCGCGAGGCGCTGATCGAACAGGTGGTGGTGGACGCCGGCCCCGACATCGCCGACGACTGGATCGCCGAGCGGGCGACCGTGGGCGATGTGGTGATCACTGCCGACATTCCTCTGGCCGACCGCTGTCTGAAGTCGGGCGCCCAAGCGCTGAAGTCGAACGGACAGCCCTTCACCCCGGACTCCATCGGCTCGGCCCTGGCGGGACGGATGGTGGGCGAGCATCTGCGGTCGATGGGCGTGGCGACCTCCGGCCCGCCGCCGTTTTCGGCCGCCGATCGTTCGCGTTTCTTGCAGGCTTTGGATCAGGCTGTGGTCAAGGCGCGCAAGGCGGCGACATGACCACCTTCATCCCCGAGGACGAGCTGGAGTTTCACTTCTACCGCGCGGGCGGTCCGGGCGGACAGAACGTCAACAAGGTCTCGACCGCCGTTCAGATGCGGTTCGATGTGAAGAACTCGCCGTCGCTGACGGATCCGGTCAAGGCGCGGCTGATGAAGCTGGCCGGCAGCCGGCTGACGCTGGAAGGGGTGATCCTGATCACCGCCGTGCGTCATCGCACCCAGGAGCGCAATCGCGCCGACGCCATCGAACGGCTTCAGGCCATGGTGGACGAGGCCTCGATCCGTCCCGTCTATCGCGTGCCGACACGCCCGACCAAGGCGTCGAAGGAACGCCGCCTCAAGGCCAAGACGACCCGCGCCTCGATCAAGTCGGGGCGCGGCAAGCCGTCGCTGGACTGACGATCAGCTCTGGGCCGGGCGGAACAGCAGGGCGGCGATCTTGTCCTCGGCGTCGAAGCCGATCAGCCATTCGGTGACCTGATTGTCGAAGGTCACCTTGAACATCTGAGCCTCGCCTTCCTGCTTGACGTATTCGACCGTCTTCACAGCGCCGAAGCCCTTTATCAGCGGGACCACCTGGGCCTCCTGCTGACGGATCTGGGTTCCGAGACCCGTCGTGAAATCCGAATAGTCGAAGCCGGTCCCCTGGGCGCTGGCGATCACGGCGCGCAGCGCCTCCTCCGAACGGGCGATGTCGGGAGCCTGGGCGGCTGACGCCGTTGCGGGCGCAGCGGCGGATCGGGCTTGAGGCGCTGCGGTTTGAGCCGGGCGGTCGAAGGCGTTCGGCACAGCGCCAGCGGCGGCCTGGGCCAAGGCGGGCATGGGCGCCAGCAGCGCGGCGGCTGCAATAGCGGTCTTCATCAGGGTCGGCTTCATAGCGAAAGCTCCGGTCAGGTCAGATAGGGCCAGAGCGAAAGGCCCAGGGCCGCCAGGGCCGCGATGACCGCGACCGTGACTGAAGCCGTCACCCAAGCCGGAGTTCCCGACTTTTCGATGACCACCGCCGCCGGGCGCGGCGGCTCCTGAACCAGGCGCGAGATGGCGCGGGCGGCGGCGATCATTTCGTTGATCGCATCACGCGCCTGGGCCTGCGGTCCCAGCTCGCGGCGGATCCAGCGTTCGAGCACCGGCTGAGCGGCCTTCCACAGATCGTGATCGGGTTGCAGCCGGCGCGCCACGCCCTCGACCGAGACCATGGTCTTTTGCAGCAGGATAAGTTCTGGCCGAAGCCGCATGTCGAACAGGGCGGTGATCTCGAACAGCTGGCCCAGCAGACGGCCCATCGACACCTGGCTGGCGGCGCGGCCGATCACCGGTTCGCCGACCGCGCGCAGCGCCTGGGCGAAGGTTTCGACCGAATGGTGCGGCGGGACGTAGCCGGCTTCGAAATGCACGCGCGAAATCCGGTCGTAGTCGCGGCTGATGAAGCCCCACAGGATCTCGGCCAGATAGCGCCGCTCGGCCGGTCCCAGCCGCCCGACGATGCCGAAGTCGATTGCGGTCAGATGGGCCGGCGCGCTGGCGAACAGATTGCCCTCGTGCAGATCGGCGTGAAACACCCCGTGGTCCAACGCCTGGACCAGGAAGGCGCGCACGACATTGTCGGCCAGCTGATCCGTGTCGATGCCCGGCAGGTCCGTAAGCGCCGGATCCGTCATGGGCACGCCTTGCGCCCACTCCAGCGTCAGCACGCGCTTGCCCACCCCGTCCCAGATCACGGCCGGGGCGGACATATATCCGTCCTTGGCCAGCACCTCGGCCATCTCGCTGGCGGCGGCGGCCTCCAGCCGCATATCCAGCTCCAGATCCAGCGAGTTAGCGATGGTCTCCACAAAGGCGGACGGCTCAAGCCGCCGCGCCATCGGCACGAGCCGCCAGACCAGCCGCGCGGCCAGGCGCATCGAATCCAGGCCATTGGCGACCCGCCGCTCAACCCCTGGCCGCAGCACCTTGACCGCGACGGCCCGCCCATCGGCCAGGGTCGCGCGGTGCGCCTGGGCCAAGGAGGCGGCGGCGACCGGCGGACTGAGGTCGATGAACAGACTTTCGGCCGGACGACCCAGCGACTTCTCGATCTCGCACCGCGCCTCTTCCAGCGAAAAGGCCGGCAGGGCGTCCTTCAATCGGCCAAGGTCGCGCGCGAATTCCAGCCCGAAGATATCGGCGCGCGTCGCCAGGACCTGGCCCAGTTTGATCGCCACAGGGCCCAGATGCTCGAACGCTTTGCCCAGCCTCTGGCCCGGCCGACCCTGACGCCCTGCGCGACCGGAGAAGAGTTGCACGAACCGGGCGAACGGCCGCGTCCAGGCCGGCAGAAGAGGCGTGACCTCCCCCGGAATCAGGGCGTCATGACGCGCCAGGACCCACAGCCAGCCCAGCAGGCGCAGGAAGGACGCAACCGGGTTCTGGACCGCGACCGTCGCGGGCGGCGGCGGGGCCGTGCGATAGATCCGGCTGGTCAGATCGCCCACCCATGATGGATGGCGGCGATCCCGCCCGACAGATTGGTGACGGACACGCGGCGGAAGCCGGCGTCCTCGATCATGCCCTTGAACGTATTCTGATCGGGGAAGCGACGGATGCTCTCGACCAGATACTGATAGCTGTCACGATCCTTGGCGACCCAGCCGCCGATGCGCGGAATGGCGTGGAAGGACCAGGCGTCATAGACCTTGCGGATCGGCGTGGTCGTGGGGCGCGAAAACTCCAGGCACAGGAACCGGCCGCCCGGCTTCAGCACCCGGCGCGCCTCGGCCAGGGCCTTGTCGATATGGGCCACGTTGCGGATGCCGAAACTGATCGAATAGGCGTCGACCGAGGCGTCAGGCAGCGGCAGGTTCATGGCGTCGCCGACGCTCCACTGCATCTCCGGCTCGCCGCCTTTTTGGACGCCCGCCAGGATCATCTCGGCGTTGTAGTCCAGCACGATGACATTGGCGTCCTGGCCGCCGCGCCGCTCCTGCGCCGCGCGCGCCATCTTGGAATAGCGCCGCGCCATGTCGCCGGTGCCGCCCGCGACGTCCAGAATGGTCTCGCCCGGACGCGGGTTCAGCTTGGCGGCGGCGATGTCCTTCCAGATGCGGTGGACGCCAACGCTCATCAGGTCGTTCATCACATCGTAGTTGGAGGCGACGGAATCGAAGACCCCGCGCACCATCTTCACCTTCTCGCGCGCATCCACGTCGCGAAAACCGAAGGAAGAACGATCACCCGACGAATGCGGGCCATAGGAGGAGGCGTCGGTCATAGTCGTCGTCTAGCGCGTCGCAGCGCCTCCGTCATCCGATGAGACACCCGATCAGGCCGCTTCGGGCTGCGGCAGTTTCAAATCCTTCATCACGTCGCGCATCAGGCCGTAACAGCCGCACGACGCCGCCTCCAGGCCGTCGCGATCCAGCACCTTGACCCAGCCCCGACCCCGCTGGATCAGCGACTTGCGCTCCAGCACCGTGCCGACCTCCGACACCGTGGCGCGACGCACGCCCAGCATACCGGCGATATCGGCCTGGGTCAGATCGATCCGGTCATCTTCGGCCCGGTCATGAAGCATCAACAGCCAACGGGCCAACCGTTCGTCCAGCCGGTGCTGGGCATTGCAGGCGGCCGCCTGCTGCACCTGCGCCATCAAGCCTTCGGTAAAGCGCGACAGGGCCGTTCGCAGCGTCTCGCTGTCTTCCAGCGCCTCGCCGAACACCTCGGCCGAGCAATGGGCCGCGATCCCGTCGCGTTGGGAAATGGCGCGGCTGGCCGCGCGCGCATTGAAGGGTCCGCAGGTCACGCCGATCAGGCCTTCGCGCCCGATGGCGGCGGTCTCCACCATCTTGTCATCCGGCAGGATGGTCATCAGCGACACCACGCCCTTGATCGGAAACCAGACCTGATCGACCGCCTCGCCGGCGTCATAGAGCATCTGGCCGCGTGTGATCTCGCGCTCTTTCAAATGGGGTTCGATCCGCTTGCGGTCGGCCGCATCCAGGGCGGCGATCCAGAGATTTTCCATCCTAACCCCGCTGGCGACCAATGACGCCGAGGAGCGACGATCATTGCTCGATCAATGCACAAGCTTGACTATGGGTTCCCTGGACGGGATCCGCCCCGGCTTCGCCGCTTGCCGCGATCCATCCGGCGCCCTACGCCAAAGAAAAAGAGGAAACGCGATGATCGACACACGGCTTGACGTAGCGGAAACGCTGAAGGATTTGCCCGCCTGGCGCGCGCATGACGGCGATCGCGCTGCCATCGCGCGGACGCTGAAGTTCGCGGATTTCAACGCCGCCTTCGGCTTCATGACCCGCGTCGCCCTGATGGCTGACAAGATGGACCACCATCCCGAATGGTCGAATGTCTATGATCGTGTCGAAATCCTGCTCACCACACACGACGCCGATGGCGTGACGGACAAGGACGTAACCCTGGCCCGCTTCATTGACGCCGCCGCCGCCGGCATGGGGGTGAAGTCGTGAGCGACGCCGCGCGTCCCGGCCGTGTCGCCGGCAAGACGGCCCTGATCACCGGCGCAGCCGGCGGTCTGGGTGAAGCCATGGCCTTCATGCTGGCCCGCGAAGGCGCCCGCGTCGCCGTCACCGACATCGACGCCGCTCGCGCTCAGGCCCTGGCGAGCCGCATCAATGCGGAAGTTCCGGACGCCGCCTTCGCCTATGCCCACGACGTGGCCAGCGAGGCCGAATGGGAAGACGTGATCGCCGCCGCCGTCGCCGATCTCGGCGGCCTGTCGGTGCTGGTCAACAACGCCGGCGTCGGCGGGCCGCTGGCCTTCGTCGAACAGGACACGATCGAGAACTGGCAGCGTCAGTACGAAATCAATCTGCGCTCCATCATGCTGGGGGCCAAACACGCCATGCCGCATCTGCGCGCCTCGGCCCCGGCCTCGATCATCAACATCTCCTCGATCGCAGGGCTCGCGGCGGCCCCCGGCATGGGCGCCTACAACGCCACCAAGGCGGCGGTCTGGATGTACACCAAGACCCTGGCGCTCGAGGCCGCCAAGGCCGAATGGAACGTGCGCTGCAACTCGGTCCACCCTGTCTTCATCAAGACGCCGATCCTGGATCCCTTCATCGCGATGGCGGGCGGGGACGAGGACAAGGCGCACGAACGCCTCGCGCGGGGCATCCCCCTGAAGCGGATCGGCGAACCCGACGACGTCGCCTATTGCGTTCTCTATCTGGCGTCCGACGAATCCAAGTTCGTCACGGGGTCCGAGTTCAAGATCGACGGCGGCATGACGGCGCAATAGGGCGCGAGCGCCCTATCGCTTTGCCTTTGAGCCTATCGCGCTTCGCGCTGCTTGAGGCCGTTGTACGCAGTGGTCGGCGCCGTCATCATGCTTGCGTCGCGCATTCGGGATTGAGGCCGCTTGCGCCATGCTGTAAGCGGCCTGTTCCGGCGTGGCGCCGGTCGACGCACCCGTAGCTCAGCTGGATAGAGTGCTGCCCTCCGAAGGCAGAGGTCACAGGTTCGAATCCTGTCGGGTGCGCCAGCCTTCCAAACATCGTTGAAAACGCTGCGGAAATACCGTCCGCCGGATCGTCTTTCGACGATTGCTACACATCCTTGCTACATAATTCGACTGACGATCAGGGGCTAAAGCGTTCTGATCGTTCAGGAAAGTGGCGCAAGGCTTGCTACACAAACCCGCTACACAATGTTCGAACGCATTTGGTCGAACGAGGTGGTGGTCGCATCTACTACCGGCGGCGGGTGCCCGAGGCCCTTCGGGGTATTATCGGCAGGAAAGAAATCTGGAGATCGTTGGGGACGGACAGCCCAACGGTGGCCAAGCGTCGCGCCCTACGTGTCGCCGCGCAGATCGAGCATGAGTTCGAAGTTGCGCGTTCGAAGGTCGGCCTGACCATCGATAAGATCGTGTTGGAGAGATTTGACGAACGCGCGCCAGTCGTGGCGGCGCCGATAGTCGCAGAAGCGGAAGCTCCGACCGGCGTCACGCTCGACGACCTCTACGATGCCTACATGAATGATCCGACGCGGGATTGGTCGCCGACTACGCGCATGGCCTACCAGACGACCAAGCGGACCGTGCTGTCGATCCTCGGCAAGGACACGCCAGTCCGAAGCATCACCCGTAGCCAATGCCGCGAGATGATCGAGGTCCTGCGTTGGCAGCCGCGCAACGCCTCAAAGTTGTTCCCCAAGCTCGATCCCATCGAAATCGCAGAACGAGCGAAGACCGAAGGACGCACGGACCTGATCAACGCCTCCAACATTAACACCTACCTGAACAAGCTCGGCGGGGTGCTGAACTGGGCGGTGAAGGAGGAAATGCTCGACCGCAATCCGGCGCAAGGCCTGCGCGTTCCCGACCCTGTGGCTCGCCGGGACAAGCGGCGTCCATTCGCTCCAGCCCAGTTGCAGGCGATTTTCTCGGCACCTCTCTACACCGGCTGCCGCGACGACGGACACGGCTACGCCACGCCCGGCCCAGAGCAACCCCGCAACGCTCGGTTCTGGATTCCCCTCTTGTCGCTTTTTGGTGGCCTACGTCTGAACGAGGCCTGCCAATTGGACGCAGCCGACATCCGGCGGGTCGACGAGGTGGACTGCTTCGTCATCACCGAAAGGTCGGAAGGCGAGCAGACCGACAAGCGACTGAAGACCGCCTCCAGCGAGCGCATCGTGCCGGTCCACGCGACCTTGCTCGATCTCGGGTTCATGGATTTTGTGCGCCAACGAAAGCGCGCTGGCGAGATTAAGCTGTTCGGCGAAGTGGCGATGGGGGCCACGGGGTATAGGTCTTCGACCTTCTCTGCGTGGTTTCGCCGCTTCGTCGTCAAAACGGGAGCAGATTCACCAAAGACCTGCTTTCACAGCTTTCGGCACGGCTTCCGTGACGCCCTCCGTGAAGCGCGCATCGACCGTGACATCGCACTGGCGTTAGGCGGCTGGACGACAGCGAGCGGCGGGACTTCTGTTTCTGACGCCTATGGCAGCGGCTACCGGATGGCGACGTTGAAAGAAGCCATCGACCGCGTAAGCTATCCCGGTCTTGATCTGTCGCACCTCGCAATGCGGAGATAGTGCGGAAATGCTCGCAGCGTGTTGCTGATAGGTTTTGGGCACTTCATGCCGCTCACTTCAAAATCTATCGGTCCGAGGGAAGGCAGCAAGGCGTTCTATCAATTCCAGTCGCTCCGCCTTTAGGCGTGAAACTTCCCTCGCAATCAGCGTGCCTCCATCGCCAGTGCTGCTAAAAGAGGGGTCGAAATTATTTAGCTCTTCGTATCGTTTCAGGTCATCTCCCATCAGAAAGCCGGGATCAGGCGTGTATGGTTCAACTTCGGCCTCGTAGGTTATTATCAAATCGTCTATTTCGATTATTCTGTTCAGTATTGTTTGGCGTTCTGTGATGGAGTGGCCGTCTTTCCTTCCAGTGAACATCAGCTTCGGATCGCGATCTGGATCGTAGTTGGCTGGATCGCGTTCATTTGGGGGATCATTCCAACGAAATTTGGTCATCTGGGCTCCCTTGGTCTCAACGATCAGAACGCTTTAGCCCCTGATCGTCAGTCGAATTATGTAGCAAGGATGTGTAGCAATCGTCGAAAGACGGTCCGGCGGACGGTATTTCCGCAGCGTTTTCAACGATGTTTGGAAGGCTGGCGCACCCGACAGGATTCCTCGGGTGGCGTGGGACGTCGGTCATGACTGCGGTCTCGATCTGAAGCGTCCAGCCATCGTGATATGAGCGATTCCCGTCAACGCTTTGGGCAGCGACGACCAGACGCTTGCGACCGATCTAGTCGGCACCCGGCGGCCCTATAATCAGCAAGTCATGGTCGATTGAATCCGTCTGGCGAACGGACTTCCACGACCGTCTCTGACGTCAGGCGCGCGCCTTTGCTGACGATCTTCCACCGCTATGGTCAGCAGGTCGCGGCAGGTCGCGTTGAGGGGAAGTTTAGCCATGTGGAAGCTGGATCATGTCGTCCCGGCGTCTGACGTTGATTTGGAGGAACGGCGCCTTGGCGAAGTTCTGGCGAGCGCGGGCTACGATGTTGGGAAGTTGACGTTGAGCGGTTTGGCCCAGCAGGTGCTGGCCGAGCGGGCGAAGGCCACGGTGATGGCCATCGGGATCGAACCGTCGAACTGGCCACATTTTCCGCTGGGCAATGGCGGCGTCGAAGTGCGCTTCCAGTTCAGCCGCGAGGCGGATCAGGTGAACGCGAAGATGGCCTTGGCTTAAAAGCCGTTGAATTTAACGCTACGTCGGCTTGCTTTCGCGTATCATTGGTGGCCAGATCACATGGGGGCCACCATGACGCTTGAGACTTTCCGCCAAAGCCTTCTGTCTTTCTCTATCGCAGAGTGGGCAGTTGTCGCCGTCGTCGTCATTTCCTTTGTTGCCGTCACAACGACGGTCGGCTTCGTGATGGGGCCGATTGTTGGCTACTCTGTCGTCATGCTCTCTCGACGTGCCAAACGTCGGGGAACAGCCTTTGAGGCGGAGAAATCGGCCTCTACGACCAAATAGCTCATCCGGCGACGCACTCCTGACGGTCTTCTTGAACCGTCTTCAGCGTGCGCGAGATGGCCGTCACCGTGGTCGTGGAGGCACGATGTAGGCGGGCGGTTGCTCGGATGCCCTGACCGTCCTCCAACGACCTCCTGATCGCTTCTACGCGGTCCTGCGGCATGGGCTTGCGCCCGCTCTTCTTGGTCGTCCGACGAAGGCCCGAGAGGATACGCTCACGGATCATGGCCCTTTCGTAGGAGCTAAAGACCGAGAGCATCTGGAACATCATGGCGCCCGAAGGCGTCGAGGTGTCGAGGCCCTGCGTGTGGACGTAGAGGTCCACGCCCTTGGCTTGGATGTCGCCGAGGAAGTGGATCAGGTCGGGCAGGGATCGTCCGATCCGGCACACCGAGAAGGTCGCGATCAGATCGAAGTCCTTGCGCGCCACGCCCTTGAGCAGGTTGTCGAAGCCCGGTCGTTTGTCCCGGCCCTTGGCGCCGGAGATGCCCTCGTCGAGGAAGGTGGCGACGATCTCCCAGTCCTGCCGCTGGACGACTGCTCGCAGATCACGAAGTTGGTTCTCGACGGTCTGGTTCTTATCGGCCGTGCTCACACGACAGTAGAGGGCCACGCGCTTG
>NZ_JZRG01000031.1:0-29011 GCF_000964075.1 Brevundimonas sp. KM4 | reverse complement strand
ATGTCGGTCAGGCGCGGATAGGTGACAGCGACACCCTTCCGCCGCTTGGCGCTCGCCTGACCGAATGCGATGGCGTCGCGGCCGAACGACTGGCCGAAACACACATTGGCGACTTCCGAGGGAGATGGTCCCTAAAAGCGCAGCGGGTCCTCTACGGAGACTGGATGTTCTTGAACGCCTCCAATCCCTGGATCTCGGAGATGAAGCAGTGCCCCTTCGCTACCAACGGTCTCGAAAAGACCTACACGCTTGCATGGAAGCCGATCGAAGCGACTGATCTCGCCGCGCGCCGCAGCCGTATCAACGCGCGGGTGACGCCGACCTTTGGTATGAGTGAGTTCGCAAACGGCGGCGTTTGGCTTTCTATGCCATCGTTCGACAGCGAGCCGGGGTCGGAAGCCTTCATCGCGATGACAACCTTGCTCGCCGAAGCTGAAGCCAAGCAGCAAGTCCTCCGTGAAGCTTCAGTGGTGGTGCTGGATCTTCGAGGAAATGGGGGCGGGTCGTCGCATTGGAGCGACAATTTGGCGACCATCCTGTGGGGGACGGACTGGCGCAAAGCTCACGATGTACCCTCTAGCGAAGCGGTGGATTGGCGGGCATCGGACGCCAATATATCGGAACTCGCCGCCTTCGTGGCCAAGTTGAAGGAAGGTGGCGGCGATGCTGATTTAATCGCATGGGGCGACAAGGCGATCAGCGGCATGCGGACCGCGAAAGCAGCCGATAGACCATTCTGGCGCGAGGACGATGGGGGTTCAGCGGCGCAAGTCCAGAGACCAACCGGCGCTTCGTCAAACCCGGTGCGCGGTCGGGTCTATGTGCTTACCGACCCGAGCTGCGCCTCCGCGTGCCTAGATGCAGTTGATATTTGGAAGGCGGCCGGCGCAATCCAGATCTGCCAGGAAACCTCTGC
Organism: Brevundimonas sp. KM4; assembly: GCF_000964075.1. NCBI lineage: Bacteria > Pseudomonadati > Pseudomonadota > Alphaproteobacteria > Caulobacterales > Caulobacteraceae > Brevundimonas > Brevundimonas sp. KM4. Next base: position 28,095 of record NZ_JZRG01000031.1, on the reverse strand, counting down.
TGACACCCTCTACATGGAAGTGCGCAACGCCGGCCTGCCGAGCGAGCTCGCTGCGATCGGTGTCCCGATGAAGGTCTATCGCGGAAGGGCTCGCGGGAACAATGAGCCGCATCGGCCGGCTTATCCTTTCCACGGCGCGATAGCGGATACCGTCGCGTTGAAAGCTTGGGTGGCGACGCTGCAATGAAACATCATTTCGGAATCGGCCGATGCAGTAACGTGCATGAGGGCGACTTGCCCTAAAATGAGCTGGTAAAATGAGCGGCTCGGCGCGGTCGCCGACGAGTGAAGCGGCGGACAGCCCGCACCTAGGAGAGGAAAAGAGCCGTCCGCCGCACAGAGTGACGCATTTGCCGGGCCGTCACGCCTTTTGGCCGGCTCCGGCACCACAATCAAAGACGTGCTTCGGCGGATCCCGATATACAGTTACGAGCGTACATCCGCCGCCGTAATGCGGCCGGCATCGCGGCCATTTTCAAATGCGGCTGATTCGGTCATGCCTGTTACCCGTCGGAACTTCACGTGCCCGTGATGGGTTTCCCAAGTTTATAGGGAGATCCTTCCATGAAACATCTTGCCATCGCCAGCGTCGCTTCGTTTGCCCTTCTCGCAGCTTGTAACCAAGGTGGCGACAGCGCCGCCCAGAACACCAGCGAAGCGGTCAACGCTACCCAGGACGCCACGTCCGGCGTCGTCGGCCAGACCTCCGCCATGACCATGGGCGCCAACACCGTCGACGGCTTCGTCACGGGTCTGGGCACCGGCAACATGTATGAGCTGGAAGCCGCCAAGATCGCCGCCGCCAAGTCCAAGAATGCTGAAGTGAAGGCGCTTGCCGCAATGATCACCAAGGACCACACAGATGCAGGTCAGAAGCTGCAGACGGCAGCCGCCGCTGCGGAACCCGATGTTGCAATCCCGACCGCGCTCGACGAGCGTCGAAAAGGCATGATCGACAATCTGAACGCTGCGACTTCTGACGACTTCGACAAAGTCTACCTGACCCAACAGGTCGCCGCCCATAACGAAACCCTAACGCTGTTGAACGGTTTTTCCGACAACACTGAAGCGTCCGGCCTAGCCAGCCTGGCTCGCGAGCTGATTGCGCCAGTCACCATGCACCGCGACCGCGCCCAAGCCTTGCTTGATGCGATGAACTAAGCGCAAAATCGGATGAGACGACCGCCGCCGCACGGAGGCGGCGGTCGCCAGACGAGTGTCGCGGTCCGGATTGATCGTCCCAGGATTGCTGGTCACATTCGCCTGTCGCTGATCAGTAGTCCCGTCGAGGAACGCTTGAATGACTGACTTACTAGCCCGCTTGAGCTCAGAGTCCGATATTCATAGTTTGGAAGCAGCGGAGGTCGGGTTCAGCATTATAGCAAAGCCTGAGCGAGTCGCTGATTTTTCGTTGATGGTCAGGGCAGCTCTCGACTGTCCTGACGCACCGTTTGTCGTTTTCGTGACCCCGATCGGGAGTGCCCAAGACGCCCATTACGAACGCGCCCACGTCCTCCCGCTTTGACAGCTGCCGGCAGCTGATTGAGCGATGCGACGGGCACTTTACAGCTTGGGAAAGTAAAATGTCCCGCCGCACGGGGTGGCGCATCTGGCCGGGCCACCACCCTCGCAGGCCGGCTCCGTTCACCCAACCCAAAACTCTTCACGGCGTTCCAGTGTCCGGGATATGACAGGCCGCGTCCGGGAGCTTGATAAGGTTGCGGGCCGAATTGACTGGGGAAAGGCGTTTCTAAACACGAAGAGCTTGGGAGGCCTTAGTGCACGATCGTCTGGCTATCATGCTCGACCGCTTAGAGGGTGCTTCCGCCGACGACCGAGGGGTCTTCGCCGCGCTGATCAGCGAAACGCGTGTGATCTCTGCCGGGCAAGTCCTTGTCGAGGAGGGCAGCAGGCCTCAAGTCAGCATGATTTTGCTTGAAGGATTTGTGGGTCGTGTCTCGATCCTCAGTGAGGGCGGTCGGCAGATCAGCGGCCTTCACGTCCCGGCGGACTTCGTTGATCTTCACAGCCTGCTTCTCAAGAAGATGGACCATAGCCTAGTCGCACTAACCAACGTCGCCGTCGCTGCGGTGTCTCACGCGGATCTGCGACGGGTTTGCGAGACGCGGCCCCGTCTTATGCGCGCGCTATGGCGGGAGACGCTCGTCGATGGCGCTATTCACCGTGAATGGCTCTCAGCGCTGGGAAGAAGATTGGCCGCGGAACGCTTGGCTCTCTTGTTCTGCGAAATCTACGTGCGCCTCAATGCGGTGGGCCTGGCTGACAACTATCGATTTGATCTGCCGCTGACACAGTCCGATGTAGCAGACATGGTCGGCATCACCCCGGTTCACGTCAATAGGTCCTTGAAGGCGCTTCGTCAGCAAGGTGTGGTGGAGTGGAGGGGTGGTACGGCCATCATTAACGACTGGCGCAATCTCGCGCGCTTCGCGCAGTTCGACCCGACCTACCTAGAAGCGAGACTGACGGCGGATCAGGTTTAGCCGTCTAGGAAGGGCGGCGGTTTTCAAGAACCGACAGTGTCATCCTCGCCGGCAAGAGCACAATCGGTTGCAACTAGCTTCAGACGAAACAAATTTAAGCCTGTCCCACTGCTTACCGTCATTTCAACGGCGTGACTTTCCCAAAACTCAGGGCCATCGTCGCTCAACAGTTCGCCAAGGGTCCGTACGGCTTCAATCTTTGCGTCTTGCACGGACATTAGGTCTGACGACCAGGTCATCAATGAGGTGCCGGCGTCGCTGGTGAAAACGAACTTCATGCCTGCTCTACGGCGGGCTGACTATGTTGTTCCGCCGCATGCGCCAATTATACGACTACGACGCAAATTAGACGCAACGAACGGCCGCCGCCCTCGAAAGGACAGCGGCCAGGTGACGCAACACATGAAACCGGTATCGCAAACGGTCTCAGAGCAGAAATCATCGAACAGTGATTCTGGTTCCGCTCAAATTGTCGGTGGACGGTCCGGGGTGGCGGCCCGGCGCCCTTCGTAAAGGGTGGGGATTCACCGAGCCACCGTGTTCCTAAGGAGGGGAACGCCCGTTCGTACGCTGAAGATGAGCGGGTGACCCGTTAAATGGAGTTCATGCGGGCATAGCGGCCGCATAGACGGCGAAAGATCGCCACCGGGGAGGGTGACGACCTAACGCGTTCAACGTGCAGCCGTCCGTGACGGGGCCACGACTACACAATCGCGCATCACCGTGTCAGGTTTAAGGTCAGGAGGACCGAGGCATGGCGACACGGAAGACCCTCATCAAATCCCGCGCGGGCGTCCGCCTTCAGCGGATAGAGCATCTGGCGCGACAGCAGGTCGTGCAATCGTCCTGGCGCTTATCGACGATGCGCCAGAACCAGCCGCGCACCTTTGCTGACGAGAATGAAGCCGAGGATGCCTTCGACATGGAGGTCATTGCTTCGTTGACTGATCCCATCATCATCGACATGCAGCGGCGCGGGCTGCTGGATTAGCGCTTCGGACTCAAGTCAGCACACGACACGTCCGGCAAACACAGAAACGAGAGCCATCATGAAAGCCGCATCGTTTTCCCGTTCTCCATCCGCACGCTGGCGCTTGTTGCTCTGGCTAAGCCTGGGCGCTGTTCTCGTCGTGCCACTGATTGCTATGCAGTTCATGTCTGAGGTGTCGTGGACTGCCTTTGATTTTGGGGTGATGGCCGTGCTGCTCACGGTCGCCGGTCTCGCCGTAGAGCTGCTACTTTCCAAGATGTGGACGCCTGCTCCGCGGCTGATAGCGTGCTTGGGCATCCTAGCGGTCGTTGCCATTGTTTGGGTCGAAGGGGCTGTTGGGATCTTCTACTGAAGGGCATGCCGTCTGATCTTCCAATAAACGACGAAAGGCCGCCCTCCCGAATGAGGACGGCCGTTACGTCTGGTGTACGGTTGATGTGACTGAGCACTGCGGCAGAGCAGTAAACGAGCTCAGTAAAGAGGACCTTCAGATGATCGGCATTGCTCTTGGCATGGCGCTTCAGGTGGCTGCTCTACCCCAAACAGATCCAGACGAAGGCCGCGCTGTGGTCGAATGCAGTGTGGGGCGTTGCGGAGCTGTCTCCAACTGCCGCGTCGTCGAGACCACTCACCCAGGACGAGAGATGGAGCGAGCAGCCATTCAGTCCGTCCAGCGCGGGCGCCTAGCGCCGCAGCCAGGCGTGAAAGAAGGCGACAAGTTTCGCGTGACCGTCAATTTTCGCGTCGAGCAGTGAAGCGGAAAACCGAGGGCTGACAGCCTTATAGTTCTGAGGAGGGCGGCCCTGGTCTGCCCCCATGGGGTGATCCGGTTTCGATGTTAGTTCATGGGCGGGCCTGACGCCATGGTTGGGTTGGGCGAGCGCGCGCCTTCAAGCGCTGGCGCGCTCGCCCACGGCACGATGTTTCCGGCGCGAGGGATGAGGGCTTCCGGTGCTGGCGGTCGGTACTTCAGGGCGCTGTGCGGTCGCACGGCGTTGAAGTGACGCCGCCACGCCTCGATCAGCACCTGAGCCTCGGCCAGACTGAAGAAGGTCTCGCCGTTCAGCAGTTCATCCCGGAGCTTGGAGTTGAAGCTCTCGCAGTAGCCGTTCTCCCAGGGACTACCGGGTTCGATGTAGGCCGTCTGAGAGCCGACGGCGGCGATCCATTCACGCGGGGTGGTGGCGATGAACTCCGGTCCGTTGTCGGACCGCACATAGGCCGGCGGCCCGCGCAGTATCATCAGGTCCGCCAGGGTCTCTAGCACGTCGGTGGAGTTGAGCCTGCGCTTGACCCGGATCGCCAGAGCCTCGCGCGTGAACTCATCAATCACGCAGAGCATGCGGAACTTCCTGCCGTCCTGGGTGCGATCCTCGACGAAGTCGTAAGACCAGACATGGTTGGGCCGCTCGGCGCGCAGCCGCACGCACGACCCGTCCTTGAGCCAGAGCCGGCCGCGTTTCGGCTGTTTCTGCGGGACCTTCAGCCCTTCCCGTCGCCAGATCCGCTGAACCCTTTTGGCGTTCACCGACCAGCCCGCCTGATGCAGCAGCGCCGTGATCCGGCGGTAGCCGTAACGGCCATAGGTCGCCGCCAGTGCGGTGATGGCCGCCGTCAGGGCCGCCTCGTCGGTGCGGCCCCTCGGCGTCTTTCGCTGGGTTGAGCGATGCTGTCGGAGCACCGCGCAGGCGCGCCGCTCCGACACCTTCAACTCGGTCCGCACCTTGTCGATGCAGGCCCGGCGACGGGCAGGGCTCAGAAGTTTCCCCGCGCCGCCTCCGACAGGATCAGCTTGTCCAGCGTCAGGTCCGACACCGCCCGACGAAGCCGGGCGTTCTCCAGCTCCAGCGCCTTCATCCGTTTGACCTGATCGGTCTTCATCCCGCCGAACTCCGCTCGCCAGCGGAAGTAGGTCGTCTCCGTCACCGCTATCGTCTTCACCGCCTCCGCGATCGATTTGCCTTGCCCGGTCAACACTTCAACCTGGCGCAGCTTGGCGATGATCTCTTCGGGCTTGTGACGCTTCCTGGCCATCCTTGGCTCCATCCGTTCCGGTCCGCAGACCAACATAAGGGATGGATCACTTCAAAGGGCGCAGACCAGCCCCAGCCGCAGCTGGGGCCAGGCACTCAAGCCGCAGCGATTTGTGCTGGCGTAACTGCTGCTAGGCAAAGCTGTGCGACTGACGGCGCAATGTCTCCTTTGGACGCCTTGCCCTTTAGATAGGTCGCGAACTTGCCGCCTTCCAAATAGGTTTCCTGCAGCCAGGTTCGATATGATCCGAGAGCTCCGACCGGATAGCACCATGCCGTTTGGGGATTACAGCGAGCCTGCGGGTGGCTGTCTGGGAACCTGTGCGGAAACTGTCGGCGCGGGCCAAACTGTCCTTCCTGGTCATTCTCTTCCCAGTGTGTTTCGACCAATGCGTTCCGATCGATCCGTCAACGACAGTTTTGGGGCCTACGACCCCGCCGGCAATGATTAGCTCATAAACGATCGTGTGTGCTTCATTGAAGATGTTGAAGTAGGCCTTGGGGGCCGATTGGTGGTTTAGCGAGATGCGCTCGTGCCAATCTCTAAATCGGTCGCCACCCGTGGGGTCATAGCCCACTTGGCTGTAGATCAATTCGCGTAGCTTAGATCCAGCCAGTACCCGGAAGTTATTCCGGGCTTGCGGCTGACAGTTTACTCCGGCGCCAAAGGCATAATATTCGAGGCGTAAGGCATACCTCTGCTGGGTATCCTCGTCGGAGGCGGATCACCGGCATCGGCGCCGTGATTTTCGACGGCCGCTCCCCACTCACGTTCGAGGGAAAACTTCCTCCTGACCCGCTACGAGAAGCTCGTCTTCGGGCACGCCAAACCCGCCTTGCGCCTAGCCTCGGCCCGGAGCGCTCGTGGCTGTCTCCGCTCGAACGTGTATCCAACCACTGAGGCGTCAGGGCCATCCGACCCAACGGCGGTCTAAGCCTCTCGTTTTCTCGACCGCTTCGGTCGGTGTCGTCGTGTTTTTCCTGTCAGTAGCTAAGCAGGGCTAACAGGCAGGCGATTGCGATCAGACCCAGAAGGACGGCCCTGTGTCGTCGATGCCGGGCCGCCTGGGCGAGGCTATGACGAAGGTGTTCACGCTGTTCCGGACGGGAGCGGCTCATTGGACAGGCACCATGGCCGGTACAAGCCACTTCGTAGAGGTGGGTTTCAAAGGTGCGGTTTGCGACGCAGCGCCGCGTTCAGACGGGCTTTTGCTCGTTTGAGGAACAGAGAGAGCCCCGCACGGCTTTGGCTTGTGAAACATAGCCCGGATCAGCCATGCGCGTTCTATTCACAACCTTCGAAGGGGGCGGCCACGTTCCCGCACCTCTTCTGACGGCCGCGGCCCTAAAGGACCTCGGTCACGACGTGCTCATCGTAAGCGATCCGTGCAACGCTCCGGCGGCGGAGGCCAAAGTGCTTCCCTTTAAATCTTGGCGACGGGCTCCGGATCGTGGCGCTCTCGGCGCGGAGGCGGGTGGTTTAAGCGACTGGAAAACGCGTTGGCCGCCCGCCGTGATCAGACGCATCTGCGTCGATGTGGCTACGGGCCCAGCGGCCGCGTACGCCCAAGACACGTTGGAGTTCGCAGCCGAATTCGAACCCGATGTGATCGTTTCGAACGAACTGCTGTTCGGCGTGATGATGGCGGCCGAGAAGCGCGGGACGCCGCTGGCGCTTCTGACGGCGAATTTGTGGTGCTTTCCGACGCGGGAGGATGTCCCGCCCTTCGGCCCGGGCTATACGCTGGCGAAGTCGCAGTCCGACCTCGCCCGCGACGCCGTCACTAGAAAGCTAATCCGGAAATTCTTTGATGTCGGCCTGCCTGATTTGAACGCCGCACGCGCGCTGGTCGGGCTTCCGCCTCTACTTCACACGCTTGACCAGCTAGACGTTGCGCGCCGCATCCTGATCGGCGCTTCCGCTGCGTTCGACTTTGATGCCGATGAGGCGTCAGGACGTTACGCTTATTGCGGCCCGCTATTCGAAACGCCGAATTGGGCGGACGGCACGGCTGAGATGCCTGTCAACGGCCGACCGAACGTCCTGATTTCGTTCGGCACCACCTTCCAAGACCAGAAGTCGGTGTTGATCAGGACGATGGCTGCGGTCGAGACCCTGCCGATCAATGCCTTCGTCACGCTTGGACCGGCGCTGGCTGACGCGAAACTTCCGCAGATCTCCAACGTGCGCGTCCTGGCGCAGGCCTCGCACGACGACATCGTGCCCCAATGTGCGGCCGTCATCTGCCATGGCGGGCATGGAACGGTTCTTCGACCTCTAAAGCATGGCGTGCCTTTGGTCGTGATGCCGATGGGGCGTGATCACGCCGACAACGCCGCCAGGGTGGAATGGTTGGGTGCGGGCGTTCGGCTCTCAGAGCGCGCTTCGTCAGCCCGGATCAAACGTGCGCTGGTTCAGGTGCTTGCCGACGGAAAATATCGGGGAAACGCGCGAAGCTTCGCGAAGCGCCTGTCGGATTGCGACGTCAGTTCGAGACGCGCCGCCGACGGCATCGCATCGCTCGTGCGAACCGACGAGGCTTTGGCCGCTTGAGCGGGCAGGTCCGGCAACATCACCGCGCGATGGCGCCGGCGGACATAGATCGCAACAACAGGGGCAACGGCTTATGAGTGAGATCGGAAAAAGGGTGTGGGTGATCGCGGAAGGTTATATTCCCAGCGACAGCACGGGCCCAAGCCCGGCGATGATCAGCCATGAAACGGCTTGTATCCTCAATCCAGGCGACGCGTCGACCGAGGTGGAGATCACGCTCTTCTTCGAGGATCGCGAACCGGTCGGCCCTTATAAGCTGACGGTCGGTGGCCGGCGGACCAAACATGTCCGCTTCAATGACCTACATGATCCTGAGCCCGTGCCCCGCGATACAGACTACGCCAGCCTCATACGCTCACGACACCCTGTCGTCGTGCAGCATACGCGCCTGGATTCGCGACAGGCGGCGAATGCGATCATGACAACCGTCGCCTATAGCGAATGACACTTCGATCCTCGCACTTGTGGATCGAGCGTCGTGTCCTCTTCGGTCGAGCTATTGCTTTCGTCCGAACGGCTGAAAGCGGACATAGGAAACTGCGGCCGGCTTCGAGATTTGATCCTCTCACTCTCAGTGCGCCGCGCAGATCATAGACGTCGAGGTCGAGGCGAGACGTAGGTGACGAACGACGAAAATGTCCCGGGCTGGCGACCGATCAGCCCGCCCGAAGAAGCCGCGGCGAGAAACGGTGCGCTCCCCGCCTATGTGGCCAACGGCCTGATCGGTCTGCGCGTGCGGGAAATGACGCTCTCGCCGGGCATGACGATCGTCAACGGCGTCGTCGGCCAGGACCCGGAACGCCGCATCGAGGCAGGCGTCCCTGTCCCCTATCCGCTGGAAGCCGACATCTGCATCAACGGCGTCTGGCTGTCGGACCAGCCTTGGTGCGTGAGCGACTTAAGTCAGGCCTATGATTTTTCGACCGCTGAACTGACCAGCCGCTGGCGCGCGCGGATGAGCGGCGTTAGCGCCGAGATCGAGGTCGTCACCTTCGCCAGCCGCACGGCGCCGGCCGTCGTCATGCAGGAGGTCACGGTTCGACCGGATGCGCCGTGCGACATCCGCCTGCGCGCCCGGACCTCGACCGCCGATGTCAGAGGGCGGGTCGTACGGCGTCGGACGGACACGCCCGGAGAAACGGACCCCGCTTGCGACGGCTCCCTGCTGTGGTCGACAGAGGGCGACCTATCGACCTGCGGGATTGCGCTGTGGACCGAGACGGATTCGGCCGCCGGGCGCGAAGTGACACGCTGGGATGCGTCGGGACCGCTGCAAACCACTTACGATCTGGGCCAGATCGGCAAAGGCGGTGCGCGACTTCGCCAGATGGCGGCCCTTGTTCCGTCGCTGATCCATGCGCGACCCGACGAAGAGGCCGTACGTCGGGTGGCGCGCGCGGCCCAGACCGGGTTTGAGACCCTTCGCGCCCGCAACCGCGACGCCTGGCGTGAGCTATGGCGTGGCCGGATCGTCGTGACGGGCGCCGATCCAGCGCATCAGGCCTTGATCGATGCGGCCTTCTTCTATCTGAACAGCTCCGTCCACCCCGCCTCGCCGGCCGCGACCTCGATCTTCGGCCTCGCCGAATGGAGAGACTATTCCTACTATTCGGCCATGTGATGTGGGACATCGACGCCTTCTGCGTGCCGCCCCTGGTCCTCAGCCAACCCGACGCCGCACGCGCCTTGCTCGACTTCCGCTCGCGCGGTCTCGCGGCCGCCGCGTCGAACGCGCGTCTGTCCGGCCGCCAGGGACTGCAGTTTCCGTGGGAGGCGGCTCCCTTGTCCGGCCAGGAAGCGACGCCGGGCGGCGGGACGGGGGCGGCGCACGAGGATCATGGGTCGCTGCATGTGGCGCGCGCGTTCAGCCTGTTCGCCGACGCCACAGGCGATGAGGCCTTCCTGCGGGAAAAGGCCTGGCCCGTGCTTGAAGGCGTCGCAGACTGGATCGTCAGTCGATTGAGCCTGACAGAGCGCGGCTATGAGCTGATGCGCGCCACAGGACCGGCTGAGGTCCCAAGCCCGCCGGACAATGACGCCTTCACCTTGATGTTGGCCGACGATGTTCTGTCGCGGGCGATAAGCGCTGCGGAGGTGCTTGGACGACCACCCCATGCGGCGTGGCGTGCCATTCGTCAGACCCTGTATCTGCCGATACGTTCAGACGGAGCGATTGCGGCGCACGACGGCTTCCGCATCGATGAACCCAAGGGCGCCACCCCATCGCCCTTGGCCGGACTGTTCCCGGGCGGTTATCAGGCCGATCCGGAGACGATGCGCCGAACTCTCGATCTCTATCTGGCCCACTGGCGTGACTATGTCGGGGCGCCGATGTTTCCCGCCCTCTACGCGACGTGGGCCGCCTTGGCCGGCGACCGCGCTTTGGCCCTTCAGCTGTTCGAGGCTGGATACGCCGCTTATGACGCCGGCCGTTTCCACCAATGTCTCGAGTATCGACCGGACCATCCCGACAGCGAAACGGCGGCCGGTCCATTCTTCGCCAATCTGGCGGGCATGTTGATGGGGCTTGTCTACGGATTGATGGGGCTGGAAGCACGCGGCGCCCCAGAGACATGGCCGAGACGGGTGGTGAGCTTGCCGGCGGGATGGGACGCGATCACCGTTGAGCGCATCTGGCTGGGCGATCGAAGGGCGCGGCTGCATGTCGAGCACGGAAAGCCAGCCGCAATCACTTGGCTTTGATCGCAGGACCCGTGCACGACCTCGGTCGACGACGCCATCGTCAATGACGGCGACCCGACGGCTGAAGGCCGATCCTCAAAAGGACGTCAAATCTTGCCTGTAGGCCAAGGTCCCAGCGAACACCGTCGCTCCCGCGTTATCCCTGACCGAAATCTTATACGTCTCGTCGCCTTCGTTAGGGGAGTCCGAGAACATTTCGCCCAGCGCCTTTCGCGCTAGACGGCGCGCGCTGTTGTCGGACGGACAATCGACGCCGACGCCGTCGCGGCGGGCGCCGCTGGGATCGACCGTATCGAAGAAATATCGCATCTCAGACCTGGGCGTTTGGCTTGGTGCCTCCAAGGTGCAGGTAGCTGGGCTCGAAGCCCGCGAACTCGGCGAGGCGATCAAAGTTCGGAATTTCTACGAACCGCCCCTCCGTGCGGATCAGGTTGGCGTCGCGCAACGTCATCGGCGTCCGGTTGATGTGCACTGGGCTCATGGATGTGATGTCGGCGAATTGCGCCTGCGTCAGCGGCAGATCCAAGCCCGCTTCATCGGCGAAACCGACAGCGCGGAGCCGGACATGGAGCTCGCAGATCAGATGCGCCAGGCGTCGATCCGCGGGGCGCTGGCCGATGTTCACCAGCCACTCGCGCAGGGTGCCCTCGTCCACCAGCGTCGCCCAGTTGAGCGCCAGGTTGATCCTCGGATTGTCTGTCAGGGCATTGATACGAGCCGGAGAGATTTGCGCGACCCTGGCGTCCGTCAGAACGCCGATCCCATGATCCATCTCGGTCAGGATCTGCACATGCAGATCACACATGTCGCCTGGAACGAAGATCGCCATGACCTGACGCTGACCGTCCTCCAGCATCTTGTAGCGACAGCCCCAGCCCTCAAGCACCACGTGCACGTTTCGGGGGACTTCGCCCTGCGACGAGATATCCTCTCCCGCCTTGAAGGTGCAGACATCCACCACGGCGTCGCAGAGATCGGCCCGATCTCGATCGGTCAGATCGGCGCCATACTGAAGCTTGCGGATGAAGGGGTCGATCATGGTGTTCGCCTCATCTGTCCGCCCTCACCCTAAACTTAGCGAGCGTCATTTGCACAGCCGCAAAGCCTACGAACACGGGTCGCCAAAAATGCCCGCCGCTAACCTGCGTTAGGGAAGCGCGCGCGTTGCTACGTCATTCTCGAGGGATGGCGCTTTTCTCCGGTCCGAAAATCCGGCGTGCACGGTTATCGAACAACCGCTTCGATCGGCTACTCGCCTGGATCTCTGTGTTCGCGTGCGCTGTAGTGACGACCCTGCTTATGGTCCTGTCCCTGCCGCATCTGACGGGCTGAGTGAGGTCTTGCGCTTCTCCGGCGCATGTCCGCTTTGCAGTCGCCGAACCGGATCCGATCTTCGGCCCGGCCCACCGACCGATATTGGACACAGGAAACGGAACGGCTCTCCCGCTGTTTCGGGTTCATCAGGAGGCGCCCATGACAGACGACAAAACCCAGACCGGCAACCCGGATCGCCAGCGGATCAGCCTGAGCGAAAACTATGAGGCTCGGGATTGGGCCGAGAAGTTCGGGGTCACTGAAGATCAGCTTCGACGGGCCGTCGAGAAGGTGGGAAACTTGGCGAGCGACGTCGAAAGAGAGCTTCGAGCCTGATGAAATCGGATCAAGAAGCCGAAGCCGCGTTGCCGCCGGGCGTCGCAAAAGGTCGGCGTCTTGATACGACGCCGGCGGAACAGCAGCTGGCGGCGGGCGGCATTGGGCCAGGCGGCCAGCCGGGTCCGGACCCCGCGACGCGAAGGCTGTAGGAGGGCCGAACGGACGCCCGTGATTTCGAAGGGCAGACCGGGCCGAACGAACCCTCGGGTTCACCGACGCAGGATTGATGGAGCTAGGTCATGCTGAAGAAGTATGCCTACGCCTGGATTACACTGGCCTTCTTCACGGTCTCGATCGCCCTTCATTGGGGCTTCGGCTGGCTCGCCTATGTGGATGACCAGACCTCTCATGGGCAAGCTGTCCGTCTCTCGCCCTATCTGGTCGAAATGGGTCGCGACACCTTCGAGAACTGGCAGTCAAAGTTTCTGCAACTTCTCTGGCAGGTCGTCGGCTTGGCTTATTTTCTCTATGTCGGGTCACCATCTTCCAAAGAGAACGATGATCGAATGGAGGCCTTCCAAAGAGAACGATGATCGAATGGAGGCTAAGCTCGATGCGTTGATCGAGTTTGACGTGACCCCCGTTTCTCATCCAGCCATAACGAGAGTCCTTGGTTGATCTGAACTGGGGTTGGTGGGGTTGGCAAGAGGCCGGCCTGCGCAGCCATCAACCAGCGCAGCAGGCCGGCCGATGTGTCCGGTGAGCGCCTCAGCGTAGGCCTTGGGCGTCAGCCAGCCGAGCTTCGAGTGCGGCCGAGTTTCGTTGTAGTCGCGCCGCCAGGTTTCGAGAACGGCCCGGGCGTGCGGAAGGGAGCGGAACAGCGTCTCGTTCAGCAGCTCGTCGCGCAGGCGTCCGTTGAAGCTCTCGTTGAAGCCGTTCTGCTGGGGCTTGCCGGGCGCGATGTAATGCCAGCCGACGCCGGTGCTGTCGGCCCAGGCCAGGACCGCGTTCGAGGTGTATTCCGTCCCGTTGTCGCTGACGATGGTGTCGGGCCGGCCCCGCTGCCGGATGACGGCGTCCAACTCCCGCACGACCCGCGCGCCCGACAGCGAGGTGTCGGCCACCAGCGCCAGGCATTCACGCGTGCAGTTGTCGATCACCGTCAGGATGCGGAAGCGCCGCCCGTCAGTCATCTGGTCGGCCACGAAGTCCAGCGACCAGCGCTGGTTCGCCACCAGTGGCAGCTCCAGCGGTCTTCGGGTGCCGATGGCGCGCTTCCGACCGCCGCGTCGACGGACCGTCAGTCGCTCCTCGCGATAGATCCGCTGGATCCGCTTCCTGTTGACCGCATGGCCTTCGCGCCGCAGCAGCACGTGCAGGCGGCGATAGCCGAACCGGCGACGCTCCTGGGCCAGAGCCTTCAGCCGGTCGCGCAGCGCGCCGTCGTCCGGGCGCGTCGCCTGATAGCGCACGCTCGTCCGATCGACGCCCAGCACACGGCACGCCCGCCGTTCGCTCATCTCGTAGGCGGCCTGCAGATGGCTAGCCGCCTCGCGATAGCCGGCGGGCGTCACCACTTTTTTCCCAGCAGATCCTTCAGCGCGACGTTGTCCAGCATCGCGTCCGCCAGCATCCGCTTCAGCTTGGTGTTCTCGTCCTCCAGCGCCTTCAGCCGCCGGGCCTCCGACACGTCCATGCCTCCGAACTTGGCCTTCCACTTGTAGAAGGTCGCCGAGCTGACACCGTGTCGCCGGCACACCTCTGCCGTCGCCACACCGGCCTCCTGCTCCCGCAAGATCCCGATGATCTGCTCTTCTGTGAACCGTGATCGCTTCATTCTGTCCGTCCTTTCAAGGGGCGGACTCTAGCTATTCCTGGAGGAGTTTCAGGGGGTCACGTCAAGTTGGTCGGAAAAGAGAAGGGTGCAGAGCTGATTGCTGACCTCGACAAGACCCACTTGCGTCACAGCGGCCATGCTACGATCCACAAGCCGCAATCTTACTAATGCCCCCCGCTGACTAGTCCCAACAACCAGACCTTTTGAACGTCGGCTATGAGTCAAACCCAGACATTGCCGACCGGCGAGTCCTCAATGTCGCTTCGTGACTCTTAGCGGACCTTGATTGAATCCGCTTTCCGATTTTGGTCTGGCCCATGTGTCGCAGGCTCGAGCTCGGCTTATCCCCTGCGTTAACCCAGAGACCGGCAGACGCGGTAAGTGAAAGTCGGGTGCCGGGCCGCATGCGCATCACCGTAGTTCAACGGTCAGTTCAGCTCTGCGCGAAGAGTTGACTGAACATGAGCAAAGGCGCACAATCCACCTCGTAATGTGGAAATGCGCCTTACAGTTGCGGAATACGCTTCACGCAGGACGTTTCGTCGGAGCCGTCTAGCCCCAAGCCCGTATTGAGCGAACGCTCAGGGTTTGGGGACTAATTTTTCGCGCGAGTTTCAGAGTGAACGTCAGCTCGATCACGCTGGCGGCGTGATGTCGCGCTCGTGAATTCCCTCTCTCATTCAGTCAGCCCCCGCGCCGCTTAGTGCGGCCATGGCGTGCCGTGTTGCGGCCGCAGGCGACAAGGACGTTCGTAATGACAAAGACCCGGTCAAAAGCGGTCAGAAAACCTCGGCTTCTGATCACCACCCAGGACCACGCAATCATCGCCGCGATGATCGGCAGCGCACCGACGTCGGCCGCGGCGATGTTGCTCGAGGATGAGCTCGACCGGGCTGTGATGGTGGACGAGACCTCGAACACGCGACCCTTCTGCCGGATCGGCAGCTGGGTCACCTACGAGGACTACAGCAGCGGGCAAATCCGTGAAATCCGGCTGGTCTTGCCGGCGGACGCCGATATCGACAAGCGCTGGGTTTCGATCCTCAGCTTGGTCGGCGCCTCCCTGCTGGGCCTCGCTGTCGGAGCCGAATTCGGCTGGATCGACGACAAGGGCCGACCACACCGGTTGAAGGTTCTGGACGTGGTGAATTCTCATGACGCGCATGTGTGCTAGCGACACGATGTTGCTGGAGGCCGCCGCGTCAGAAGCGATAAGCGCGGCGTGGTGGGAACGGGTCGACCTGGAAGCCAGCCGTCCCGGCGAAGGTCACGCGAAACTGATCTTGGACAAGGCTGCTGAACTCGCGTTCTCCCCCATTGGCCGGGACCAGCTGATGTCCCTCGCGCTGGAGAAGGGCGTTCGAGATCCCGGCGGCCCCGAACCTCTGGTCGAGACATCCGTGCCGCCTGCGGAGCGGATGGTTATTGCGAAGCGTGTTTTCCAGCATGCGCCGCATCGCACTTCGGAAACCGAGGCTCTGGTCGCCAAGATCGAGAAACGGAATGCGCGGCAGCTCGGCCGCGACACTCGCTACGACCTACTGCCGCAACGGATGCGCCAGGAGGCCGCTCTCCAGGAGGTTCTGTGGGATCACCCCGCCATTCCTGCCGGTGACGATGTCCGCCTGGCGATGTTCTGCTCGGTCCCAAAACTGCTTGAACGCTCCGAGGCGCTCTCGGACGATTGGCCTTGGCGGATCCTGTCCCTTTGGATCGCTCCGGTTATCGGCAGAGACGCGTCATGAGAGGACGACACAATATCGTCGGCACAGAGGTCGGCCATCCAAGACCGCCATTCTATGCAAGCAGCCTTTCGAGGCTCCAGGTCGCCAAGCCTCGCTCGACGAGACGCTGGATCGTCTTTTCAATGCTGGCTGCAGTATTGCTAAGCCTGATTGCGGCAGCTCGGTTGACCTGAGCTCAGGTATCGGACCGCCGTCTCTCAAGACCTGTCCGCCGTCTAGACGCGCGCCATAGCTGCGACGATCCCGAAAAGCCCGCCGGCATCTCTTGCCCGTGCGGACGTCATCTCGCCGAGTCCACAGTAAGTCCCTGCACCGAGTTCGGAGGTTCTCGTGTCATTCATTCGCTTTGCTCCTCTCGCGGCAAGCCTCGCCTCAGTGCTGCTGGTGATCCCGGCGCTTCCAGCCCCATGGGCTTGGCCCTTGCTCGCCTTGGCGGCGGTCCTGTCTGCGATCGGACTTTACGACCTTGGCCAGCCGGCCCATTCGGTCCGACGCAATTACCCGCTCGTGGGCCGGCTTCGCTGGTTCTTCGAGGATATTCGTCCCGGCATCAGGCAGTATCTGTTCGAAGACGATCACGAGGAGACGCCGTTTTCCCGCAGCCAGCGCTCGCTTGTGTATGCGCGCGCCAAAAATGAAGTCAGTGATCGTCCGTTCGGCACCCTTCTGGACGTGTACGAGAACGGCTACGAATTCATCGCGCATTCCACCAGACCTGTCCCCGCAGCGGATCCCGGGTCTTTCCGGGTTTCGATCGGCGGCGAAGCATGTCGGCAGCCATACTCCGCATCAATCTTTAATATCTCCGCCATGAGCTTCGGCGCACTGAGCGCCAACGCCATTCGCGCGCTCAACAAGGGTGCGAAGCTCGGGGGGTTCGCTCATGACACGGGTGAAGGCTCCATTAGCCCCTATCACCGCGAGTACGGCGGCGACCTCATCTGGGAGATCGGGAGCGGTTATTTCGGATGTCGCGACGACCAAGGCCGGTTCGATCCCCATCGGTTCGCCGAGCAGGCCGTCGATCCCCAGGTTCGCATGGTCGAGTTGAAGATCAGCCAAGGCGCCAAGCCTGGCAAAGGCGGCATTCTGCCTGGCGAGAAGGTCACCCCCGAAATCGCGCTCACGCGCGGCATTCCCGTCGGCCGCGACTGTATCTCTCCGTCAGGGCATTCGGCCTTCACCACGCCGCTGGAGCTCATTCATTTTATCGCTCGACTGCGCGAGTTGTCCGGCGGCAAGCCGGTCGGGTTCAAGATATGCGTGGGTCAGCCTTGGGAGTTCATGGGCATAGTGAAGGCGATGCTCGAGACAGGCATTCTTCCCGACTACATCGTCGTCGACGGCGCCGAGGGAGGGACGGGCGCCGCGCCTCTCGAATTTGCAGACCATCTTGGCATGCCGCTTCGCGAGAGCCTGCTATTCGTCCACAACACCCTCGTGGGCGCGGGCTTGCGAGACCAGATCAAGATCGGAGCTGCCGGCAAGATCGTCAGCGCTTTCGATATCGCGACGGTCATGGCGCTCGGCGCGGATTGGACTAATGCGGGACGCGGCTTCATGTTCGCCATCGGCTGCATCCAGTCCCTGTCGTGCCATACGAACCAATGTCCCACCGGCGTCGCTACTCAGGATACCATGCGTCAGCGCGCGCTCGTGGTCAGCGACAAGGCTGAGCGCGTGCACAACTTCCATCGGAACACCTTGCTGGCCCTGTCCGAGATGATCGCTGCAGCAGGCCTGCACCATCCGAGCAGACTTGGGCCGCATCATCTCGTCCGTCGCGTCAGTCTGACCGAGATCAGACTGTTCTCGCAGCTGCACATTTTTCTTGAGAGGGGGGAGTTGTTGGCGGGCAACTCTGACCGAGACTTCTATGGCGCGGCTTGGCGTATCGCCCGGGCGGACAGTTTCGACATCGCGACCTAGGCCATGCCTTTCCGCCCTCTCGACAATCCGCGAAGGTCCGCTGACGGCCGTCGGGCAGATGTCCTGTTTTGGCGCTTCCAGGTCTCAGTCAGCCGGCTCCAGCACAGCCTTGATTCGGCGCGATAGCGTTTCTAGCGAGAATGGTTTGGTGATCATGGCCATGTTCGACGCGAGGAAGTCCGCGCGGATGACGGCGTTCTCGGCGTAGCCTGTGACAAACAGGATCGGCAGGTTCGGACGGTGTGCACGCGCCAGCTCGGCCAGCTGCCGTCCGTTCATTCCCGGAAGCCCGACGTCGGTGATGAGCAGATCCAGTGTCACGGAGGACCTGAGCACCTCGATGGCGAACTCAGGACCGGACGCTTCGATCGCCTCGAACCCGAGTTCGTTCAGAACTTCGCCGACCAGAAGCCTGACGCCAGGATCATCCTCGACAAACAGCACTCGACGACCGGCCCCTTCGGCCAACTCGGCGGCGACGAGCGCTTCTATCGGGCTCAGGGCCGCATCGGCCATAGGCAGGTGGAGCGAGACCTTGGAGCCACGGCCCGGAGCTGTTTCGATACGCACGGCGCCCCCGCTCTGGTTAGGCTCAGGACTCATAGCCAGAACAGCACTGTGGCGGCGAGGGCTATGGCGGACAGGAAGACGGTCGGGCAGCGATCGTAGCGAGTGGCGACCCGTCGCCAGTCTTTCAGGCGGCCAAACATGATTTCGATCCGGTTTCGCCGCTTGTAGCGTCGCTTGTCGTAGCGGATGGGTTCGGTCCGGGATTTGCGGCCAGGGATGCACGGCGTGATCCCCCTGGCCTGCAAGGCGTCCCGGAACCAGTCGGCGTCGTAGCCCCGGTCCCCCAGCAGCCACTGGGCGCGGGGCAGACTGTCCACGAGAGCGGCAGCGCCGATGTAGTCGCTGACCTGACCCGCTGTCATGAAGAGGCTGATGGGCCTTCCGTTGACGTCTGTCACGGCGTGAAGCTTGGTGTTCATGCCGCCTTTCGTGCGTCCGATCAGCCGCCCGAGGCCCCCTTTTTTACCGCGAGGCTCGAAGCCGTGCGGTGCGCCTTCAGATAGGTCGCGTCGATCATGACAGTCCGACGTTCGGTCTGGGCGCCGGACAGGCCCTCCATCATCCGGACGAAGACGCCCGCCTCGCTCCACCGCTTCCAGCGATTGTAGAGCGTCTTGTGCGGCCCATAGGCCGACGGCGCATCCCGCCAGCGCAGGCCGTTGCGGTTGACGAAGATGATCCCGCTCAATACCCGGCGGTCGTCAACGCGCGGCTTGCCGTGGCTCTTGGGGAAGAAGGGCTCCAGCCGAGCCATCTGCTCGTCCGTCAGCCAATACAGGTCGCTCATATCCAGACTCCTCAGGAGCCTGAATCAGATCGCGCCCATCACATCAATGGGTCCTGAGCCTAGGCCCGACTTATTGATCGCGCATGATCTCGCAACCGCGCCCCGGCGTCAGCCAGACTTCCGTGATCCGACTTGGCGCAAATTTTGCTTTGCCAACCCGGGCCAGTCAGGCGAGCCTGCTTTCGCCAGACAGACTGAGGCACGCCTGTTAGAAACCTCGATACGAGCTGGCTTGAGAGTCCGATGACAGCTGTGTCCACCCCCCGAAGTTTCGGCGATCGAAGCCTGGAACAGTTTGGTTGGTCGATGTTCGACTGGGCGCAACAGCCTTACTTCACCCTCGTCGCCGCGTTCATCTTCAAGCCGTACTTCGCCTCAGGATTTGTCGGCGATACGGTCCGGGGCCAGGCGCTCATCGGGCTGGCGGGCGGCGTGGCGGCGCTTCTGATCGCGCTTCTCAGCCCCTTCGTCGGCTCCAGGATCGATCGAGGCTCAGATGCGAAACGCTGGGTGCTCGCCGCCTCCCTTCCCTTCATGTTGGCCTGCGCGGGGTTGTGGTTCGCCGCGCCCGGCCATCTCGAGCGTCTTCCCCTGATCATGGGCTGTTTAATCGTGGCGGCGGTTTCAGCGGAAATGACCGTCACCGCCAATAACGCCATGCTGCCCCACATCGCTCACCCGGGGCGTCTCGGCAGACTGTCGGGCTCAGCCGTGGCTCTGGGGTATCTCGGAGGACTGCTGAGCCTCGCCGTATTCTACATCGGTTTCAACGTGATGGACCCGCCTCTTCTTGGGCTGGACCCGATCGCCCGCGAACCCGACCGGATCGTGGGTCCGTTCGTGGCGGTCTGGTACGCCCTTTTCCTCATCCCGTTCGTCCTCTGGACGCGCGACCCGAAGCCCCAGTCCGCGGCCGGGAGCCGGATATCGCTGGTTTCAGCTTTGCGCGATATGCCGGCGAAGACCCGCCGCTTCCTCCTTGGCCGGATGCTGGTCGCCGATGGGCTTACGGCCGCCGCTGTCTTCGGAGGCGTCCTCGCTGCGGGATTGTTCGATTGGGGCGTCGCCGAACTCGGAACCTACGGGGGACTGATCATCATCACATCCGGACTGGCGGCGTGGGCTTCGGGCGCCGTCGAACCTCGCCATGCCCCGAGAACGGTCGTTCTGCTCTCGGTCGTCGTGCTCGCCGCGGCCGTGCTGGGGGCGGCCATGATCACGGCGGATCGGGTGATGCTGATTCCGGTCCCGCCGCCGACGGCCGGCAACGGGTTCCTGGCGTCGCCGTCGGAACGGATATTCATGGTGCTGGGCCTCGTCATCGGCGCCGCCGCCGGCCCGATGCAAGCGTCCATGAGGGCTTGGATGGCCAGGCTCACGCCGCCAGGGTTCGAAGGTCGGTGGTTCGGGCTATTCGCCTTTTCCAACAAGGCGACGGCCTTCCTGGCCCCGCTCCTCATCGCCGGATTGACGATCGTCACCCAGAGCCAGCGTATCGCCATGCCCGTCATCGTGCTGTTTCTGGCCGCTGGCTACATCTGCCTGAGGCGCGTGCCGGCGGACCTTGGACCTCAACCCTAGCGGTAGAGGCTCAATCGCAGCCCGATGAGACGTTTGGCTCCCCGCGTGTAGGTTGGAAGTCCGAAGTCCTGCCCTCCGTTGCCGGCGTCGGTGAGATACTCTTCGTCTAAACCATTGCGTATGAACACCCCTGCCCCCCAGGCGCCGCTCGCGGGCCGGTAATCGAGGGCGGCATCCAGCAGCCCATAGGCCGCCTGCCGCGGCATGATGTCGATGGGCGCGACGAAGGCGCCGGTCGCAAGCGCAGGCTTGCCGTTGTCGTCGGTGAAATAATGGGCTGATCGCCAGGCGTAGGTCGGCGTGAAGCGAAGAGATCCCTTACACCGCTGACATCGAGGAACCGATCAAGATGATCCCAGCCAAACATTTGGACCAGAACCGCGAGCGGGCGCGCCTGCAAAATCCAGCGTGTCCGAGGAAAGAAAACCGCGGCCTCGCAAAGAGCTCCAAGGTCTGTGCTGTCGGTCGGCAGGATCGATACGGTCGGAAGCATCAGGTGACCACCGCAGCGAAGTCAGTTCCTAGCACCA
Source organism: Brevundimonas sp. KM4 (assembly GCF_000964075.1). Classification (NCBI taxonomy): domain Bacteria; kingdom Pseudomonadati; phylum Pseudomonadota; class Alphaproteobacteria; order Caulobacterales; family Caulobacteraceae; genus Brevundimonas; species Brevundimonas sp. KM4. The sequence continues at coordinate 6,738 of NZ_JZRG01000031.1, read as the reverse complement.
TGGACCGGATCAAAGTTAGAAAAGACGCCTTCGCGTCACCCAATCTGATGGTGTCAGCCTTGTGGAAGATGTGGAACCGGGTCTTTTCCGCATCGGATATCATAAAGACACGCGCCACCGGAGCTGTCCCGCAACGTGCGGCTAGACTTTACTAAACTACCGGCGCGGGAAGTCCAGATTGTCCTCAAGCGCGCTCGCGCAGCTACAACGTAGTGCTCACCAGACCGCTGGTCGGCACTGCGCCAGGACCGGTCTTTGGCGAACAGCCGGGAATCGGGCCTTCAAGCAGAGGCGGCGCGAAGGTCAGCTCACGACCCGTTGCGGGAATTGCGCGTTCCTCTGGCAGGTCCAATCGCTCCAAAGGTCGGTGCATAGAGACGTCGGCGCGCCTGCTTTTTATCCGGCGTCCGCGCGTTCGCGGACGGGGCGAGTTGTGGTGTGGGAACAATCCGCTCGCGGGTCCGTTCGGCTTCCGGGGAATAGGACCACATCACATTGACCACACAACGAGATGGCTCCGACGATAGCCGATACCGTCTGCTGATCGAGTCCATCACCGACTACGCGATCTACATGCTGGACCCGGCAGGTCACGTGACAAGCTGGAACCCCGGAGCGGAGCGCTTCAAGGGGTATTCAGCCGAGGAAGTGCTCGGTGCCCATTTTTCCCAGTTCTACACGCCGGAGGATCGGGAGGCCGGCCGTCCCGAGCGCGCCCTTGCGGCCGCTGCCCAGGCGGGCCGGTTCGAGGCCGAGGGATGGCGGCTGCGGAAGGACGGGACTCGATTCTGGGCCCACGTCGTGATTGATCCGATCAGGCGTGGCGCGGAACTCATCGGCTTTGCGAAGATCACCCGCGACCTGACTGAGCGTCGCGAAGCCGAACTGGCTTTGCGGCAGAGCCAGGAGCAGTTCCGGATTCTGGTGGGCGGCGTCACCGACTACGCGATCTATATGCTTGACCCGGACGGCAAGGTGATCAGCTGGAACGCGGGAGCCGAACGTATCAAGGGCTATGCGCCCGAAGAAATCATAGGCGACCACTTCTCCCGCTTTTACCTACCCGAGGAGGTGGCGGCGAACGCTCCAGCCAACGCCCTGGGCATGGCGCGAGAAGCCGGCCGCTTTGAAAAGGAGGGCTGGCGCGTCCGTAAGGACGGCACCCGGTTTTGGGCGCACGTCGTGATTGATCCGATCACGAGCGACGACGGCGACATCATCGGGTTCGCCAAGATCACGCGCGACATAACCGAGCGCGCCAACGCGCAACGCGAACTCGAGGCGGCGCGCGAGGCGCTCTACCAGTCGCAGAAGATGGAAGCCATCGGCCAGCTGACCGGAGGCGTCGCCCATGACTTCAATAACCTGCTGGCAGCCGTCACGGGCAGTCTGGACCTTCTCCGCAAACGCCTTCCCTATGATCCCCGAACCACGCCCCTGCTTGAGAACGCCATCCAGGGGGCCGAGCGGGGCGCCATCCTGACCCAGCGGATGCTGGCTTTCGCGCGCAAACAGGATCTCAAGCTCGAAGCCGTGGACATCCCGCAACTCGTCAGAGGCATGAGCGAGTTTATTCGGCGGTCCATTGGTCCGAACATTGATGTCCGGATGCGCTTTGCCGATGTGTTGCCGAAGGTGAAGACAGATCCTTACCAGCTCGAAACCGCGCTGCTCAATCTCGTGGTCAACGCCCGCGACGCGCTCCCGACTGGAGGTGAAATCACGATCACGGCGGACCAGGTCACCGTGTCGAAGGACAGAGGACAACGCCGGGCGGGGTCTTTTGTCAGGCTGCGAGTGAGCGACGATGGGATCGGGATGCCCGCGGAGACGGCCGCCAAGGCCATCGAGCCCTTTTTCACGACGAAGGGCGTGGGCAAGGGAACCGGGCTGGGACTTTCCATGGTCCAGGGGCTGGCAGGGCAGTCTGGCGGCTGGATCGAAATCGATAGCGAGGTCGGCAAGGGCACGAGCATCGACTTGTGGTTGCCAGTGGCCAGCGCGGACGTCCCCAATGCGGAGGCAAGCAAGGCCGAGGCGGTCGAAGAACCCGGAGAGCGGCTTCTCGTGCTCGCTGTTGATGATGACCCTCTCGTTCTGACCAACACCGTCGCCATGTTGGACGAGCTGGGTCACAATGTTCTGGTGGCGAACTCGGGCGATGAGGCCCTGGTGATTTTCGAGCGTCATCCTGAGATCGACCTCGTTCTGACCGACGAAGTCATGCCCGGGCTCTCCGGCAGCCAACTGGCGGAACAGGTCAGAAAGCTCCGGCCCACGACAAACGTAGCGGTGGCTTCAGGCTATGCTGACCTGAATTTGGCACCGGACCCTGCTCAGGCCAAGCTTCCGCGGATAGCCAAGCCGTTCACCCTGGCTCAGCTCGCCGGCTTCATCGATGACCTCGCTCTGCAGGAGCCCGGCGAGGGCGGGCAGCGCACCGACAGACACGGAAGGTGGGTTTGATCGACCGCCTTGTTTACCGGAGCCAGGTCGAGAACGTTCCGCCGGAGGTTACGCTGGAGCGAATCTTTCGGATTTCGGTTCCCAAGAACGCCCGCTTGCAGATCACAGGAGCGCTGGGGTTCTCTGGACGGAATTACATCCAGCTCCTGGAGGGCCCACGGCCCGCCCTGGACGACCTTCTTCAGTCGCTCCGGGCCGAGCCGCGCCACTCGAATCTGCGGGTCCTGTTGCGGGGATCATCGCAACGCCAATTGTTGCCCAACTGGTCCATGGCGCGGGTCGATCTCGCAAGGGCCGCGCCCAGGTTGGACGCGCTGCTGGAAGCCGGCGGCGGTTTGGGCTTAGTGACTTTGATGGCCACGCTCGCCCACGAAGGCGTGACCGCCTAACGCGCTTGGCATCCTTGGGCGACTGTCCGCCTGACGGTCGTTCAGGTGCACGACCCAGACCTGCTGGGCGATCGGATTCCAGCGTGCAGCGTTGTTGAGACCCTCCGCCAGCCAAGGCCTCCAGCGGCGTCCGCAGCATGGTGGAGTCCGGCGTCTCCTTCGGCCGGTAAGCCTTTGGCCCCGCCTGTGCGCACAACCAGTCGCTGCGGTAGCTGTGAGCGTCTATCACATGCATTCGGAACAGCTGCCCGTAATCCGAAGCGGCGATACATGGTTAAACCGTTCGGACGAGGAACTGCGCCGCAGCACGGGCATGGTCTCCCACCACGCCTGCATGGCGGCGCAAGCGCAGCAGGATGGCCTCGAGTGACGCGCCGTCTTTGCAGGCGTCTCCCCTGGGTACCGCATGTCGCCGCGAAACCTCGCCAGAAGTTCACGCGTGGCGGCGCCGGCGGCGGCGATCACGGCCTTTGGCCTGGGCCTGATCGCCCGTGACGGCCTCCTGATCCTGATCGCCTGGATCGCGAGCGTCCTCGCCCTCGGGCTGCTGGGCTTCTGGCTGATCGCCTAGGCTCCGCGCCCGACCGCCACGCCTGGGCGCACCGGTCGGTGGCGGCGAGGCTCCGGCCGACGCCCGGTCCGCAGCGTGCTGCTCTATTGGCTGAGGCATCCTCGTGACCGCCGCGCCGTTGCGGAGACATCCAACCTGCTCGTCCGGTCGGGAACGCTCGTGAGACCCTGGTGTTGAACTTACAGGTGCCGACTCGCGAATGCGAAGCGGCCGCCCGGCGCTCCGGTGCACCGGCAGGAGAGAGGCGTTGACGATGGAAGATTTCCTGGGCGGTCAACGTGATCGGCGGCTCGATCCGGGGCTGGCGTTCGCCCGGGCGCAGCTCCACTCATCGCGCGCCGACCGTCGCATCGATCCGAGACGACCCGTCCAGGGGCATGGGCCGGCCGTCGCGAAGGCCTAGACGCGCCAGGCGCCGCCGCGATCCGCCCGCGCCCCGAACCCGCTCAACAAGGAGACCGCCATGGCTGATAACCGCCCCGTCTATCTGAACCTTGCATCGAAGACTGAACTCGACGCCATCGACGAACTCGGCGGCCGCGCTGAAACCGTGATTGCTCAGCGCCCGTACGGCGACTGGTCCGATCTGCGCCGCGCGGGGCTGTCGGATGAGGAGATCGGCCGGCTCAAGAGCGCAGGATTGGAGTTGGGTGCGCCCGGCGAAGGACCGATCGGCGAAGCCGGCAGCGGCGGCAGCGCCGACAGCCCAAGCGGCAATCTGGGCCGCCGCCACCGCTAGCCGGCTCAGCTCATGCTCAGTGGCGTGCACGCCTTCATCCAGCCTTTCGCCGTGGTGCTCGAACTGCTCGGCGCCGGCATTATCGTCGGCAGCGTGGTTCTCGCCACGCTCGCCTTTCTGCTGCGGGGTGGACGTGATCGCGCCTGGCGGGAAGCTTACGCCAACTACCGCGCCAATCTCGGCCGTGGTATCCTGCTCGGCCTAGAACTTCTCGTCGGCGCCGACATCATCAGCACCATCACCGCGCCCCTGACCGTGGAGACGGTTGGCCTTCTCGGTTTGGTCATCCTCATCCGGACCTTCCTGAGCTTCTCCCTGGAGACCGAGATTGAAGGCTGCTGGCCCTGGCGACGGGCCGAACTGCTCGACGACCGCAAGACCGATCAGCGCTGATCATCGAAAAGGAGGGTGATATCGCCATTGCGCTCAAGGTAGGCGCAGCGAACCCGGCCGAGGTCCCCCTGGCCGTGGGCGCGCAGCGCCATGGCCAAATCGCCGTCGCCGATGCCGGCCCGACGCATGGCGGCGCGATCGACGTCGCCGTTCTTCACCAGTCGAACGCGCGCCCCTTTGACCAGGAAGCTCAGCCAGGACCAGCGCGCTGCCGCGCGAGCTAGCGCGGCATGAACGGCGACCAGCGCCAGGGTGGCCACGAGGGTGGCGACGAAGGGCGCGCTTCCTGTCATCGCCCGCCCGAGATTGGATCCGACGATCACGGCGAAGATGATGTCCAGCGGGCTCCATTTGCCGAATGCCCGCGACGCCGCCACCCGGGCGGCCAGCACCCCGACGGCGAAAATCAGCAGACCGCGCAGCGTCATCTGCCACCAGCTGATCGCCGCATCCTCGGAGCCGATTCCCTCTGGAGCCCTCAGCCGAGAGAAGGAAGCGATATGAATATCCGCCAGACGCCGCTTGACCAGCAGACCGTCGTCATCACCGCGCCACGGCAGGACTGATCGGTCTCGTCGCCGCCGGCGCACTTCTCATCACCGGCGAAAGTCGCGGCCGCGTCCTTCGCACCGTGCTGCACCGGTGGCTGAGCCTTGGCGACCCGGCCGGCCGCCCCCGCACTTGGGTTCTTCCAGCGCATTGAATGACTGTGGCCGCCTGGATCAAGATCAGCTTGGCGGCTGGGGGCATCTCCGCCGTGCTGACGATCAGCGCACTACGTCGGCGTGGCGGGACCTTCCCGCGGTATGCAGTTGTCGCCGACAGCGCCATGGTCGCGGTCAGCGCGCTGCTCACCGTACTCGGCGTCGCGCTCTGGCGGGAATAATGAGGGAAATTGATCCCAGCACTCAACCGCCTTCGTCCCCTGCCGCCGAGGGGCCCCGTCGTCGCTCTGCCGGCACGCAGGTCGCCTATCTGTCGATTCAGTCGGCTTCCCGTCCGGTCGTCGCCTTTTGGGCGGAGGTCTGCGCCTGATCGGACGCGGTGGAGACGCCGCGTTGCGGCTGCCGAAGCCAGCCAATGGCGAATTTGAAGATCAAGGATATCGCCCAGGCCATGCCCCGAACCTGCCCTTGATTTCCGGAACGCTTTGGAAAGCGTTCGTCTCGCGAGCCATCGTTGGCTCAGCCCCTTGCCATCCGTCTTCCACCGGCCCGCACCTCCCGGCCGTCGCCAGCGTCGGGACTTGAGGCAGCCTGATACGGCTGTTGCCCATGATTCCGACGTTCCGAACCGCCGCTATGAGTCAAAAGCGGCCTTTGCCGATCAAGCAACGAGATCAGCCATCGCAACCTTAAGCGCACTCGCGAGGCGCTCCAGCACCGTGACCGTCGGGTTTCGAATCCCCCGCTCTATCCCGGAAACATACGTTCGGTGCATCCCGGCTTCGAAGGCGAGCGTCTCCTGAGAGAGGCCCCGTTCTTCCCTCAGCCGCCTAACGTTTTCGCCCACGCGTTTGCATACGTCCATCGACAGGATGGGAGGGATATGCAGACGATCAATCTACAGACTATGAGTCTCGTTTCGAGCTTGACTGCCTCAGCCAATCCATGTGTCCGTGTCATCCAATGTGACTCATAGGATGCTGAATGAGACCGTCTCGAATAGCGCTCGCCCTGGCCTTGGGCCTGGCCGCCCTCACCTCCGCATCGGGCTGCGCGCCTGTCGATCTAGATATCCCGGCCTTCGTCGGACCGAATGCAGACGAACTACAGCCGGGCAAGACAACTGAAGCCGAAGCCGCGGCGCTGTTGGAGCGGCCAGCATCTGTTTCGACCATGCCGTTCGGGAAGCGACTGCTTCAGTGGCAGTATTATATCGCGCGCCATGGCTCGCGGCGCTACGTCCACCTCGCCGTGGTTTTTGACAACAAAGGCGTGATGGAAAGCATCAGCCATCGAGCGGAGATCCCGTTGTGATGCGCGCGCTCGGCGTCATCGCGGCTGCAGCAGCCGCCATCACCACTACCGGACCTGCCTTCGCAGCCGAACCTGGAAGCTACTGGCTCCTCTTCGCCAATGACGACCGGTTGCTGCTTCTGGATCGGAACTCCATCCGGTGGAGCGGGGCCAACCCTTCGGTGGATTGGCACGTCGCCTTTGCGGTTCCCTATGTGACCC
>NZ_JZRG01000030.1:0-9016 GCF_000964075.1 Brevundimonas sp. KM4 | reverse complement strand
CACTTTTACGGGGGAAGATCACCAGGGCCTTCGGCTGCTCGAAAGCGAGGGCGACCCCGATCTGGCCCGCACCGCCTGCGCCGCCGCAGCCGAGGCCCTGGAATCGGTCGTCGCCAATGGTCCCGACGGCCCGGAGCAAGACTTTCACCGGCTCATGGCGGCCAGCGCCTATCACATAGCCCGATATTCGGCGCGCGCGTTCTCGCTATTGACACCCTTCGCCGACGCCGAGCAGGGCAATCTTGCGCCGGCCGAGCGTGCGTTGTCGCTTCTGATGCTGCGCCAGCTGGATCGACTCGATGCCTTGGTGGTCGACTGGACGACGGGGGATCGAGCGTCTGACGCGCGGCTGGCGGATCAGCTCGGCGCCGCCATCTCCGCCGAGCCCTGGGCCGATGACGACGAAGCCGGGGGCGCGCCCGATGCCGTCATCGACGTCGCGGACCTGGTGCTCACCCAAGGCTTCATGCTGGCGGTCAGCCAAGCGCTTTTGGCGTTCGAGAGGGGCGAACGCGGCCTCCTGGACCGTGCGCTGGAAGAGTTCGACGCCGGCCTTGAGGATGCCGACGCGCTCAACATGGTCCCGCAATGGTGGGCCCATCGCCTGGCGCGCCACCTATTCGACGAGCTCTGGCAATGCAGCTTCCACAAAGTTCTGCTCAAGGATGGCCCTGCAGCCCTGGCTGACTGGACCGACCTGCGCGAGTTGTTCATCGCGTCGCTTTATAGCCGCGCGCGGGCCGAGATCGACCTGTGGCCGTCGCAGATCGACGCGGCCGCGCGTGCGATGGCGATTGACGAGAATCTTGTGGTCTCGCTGCCGACGAGCGCAGGCAAGACCCGGATCGCCGAACTCTGCATCCTGGCCTGCCTCTCCAGCGGCCAGCGGGTGATGTTCATCACACCCCTGCGCGCGCTGTCCGCCCAAACCGAAGTGTCGCTCAATCGAACCTTCCGGCCGCTCGGCAAGACCGTGTCGGGTCTCTACGGCAGCATCGGGGTCAGCGAAGCCGACACCGGATTGCTGAAGGACCGCGACATCGTTGTCGCCACCCCCGAAAAGCTGGACTTCGCTCTGAGAAACGATCCAGGCCTGCTTGATGATGTCGGTCTAGTCGTGCTGGATGAAGGGCACACGATCGGCCTGGGCGAGCGGGAAGTTCGCTACGAGGTGCAGATCCAGCGCCTGCTGCGTCGCGCCGATGCTGGCCAGCGCCGTATCGTCTGTCTGTCAGCCGTCTTGCCCGAGAACGATCAGCTTGACGATTTCGTCGCTTGGCTATCAGCCGATCAGGCTAATGGGCTTGTCTTCAAGGACTGGCGGCCGACGCGCCTTCGGTTCGGAGAAGTGGACTGGAGCGCTCGTGGGGCGAAGCTCAACATCACCCTCGGCGACGAGACGCCGTTCATTCCCAGCTTCCTGGCACCGCGCGAGCCGCCCAGGCTTGGAGGCCGGGGCCAGCGCAAGAAGGCGTTCCCGGACGATCAACGCGAACTGGTCCTTGCGACGACTTGGCGATTGGTCGAGGATGGCCAGACTGTTCTGATTTATTGCCCGCAGCGCCGCTCGGTTGAGCCGTTCGCATCAACGATCGTCGATCTCTACAAACGCCAGCTGCTTACCGCTCTAATCGACGAAGATGACCCTCGCCTGGCCAAGGCGCTGGCGATTGGGGCCGAGTGGCTGGGTGCGGATCATCCACTTCTTAAATGCCTGCGGCTAGGCGTCGCCGTACATCACGGTGCCCTGCCCACCCCCTATCGGCGGGAAGTCGAAGCCTTGCTGCGTGACGGGATCCTGAAGGTCACGGTGTCTTCGCCGACGCTCGCCCAAGGCCTGAACCTTAGCGCCACGACCTTGGTCTTCCAGGGCCTCTACGGCCATAATGGCGTCATCGAGGCTCACGAGTTCAGAAACATCGTCGGCCGGGCCGGGCGTGCCTTTATCGACGTGCAGGGTCTTGTGCTCTATCCTATGTTCGACAGGCACGTGTCTCGCCGGCGCGACTGGACTGGCCTAGTCAACGAGACCGCCGGCCGTGAGATGGAGAGCGGCCTGCTGCGGCTCGTCCTGACCCTGCTGCGACGCATGCAGTCCAAGCTGGGCACCAAGGACGCCCAAACCTTGATCGACTATGTCGCCAACATGCCGCAGTGGGACTTCGAGCCGGTCGCCGGCGAAACCGCTGACGAGCAGGCGACCGAAGAGCAGAGCTGGAACACCTACGTCACGTCGCTCGACACGGCCTTGCTCAGCATGCTGGGCGAAGAAGACGTCGCCGACGCCGACATTGAAGCGGCTCTGGACGCCGCGCTCGCCAGTTCCTTGTGGAGCCGCCGACTGGCCCGGCGCGGTGAGAAGCTGCAGGCCTTGATGCGGGACACGCTCGTGAAGCGAGCAAAGCACATCTGGGCCAACACCACCGCCCGACAGCGGCGCGGTTATTTCCTCGCTGGTGTGGGTCTGGCGACCGGGCATCTTCTGGACGCGCGCGGCGACGACCTGATCGAACTGCTGATCCGCGCCAACGGCGCCATCATCGGACGCGACGATGAGGTCGCCATAGAAGCCCTGACGGCCTTTGCGGAGATCGCGTTCCGCATTCCGCCGTTTGCGCCCCGCAAGCTGCCGGCCGATTGGACCGACATGCTGCGTTGCTGGCTGGAGGGACGCCCGATGAGCGCCTTCGCCGATGATGAGGACAGCGACGCACTGCAGTTCATCGAAGAGGCCTTCCTCTACCGCCTGCCCTGGGCGCTGGAGTCGGTTCGTGTCTATGGCTTGGCGATCGGCTATACGACGGCCCAGGGCATGGAGCTTGACGACTTAGAACTCGGCATGGCCGCCGGGGCGGTAGAGACTGGGGTCTTGAATCGTGACACCGTCTTTTTGATCCAGGCAGGTTTTACCTCGCGCTCCGGAGCGCAGGTGGCAGTCGCCGACGGCGCGGGCCGTTTTGAGAGCTTGGCCGAGTTGCGCGCATGGACACGTACGCCAGAGGTCTTGGCGCTCACAGCGGATCTGGCATGGCCGACGCCCGAGACGCACGACCTGTGGCTGGAGTTTCTGGGCGGCTTAAGCCCTCAGCGCATCGCCACCTGGAGCCGACAGGAACACCACGCCCTCGTGGAGTGGCTGGGTCACCATCCCGACGATGGCGAGGCTCTGCGGATCTTGCCCGGGTCGCCAGATCTGATCGTCGATAGCGTTAATCGACCACTCGGGACGATCGCCGGGTTCATCAACGGTCAGCGCATAGGGCTCCTGCAGGTCACCGCGCATAATGGCGGCGTCGATCTCGTCTATCTAGGACCAGATGACCTGAACGCTCAACTTCTCTAGGGGAGGGCGAGCTTAGACTTACTGGCCGCGCTGCAAACCCAACTAACCGACGCACAGGGCACGTTTGGCCGCGTGCTCGGGCACGTTGAAGAAACTCAGCTTCACGGTGGCCAGGTCGATGCCAGAGGTTTGCCTGAGAAGGGAGAGGAAGAGCCGATCGACTGCCGGCGCAGCGGCGTCTTCTTCGGCAAATGGTCGCTGGTGCGCGTGGTGGATCAGGCGCTTCGACCGGCTTGGGAACAGGGTGTGCGACAGCGGTGCAGGCTGCGATGGCCGCCCTCATAAAACACGTACACCAAGGACCTATTGGCCCACGCACCCTTCGCGCCCAGCGTCTACAAACTCCCAGTCAAACGACGATGCCGGCGGGCACCAGCGTCGACCGCGAACTCTACCGTCACCAGAGGCCGACGTGCCATTTGACCGAAGCGAGTGCCCGCCTCGATCAGATCGATGAAGGACGCCGAGACATGTCCTTTGGCTTCAGCGATCTCGCTGAGGTCGTTTGTTTCGTGCACCGCTTCGCCATCGGCATGCCACAGATAACGTGCGGACTTCTGTGCACCGGATATCTGACGGGCGGGATTTTCGCTGTCCTGAAAATCGCTGACGTACCGGTCCACATCGTCATTCGAGCCAGTTACTTCGCACGCTCCGTCGACGTTGAGCAGGGCGAAGTGGAGAAGCATCGACGCATAGGCTTCCCCGATCGACTGGCTCTGTCCCGGCGGCAGACCATGGAGGGCAAACTGGTACCGGATGAAGACCTGGCCCACGTCCAGAGGCGAAAAGCGCGCGGGCGTTCCTGATCCGGGAAGTTGATCGCGCCGTCGCCACACGCGCTGCGTTTCAACGTTGAGGCCGGTGATGGCTGCGACTTCGGCGGGAAGGAATTCCGTGAATGTGATCCTGCTCGGTGCCGGCGGCTCGTTCCTGCGTGTCATGCGTCTGCCTCAAGAACCATCTGAATTCGACATATCGCCACCAGCGCCTTCGGTCCAAGTTCACCAGTTTCAAGATCGACGAGTTTGCCGGCTAAGAACCGCGAACGGACGAGGTCTTCGGCTAACGCCTGCAGGTCGGGATGCGAAGTCTCCATGACCGGTGAAGCGCCGCCTCCCATCAAGCATATCTGGAACTTTGCCATCCGGCGTTCTTCACCTCCTCTAAGCTGCGAACAATTTCATAGACCGGGTCGTTGACCCGGTCAACCGTGTCATCTATACGTCGGTCGGTCCGCTGTTGTGGCGGACGCCAGAGCGAGCAAACAGCGGACATGAGCATCACGTCGTTCAGCGCAGGGGGGAGCCGGACAACAGTTGTGGAAGCCTCGCGTTATGCGCGCGGTGTGGATTTGCGACTGGCAGCCACAGTCGTTGAACGCGAAGACGGCGGCCCAATGCGACCAGTAGGTCGGCGCCGGCGGCGTCGTCCGGGCGGACTGTACTACAGCCACAAGATGGGGCGCCACGTCGGTTGGGAGTCGAAGGCGGAACGGGATGCCTTCTTCTTCCCTGAAGTTAGTCCCGACATCGTCGCCTATCGGGAGCAGCCGCATACGGTGACGGCTATGATCGATGGGGTGAGGCGTTCTTACACGCCCGACCGTCTGGACATCGGCGCCCATGACGGTCTCACCGTGGTCGAGATAAAGGACAAGTTCGAGGCGGACGCCGATCCCGACTATGCGCTCAAGCTGGAGTTTTTCGCCGATGTCTATGCGGCTCTCGGCTGGGATTTCTCTGTCATCGATCGCGAAGAGCTGGAGGCACAGGCCTCCGTCGCCGCGCTGAAGAAGATACAGTCGCATCGCCGCGTTTCGTACGATGTGGCGGAGTTGGATGCTGTCAAGGCAGTCCTTGCGGGCCGCTCTGCTACGGTCGGGGAACTGCAACAACTTTTCAATCATCCGCTGAAGGGCGAAGCCAAGTTGTGCGCGATGATGGTGATGCGCCACCTGCGGATCGACCTCAATGCGCCGCTCTGTGCGGAAACCCTCGTGACGCCGGTGTAGGGGTTTGAGCCGCTCGTTGTTCAACATCTCGGCCGGAGATCGCGTGGTCATCGAGGGTACCACGTACGTTCTCGATGCCATGGTGCCTTCGGGAACTGGCCGGCGAGATGAGGTCGACGATTTTCAGTTCAAGGACATTCGAATAGGTCGCGCCACCATCTTCACGACGGCCGAAATCCTGCACCTTTATGATAAAGGCAGCGTGCGCCTGCTCTCGCCGACGGAGCGTTTAAGCGACCGCTGCCCGCGACGGGAAAGCGCCAGCCCCGACGATCCGAAGGGGGACGCGCGCGCCGAGATGGCCATCGCGAAGGGTTACCGTCGGCTGCGTTATCTGAAGGCCTACGATTCCGCGCCCGTTCCGCTATCGACCGCGCGCCTCAGCAACTTCATCGCTTCGGTCGCCGAAGAGATCGGGGACGCGAAGCCGCCGTCGCCAGGTTCCGTGCGCCGATGGATTACCAAAAGAGGTGCGCTAGGCGTCCGTCGTCTCGGGGAAATGGTGGGACGCAACCCGTCAGGCGCGCAAGGCTCCCGCCTACAGCCCCGGGTCCAGGAAATTCTAGGCGAGGAGGCCGAGCGCTATTATGAGTCCATCCGGGTTCAGGTTCGCGATGTCTGGGTCATTGTCACCCACAGGGTGAATGACGAGAACGCGGCGCGCGGCATAGGCGATGAACTGCTGAGGCGGCCAGCAGAATCCACCGTGTGGCGGTGGCTCAAAACCAACTTGAACTTTGAACGGGCGAAACGCCGGTGGGGCGTCCAGGAAGCCACGCGTCGCTTCGGGGTGGTTCAAGGTTCGATGGTTGCGGACGCCCTTTTGGACATCGCCATCATCGATCATACGATTTTGGACTGCTGGGTTATCGACGATGTCACTCAGCAGCCGATCGGGCGGCCGCGGCTCACCGTCATCCTCGACTCCTGTTCCCGCATGGTTTTGGGGTTTGATGTCAGCTGGGCAAACGCTGGTCTTGATGCGGCGTTTGCGGCGCTTCGCCATGCAGTGCGGCCCAAAAAATATGTTCAGTCGCGCTATCCGCAGATTACGCACGACTGGCTCGCCTATGGTCAGCCCAGGACCCTTGTGGTCGACCAGGGCTTGGAATTCATGGGCACGACGTTCGAAGACACGTGCCTCAACCTAGGCATCAGCCTTGAACCGGCGCCGGCGCGGACGCCGGAGTATAAGGGCCAAATCGAACGCTTCTTCGGTTCCATGAACAAGGGGCTCCTGCACAAGCTGCCGGGGTCGGTTCCGCTAAAGCCGCATCAGTTGCGGGAGTTCGGTATCGACCCGTCCAAGACCGCCGTTCTCTTCCTGTCCGACCTGATCGAAATCATCCACCTGTGGATCGTCACCGTCTACTCCCGCGAGGTTCACTCGGAGATCGGGAAGGCACCAGCCAAGGCCTGGGCGGATCGTGCCGCTACGGACGTGATTGAACTCTGCCCCAACCTGGAGGAACTCGATCAGGCCTGCGCCCGCACTAAAACCGTGCGTCTCACGCGCGAAGGAATCAGGATGCACCGCAACCTTATTTATCGCTGTAACGAATTGGCGGCATTGAGGGAGGACATCGCCAAGAGCGCGCCGAGTCGTAGCCAGTCGAAACAGGGCAGCGTCTCGGTGAAGGTTACCTACCACGCTGACGACGTCAGCCGAATCTACGTTTGGAATCCCCGAACCAACACGTCCGTGGAAGTGCCGTGCGTCATGGCGGAATACACGCGCGGCCTCAGCGAGCATCTGCATCATCGCATCCTGGAGTTCACGGACAAGGCGAACCGCGCATTCCAGACCGAAGCGGAAATGTGCGCCAATCGGACGGCCGTCTACCGACTGATGGATGAAATTTGCGAAACGCGCGTCGTGGATCGCAAGCGTCTACAGCGGGTTCGCGAGCCTGAACGGCGGGCGCAGCAGGACTTGGTCCGGCTGGACGCGATCAACGGCCAAGGCGGAACGGTGGCGTCGAAGGTGGTCCAAGTCGACATCGATCCGATCCGGAACCGCGATCCGCAAGCGCCCAGGGAAAAGCACCCGCTTCTGAGGTCAGCTTCCAGGAAGCGCAAAACGGGCATCGAGAAAAACCCTGCCAATCGTGTCACCGCTGTGACTGAGACCTCACGCATTCCGGCACCAGGGTCTGACGATTTTGATTGGGCTCTCGCTATCGAGCGTCGCCGGCAAAAGCGAGATGGTGAATGACTGACCTGAACGACGAGGCCGCGCGTCGCGTAGGATTGGCGGACGCCATTGTGATCCCCAACGAACGCGCAAAGGAGGCGCACAGCGCCTTCGATTATCTTCGTCTTCGTGCGCATCAGCGGTCTGACCGAGGCACGACAGGTGTTCTCATGGTGGGGCCGTCCCAAACGGGCAAATCTACGATCCTGCACAGCTACAGGCGACGGCTGAACACGCCCCAAGCCCTGGAAGACGGGCGCATTCCAGTTCTCTTGGTCACGCTCACCGCCAACCAAACTCGCAAGGGTCTGGCTCAGGACATCCTGCGCGCGATTGACGCATTCGGTTATCAGACCGTCTGGCAGAAGGGGACGGAGAACCAACTGCTTAGTCGCGTCCAAGCCAACATCAAGCAGCACAAGGTCGAACTGCTGATCCTCGACGAGATTCAGCATCTGGTTCACAGCGACAATCAGAAGCTGGCCTCCAGCGTCTCTGACACCATCAAGTGGCTCTTGATGGAGTCAGTCGTGCCGGTGGTAATGTCAGGGGTGGAAGAGGCTTGGCTTCCTTTTCGTGCCAATTTGCAGCTTCAAAAACGTTGCGCAGCGCCCATCGTCATGGACCCGTTGGACCTCGCCAAACGCGAAGATCAACATCTGTTCCGGTCGTTCCTCGTCTCCTTTATGGTGGAGGTCGAGGCTCAAAATATCATCGCGGATGCCACCGGCGTCTTGACTGAGAACCGTGTCCCCGAGTGCATCTACGAGGCCTCAGAAGGCGTCTTGGGGCAAGCCTGCAATCTGATCAAGGACGCGCTCTACCTGGCGATACGGCGTGGAAGCGACGCTTTGTCAGTCTCTGATCTCTCCGAAGCCACGGATCGGTGCTGGGTCGCGTTCGACCGGCTGCGTATTAATCCGTTCGTCCACGGCATCGCTCCCGTCCGGCCTGTGCGGAGGATGGGGCGTTAATGCTGAATAACATCATCCATCCCCTCGGGATCACGTGCGAGCCCATTTCAGGCGAAAGTCTGATGTCGCTGATTGCACGGCACTGCGAGGCCAACTTCATTGCCCGGCCCACCGACTTGCTGGCCGCGGCGCGGATCGATGTACTAGTCCCCGGGTTCATCCCTTTCACAAAATCAAACGATGCTGCTGCCATGGCGGGGCTTTTCGGCGTTGGAGTCGAAGAAGTCGCCGTCCGCATGCATGGCACCCGGGACGTCGCCGGGGGAGCGGATTGTGTGAACTACTTCGGAACGCCTCTTGAGCGCCGACATTTCGATGACCGGCGCCGCCGAGTTGCGCCAGGCGCACTCGCCCAGCATGGTTTTCATCGCCCAGCGTGGGCCTTACGCGCGTTCGATTTCTGTCCGTGGAGTTTCGAGCGCCTTCTGGCGGAATGCCCACGTTGCGAACATGCCTTAGGGTGGGGTTGACGTGCCCCTGAGTTTTCATCC
>NZ_JZRG01000003.1:0-160466 GCF_000964075.1 Brevundimonas sp. KM4 | reverse complement strand
GAGGAAATTCTCAGGGGCACGTCACCTCTTGGACGGTACAGGAAACGATGATGTAGACGTGATGTATGGCGTCGGGCAGCGCATCAGCACGCAATCCCTTGAGAGCCTTTCCACCAGACTTGCTAAATTATCCGCCGATGCCCACGACCACGGCATAGCATTGGCGCAAGGACTTCCTTCCCGCATCGATCCCCGTAGCTGGTCCACTGCGATCCAGCGCCTTCTGAACGGTCAAGCTCAACGAGCGGATTCAGGCGACTCCGACGCGCTTCCTCTCGTGGAACTTCGTATTCGCAAGAGGGATGCCGCTCTCCTGTCGGAACAGCTTGTCGACAGACCGCTAATGGGTTCTGCATCATGCAGGGACGCCGCCTTGGCGCTGGGCACATCGGGTCAGTTCGTCGCAGCCGCCGTTTCGGCCGGCCTTATAGAGGGCGATACAAAGAAGCGGGGCGCCGGCGTGTCCTTGGACAGCCTCAAGCAATTCCATGCGCGCTACATCCTGGCGTGTGAGATCGCCGCGCGCCTCGAATGCCGCCTTCATCAGGTGCGCAGCAGGCTGGATGTAGAAAACCTCGTCCCTATTCACACCGTCTATCGCGTGAGAATTTGGGAAAGGAGAGCCATCGAGGGTTTCCTCCGTGCTCATGAATCAATCTGATGAAATCGAATGCAGAACTGACTCAAGTTGATGAAAGCGCATCTGATTCCCGAAAAATTAGCTGAGATATTTCCCTTAGAATTCTGTTTGATCTTTTCATCGCTGAATCACATCGTATGAAAGTGGACAGCGAAGGCGCGACGTCGTCGCCGCGCCTTCCTTCCGACCTCAGTTCGCCGCTTCGACCGTCACGCCGCGCTTTTGCAGGATGGCCTGGACGCTGTCGTCGCCGGTCAGGTGGGCCGCGCCGACGGCGATGAAGGCGGTGCCGGAGCCTTCAAGCATCGTCTGGATCTGGTTGGCCCAGTCGGTGTTCCGATCAACCAGAACGGACTGATAGAGGGCCGGCGAGGCCTCCTTCATTTCCGTGATCGTGACGCGGTCCAGCGTCGCGACGTCGCCCCGGGCCCAGGCCTCGACCATTTCATCCAGCTTGGTGGCGGCGTTCTCATAGTCCTTCAGGGTCTCGCGCAGGAAAGCCAGCTGCACATCGTCGGGCAGGCCGGCCAGGATGCCGATCTGTTTGTCGATGGTCTCGAAGCCGTGGATCGGCTTGCCCGCCGCCTCGGCCCGCGCCTTCAGCACCAGCTCGACGCCGGACTTTGGGTCGTAGCCGGCCTTGATCAGCGGCGCGACCGACAGGCTGAGCGCCGCCAGCCAGGGCTTCATCGGTTGAAGCTGGGCGGCCGAGGCGCCCATGACCTGGGCGGCCGCGTCCAGTTCGGCGTTTTCTTGCGGCGTCAGGCGGCTGGACAGGGGCGTCTCGGGCGACAGACCATGCTGCTGGATCAGCGGCATGATGGCGGCCTGGTCGTCGGGGTTGCTGATCTCGAACCAGATGTCCGAGGCGCTGTCGAAGGCGGCCTCGACACGGGGGCTGGACCAGCCGGTCGTCGGGCGAAGCACATGGACCGAGCCGAACAGATACAGGGTCGAATCCGCATCCCTGACCACCCACAGGGCAGGGCCTTCGCCCTGGATCGGCGCTGGCGCGGCGGGCGCGGCGGTCTGGGCCAGGGCGTCGGCCGGGACGCCGGCGATGGCGACGAACAGGGCCAGGCCGCCGGCGACGCCCACGGCGCCGCGCGCCAGGCTGGAAACGGACGACAGAAGACGATCGGTGAAGGTCATGAGAGGTCTCGCTGTTTTCGAAAGGGAAGGAGAAGAAGGACCGATCAGGCCAGGCCGCGACGCACGCTGATCCACACGGAGCAGCCCAGATAGAGCGCCATCAGCACGGCGTAGATGTCCCAGGCCGTGATGGCGGGCGCGGCGCCCAGACGCTCGGCGGCGGCCCAGAAGAACAGGACCAGCTGGCCCGCAAAGAAGGTGACGGCCGCCGCCTCGATCACCGCCCGACGCAGAAGCTCGTCGGCCTGGCGATAGACGCGCACATTCATTACTGTGTGGAGCACCAGCAGAAGGCCGATGGCACTGAGGCCGAGCAGAGGATTGACGCCCGCCAGGCTGAAGACGACCGGCAGGGTCAGGATGACGCCGGAAAAGCCCATGACCAGCGCCTGAAACCGGGCCAGAGCCGTCTCATCCGGCGAGGCGGGACCGTCCAGATTATACATCCGGCCGAGGCGGTCGGGGTTCAAACTGACGTAAAGCGCCCACAGCGATCCCGCGACCAGGGCCAGACCGACCAGCATCGCCAGGCCATCCGACCAGCGCAAGTCCATGTCGGTCGGTCCGAATCCGCCGGGCGCGATCCTGGCCAGCCAGGCGCCGACGCCGTAACCGATCACCCCGAAGACGGCGCCGAAAACAAAGGCGCGAACCCAGCGCGGCCAGGATGCGGGAGAGAGGGTGGAAGGCTTCATTTCGTCGGCTCCTGATCGTCCGAGAAGATGGATTCGATGGGCTGGCCGAAGACGCGGGCGATCTTGAAGGCCAGCGGCAGGGAGGGGTCGTAACGGCCGGTCTCCAGCGCGTTCACGGTCTGGCGCGACACGCCCAGATGTTCGGCCAGCTGCGCCTGGCTCCAGTCGCGCTCGGCGCGCAGGACCTTGAGACGATTGTTCATGGCTCAGCCCCGCATCCGCGCCAGCCACCACCACACCCAGACGACGGTGTAGCCGATCAGGATGGGAGCGATCATCAAGGCGGCGCCGGCGGACACATAGTCGATGGGCGCACCGCCCGAGCCGATCTGGCGCGCGATGATGTCGCGCCACGGTCCGGCCGAGGACAAAATCAGGCCGACGCCGCTGACGCACATGCCCGCCGTGCCGCCCCAGTACCAGGCCGCCTTGTGCGCCTCCCGCGCAGCCTCATCGATCACGCGCATCCATTCGGCGCCGATCCACAGGGCGCCGGCCATGATGGCGGCGGCGAAGACTGCGGTCACGATCAGTTCGCCCATCTCGGGCGCGATCCATCCCGAACTGGAGGCGTAGCCGACCGCGATGCCGCCGAGGAAGGCGAACAGCAGGCCGCCGCCGAACGTGATCACCGTCGCCTTGATTACCGGCCGCCACTTGCGCATCCGTCAACACCCCTTGTCCTATTGACAAGCTACATTGACATTCCTGCTCGGACGCTGTCAAGCGCCCTTTCCACGCCGAGCCTTTTTATTCGACCTTGGCGGCGGCGATCAGTTCGGGACGGGCGATGGCGCGGGGCGCGGTTTCGACCGGCGTCAGATCCGGCAAGGCCTTGCCCTCGTGATCGACCTGCAGATCCTCGAACCGGCGGGCGGAGACCATGACCTGGCTTTCCAGCGAACCGACGAACTGATTGTACTTGCCGACGGCCGTATCCAGGGCGCGTCCGACGGCTGAGGCATGACCGCCCATGACCGACAGCCGCTTGTAGAGTTCGCGGCCCAGGGCGGCGACCTTGTCGGCATTGGCCGCCTGCTCTTCCGCGCGCCAGCCATAGGCCACGGCCTTGCACAGGGCGAACAGGGTCGAAGGGGTGACGATGACGACGCGGGAGGCCATGGCCTGGGTCATCAGGTCCGGCTCGTGGTCCAGAGCCGTGACCAGGAAGGCATCGCCGGGCACGAACAGGACGACGAAATCCGGGCTAGGCTTGAACTGGTCCTGATAGGCCTTGGACGACAGCTGGCGCACGTGGGTCTTCAGGCTGGCGGCGGTGCGCAGGCCGACCGAGCGGGCGCGCGCCTCCTCGTCGCCCTCTCCGTCGTCGAAGGCCAGCGGGACCTTGGCGTCGATCACGAACATGCCGCCGCCGGGCAGGCGGACGATGAAGTCGGGGCGGTTCTGGCGGCCCTCGTCGTCGGCGCTGGAGGTCTGTTCGGTGAAATCGAACCGCCCCGCCATGCCGGCGGCCTCCAGGACGTTACGGCACGTCTGCTCGCCCCAGCGGCCGCGACGGCCCGTATTGCCGCGCAGGGCCTCGGTCAGCTTGCGCGCCTCGTCGCGCGTGGCGGACGAGGCCGTCATCAGCTGGGCTAGTTGTTCACGCAGCCCCCCGGTCTCCTCAGAGCGCGTCTTCTCCAGCGCGGCGACATGCTCCTGAAACTTGGTCAGGGTGTCGGCGACGGGTTTCAGCTGGGCGGCCATCCGCTCGCGCGCCAGCTGATCCTGGGCGCGAAAGGTTTCGGTCGCGCGGCTGACCATCTGATCCGCCACGACCTGGGCCGACTGCGCGGCCTGGGCCTTGAGCAGTTCGCCCATGGTCACACGGCTTTCCTCGACCAGATCGATGCGGGCCTCCGCCGCCGCAAGCGCGCCGCTTGTCCTCTGCCAGCCCATATAGGCCCACAGAAAACCGCCCGCGAAGGCGGCGGCCAGGACAGCGAGGATCGGCACAAGCATGTTCATGCTCCGTTCCTAGCGGGAGTCGCCATCAATGAGAAGCGGGGCCCTTCCGGCGCCGCTTGCCCGGAACGTCGCCGTTGCGATGACGTTGGTGTCTCAGCCATTTGCACGAAGGACCCGCTCATGACCCCGGAAAAGCCCCACCGCCACGACACCGCCGCCGATGCGGTGCACGACGGCCGGCCGGTCGACGCCGAACTGGCGCGCAGCGGCCGCAAGAACCCGCGCATCGCCGTCATCCTGGCGATCTCGACGCTGGCGGCGGCCATTCTGCTGCTGGGCCTGTGGTTCGTGACCAACGGGGCGTTCGATTCAAAGAACGCGGAGACCGGGCCCGAGGCGGCCGCCGCCGAAACCCAAGCCTTCGCCGGCGACAGCCAGACGCCGCCGGCCGCCGATGCGCCGACGGATGAAACGGGCCGCGCCGTGCCGACCCCGACGGGCGAAGCGCCGAACGTCAACGCCCCGACGGTTCCTTCGAACTAACTCGGTCAGGCCGGGCGGCGGGCGCGAAGGGCCTGGACGATGGTGCCGTCGTCCAGCCAGTCCAATTCTCCGCCGACCGGCACCCCGCGCGCCAGCGAGGTGATCTCCACATCCGGACCGGCGATCCGCTCGGCGACATAGTGGGCGGTCGTCTGGCCATCGACCGTGGCCGGCAGGGCCAGCACGACCTCGCGCACGCCCCCGCCCCTGACGCGCCCGACCAGTTCCGTGACCCGCAGATGCTCGGGCCCGACACCGTCGAGAGCGGACAGCAGTCCGCCCAGCACATGATATTTGCCGCGAAAGGCGCCGGATCGCTCCATCGCCCACAGGGCCCCGGCCTCCTCGACCACGCAGATCAGACTGTTGTCTCGCGCTCCATCCGAACAGATGGCGCAGGGGTCGCGCGTATCCGGCGCGCCGCAAACCGAGCACGACACGACCTTTTCCGCCGTCTCGGCCAGCGACGCCGCCAGCGGGACCAGCAACTGCTCGCGTCGCTTCAACAGCGCCAGCGCCGCGCGCCGCGCCGAGCGCGGACCCAGGCCCGGCAGTTTGGCGAGAAGGGAGATCAGCCGTTCGATCTCCGGCCCGGCGGAGGCGGCCATCAGAACAGTTTCGGCATTCCGGGAATGTTCATCCCGGCCATTGGGCCTGCGGCCTCGCGCATCAGGGCGTTGTTCTGCTCATCCAGCTTTCGCTTGGCGTCGGCATGGGCGGCGACGATCAGATCCGCCAGGATCTCGCCCTCGCCCGGGCTCAGCAGGCTGTCGTCGATCTTGATGGCTGTAATCTCGCCAGGGCCCTTGAGGGACACCGAGACGAGGCCGCCGCCGGAAGAACCCTCGGCGATCGTTTCGGCCATCCTGGCCTGGGCGTCCTGCAGCTTTTGCTGCATCGCCTGGGCCTGCTGCATCAGTTGGGTCAGATCTTTCATGCCCTCTAGATAGGGCGAACCAAGCCCGGGCGACAGAGGGGTTGTGCGCGGTGCGCGATATCGAAACCCAGCCTTTCGGGATTGGCGCTTGCGGCTGTTGCAAAACGCCCTAATTGGCACCTGTACTCGTTGCTATTTGAGTCAGGACGCATCCCATGGCCTATGACGCTACTCACCAACGCGACGTCCCGCTGTCGGACGCCGCCCTGTCGCAACTGTTCACCGAGGCGCGCACGCGCAACGGCTGGACCGACCGCCCCGTCGCGCCGGAACTGCTGCACAAGCTGTATGACCTGACCAAGTTCGGGCCCACGGCGGTCAACAAATCGCCCGCCCGCTTCGTCTTCATCACCTCGCCCGAGGCCAAGGCCCGCCTGATTCCGCTGATGAGCGAAGGCAATCGCGACAAGACGAAGCAGGCCCCGGTGACGGTGATCGTCGGTCAGGACATGGACTTCCACGACCACCTCGACGCCCTGTTCCCTCACGCGCCGGGCGCCAAGGCCTGGTTCGCAGACGAGGCCGGCCGGCGAGAGACCGCCTTCCGCAACGCCTCGCTGCAGGGCGGCTATCTGACCATCGCCGCCCGCGCCCTGGGCCTGGATGTCGGCCCGATGTCCGGCTTCGACGCCGCCGGCGTGAAGGCCGAGTTCTTCCCCGACAGCCATGTCGAGCCGAACTATATCCTCAACCTCGGCTATGGCTCGGACGAGAACCTGTTTCCACGCTCGCCGCGCCTGTCGTTCGACGAGGCCGCGCAGATCCTCTGAGCCGAGCGCTCAGCCCGAAATGAAGAAGGGCGGCCCGTCGGGCCGCCCTTTTGTCGTTCATCGCCGCAGCGATCAGGTGTTGGGCGGCGCAGACGCCGTCGCAGCGGGCGGGGCCGCCGGGGTCGCCTGAGACGCGGCGGGGGCGCCGGCGGCCGGGGTGGTCCCGGTCGCTTCGGTCGCCGCAGCGCCTTCGGTCACCGGAGCCTCGCCCGTCGCAGGCGCGCCTGCGGCCGGCGCGGCCGCGCCAGGCTGACGGGTGGGATCCGGCGCCGGAATGGCGAAGCCGCCCGAGCCCTGGGTGCGCAGCCAGGCGATCAGATTGATGCGCGTCTGGGTGTCGCGGATGCCGGCGAAGGACATCTTGGTGCCGGGCACATATTTGGCCGGGGCCGTGATGAAGCTGTTGATCTGGTCATAGCCCCAGGTCGGCGCCTCGGCCTTGTGCTTGGCCATGGCGTCGGAATAGGCGAAGCCCGGACGGTGCATGACCGGACCGCCGATCACGCCCCACAGGTTCGGACCGATCTTGTCTGCGCCGCCCTGGTGCGCGTCATGGCAGGCCTGGCAGCGGGCGAAGGCGGCCTCGCCGGCGGCCAGATCGGCGGTCGGCAGCACCGTGCCCCAGTCGGGCGCCAGTTCGGCGGCTTCACCGCCGGCGGCCTCTTCCGGCGCATCGACGAAATAGCCCATCTTTTCGGGGGCTTCCGAATGATAGACGAGGCCCGAGGCCTGCTGGACGACCAGGATGACGAACGCCGTCCCCAGAGCCGCGCCGAAAATCTTGTTCCACTTAAGATCGCCGCTCATACGCCTGGTCGTTTCCCTCTGCCGGCCGGGCCCCTCGAAAACACGCCCCGGACATAATCTTGCTTTGGCGTCTCTGGCACGGTAGCGCCGCCTTCGCAACCGGCCCAACGCGCGACGGGCCACACAGGCGTCAGGGAAGTCGATGAATCCGTTGATAATGATACCGGCTCGCATGGCCGCCACCCGGCTGCCGAACAAGCCGCTGGCCCTGATCGGGGACACGCCGATGATCGTGCGCGCCTATCGTCAAGCCGAGGCCTCGGGCCTGCCGGTCGTGGTCGCCGCCGGAGATCCCGAGATCGTCGAGGCGGTGGAAGCCGCAGGCGGCCGCGCCGTCCTGACCGACCCGGCCCTGCCCTCGGGCTCGGACCGCATTCGCGCCGCCGTGGACGCCATCGACCCCGAGGGCGATTTCGACGCCGTCATCAACGTTCAGGGCGACATGCCCTTCGCCAGCCCCGGTCTGGCCGTCGCCTGCGCCGCCATTCTGCACGGCGAGCCGACCTGCGACATCGCCACCCTGGTCGCCGCCGAGGCCGACGGGTCGGACCGGACCAATCCCGACGTGGTCAAGGCGGTGCTGGCCCTAGGCGAAGGCGAACGCCAGGCGCGCGCCCTCTATTTCACGCGCTCAACCCTGTATGGCGACGCGCCCGTCTGGCGCCACATCGGCGTCTATGGCTATCGCCGAGAGGCGCTGAAACGTTTTTGCGCCGCGCCGCCGTCGCCGCTGGAGAAGCGCGAGAAGCTGGAGCAGCTGCGTGCGCTCGAAATGGGCATGCAGATCTGGGCCGCCGTCATCGATGAAGCCCCCCTCTCCGTCGACAATCCGGCAGACCTGGAGGCGGCGCGGGCGCTGGCCTGACGCCGGAATTGCACCCGGCGAAAACGGTGCAATGGCGTGCAATTTCGGCGGATAGAACTGTTTTTACTCAGGAATAGTTTGCGCCGAGTTGCACCGGTGCAATTCCGTCTGCGATGCTGGTCGCGCGACGATGTCAAAGACCCGTCGGCATCATAGGCCGGGCCGGGACCCTGTATGGCAGACGGTCGATGCGAAGCCGTAAACCCCTGAAACGACGCCGATTCGTTCTCTGGGTTAGGATGGAAAGTCATTAAATGCCCTCCCTCCCCGTTGCGGGAAGGGTGAGGCGGTCGTCAGGGCTCCTCGACCCAGGCCTGGATCAGGCTGTGGGCGATGGCGAAGGGCGGCGGGGCCTGGATGCTCGGATGCTCGCCCGCCAGCACGGCGCGCGCCTCGGCCCGCGTCAGCCAGGCGACGGCTTCCAGCTCGGTCTGGTCAGGTTGCGCCTGATCGTCCGACACCTCCGCGATCAGGCCGATCATCAGCTGAGACGGGAAGGGCCAGGGCTGGCTGGAGTGATAGGCCGTGGCGATCACGGTCAGGCCGGCCTCCTCCTTCACCTCGCGGGCGCAGGCCTCCTCGATGGATTCGCCCGGCTCCAGAAATCCGGCAAGCGCCGACATTCGTCCGGCAGGCCAGGCCGCCTGGCGTCCCAGCAGGCAGATGGGCTCGGCCCCGCCCTTATAGACCGGCAGCATGATGGTGACCGGATCGACGCGCGGGAAATGCTCGGTCCCGCAGGCCGGACAGACCCGCTTCCAGCCGCCCGACGCCGTCTCGCCCAGCGTGCCGCAGTTGGCGCAGAAACCGTGTTTGCGTCGCCAGTCGAACAGGCTCTTGGCGCCGCCGGCCATGGCCGCATCCGCCGCCGGCAGGCTCGCCGCCGCCGCACGCATCTCCTGAAAGGCGCCCAGCCCGGCCAGCGGCCCGTCGGTCGGATCGATGGAGCCTTCGAACTCGATGGCGAAGACGGGTTCGTCGTTCCACAGGCCCAAAAACGCCTCGCGGTCCCGCACCAAGGTGCGCGCATGACGCATCTGCAGCCATGCCAGCCTCGGCCCCTCGCCCGTCTCCTCGATCAGCGGCCGCCCTTCCCAGAGCGCCAGGGCCTGGGCGTAGGGTTTGGCGGCCTGCTCGGCCAGCCAGTCGGGATCATTCCTCAGGTCGCCGGCCCGATCGAGCGGATTGCCGGCGAAGGTGTTCTGATGGGCCATGCGGGTTTGTAGCTCTTGATTCCGGCGTCCGCACCCGTCATATCTCCGCTTGGAGATCGCGGGCGAAGGCTTCGCCAATCTGGTCAGGGCCGGAAGGCAGCAGCCACAACGAATTCCCCTTCGGGTCGCGGTCTCTACTTCCTCTTTTTTTGGCGCTACCGCTCGCCTTTTGGCGCTACCGCTCGCCGCACGGCGGCTCGCTGCTTGAGCGCGTTTGGTGCGCTAACGCCATTTTCCTTTCGTCATTCCGGGCGTAGGGCCTCTTGGCCCGAAGACCGGGAACCCAGCGGCGCGCGTGAGCGCGAACCTGTCGCGCACTCCGCTTTCAAACCTATGCGGCGGAGAGATTTCGCCTTCGGCGCCGCTGGGTTCCGGGTCTCCGCTTCGCTGCGCCCGGAATGACGAAAGAGAAGATGAACCTGCGCTTGAACCGACGCTGGAATCGCTTCTTCCCGCCCGTCACCCGCTGTAAGACTTCCTCCCATGACGGACAGCGATACGAATCTCGACGGCCCGCCCTGGGAAGAGGATGACGTCGCCCCGCGCGACGAGAACACCGACGACATGTTCGGCGGGCCCGCCGCGGCGGCGCCTGAGCCTGTCGTCGCGCCTGCTCCCGCTCCCGTCGAAGTCGAAGCTCACGCCGATGACGGCGCCGCCTATCAGGTGCTGGCGCGCAAATACCGGCCGCGCACCTTCGAGGATCTGATCGGGCAGGAGGCGATGGTGCGCACCCTGACCAACGCCTTCGCCACGGGCCGCATCGCCCACGCCTTCATGCTGACGGGCGTGCGCGGCGTCGGCAAGACGACCACCGCCCGCCTTCTGGCCCGCGCCCTGAACAACGAGACCGACGTCATCGACAAGCCGTCGCTGACCCTGAGCGCCCACGGCCGGCACGACGCCGCCATCATGGCCGGCCAGCACATGGATGTGATGGAGATGGACGCGGCGTCGCACACCGGCGTCAACGACATCCGCGACATTCTGGAAAGCGTCCGCTATGCGCCCGTCGAGGCGCGCTACAAGGTCTATGTGCTGGACGAGGTCCACATGCTGTCGACGCAGGCGTTCAACGCCCTGCTGAAGACGCTGGAAGAGCCGCCGCCCCACGCCAAATTCATCTTCGCCACCACCGAAATCCGCAAGGTGCCGGTGACGATCCTGAGCCGTTGCCAGCGCTTCGACCTGCGTCGGGTCGAGCCGGAAATCCTGGTCGAGCATCTGGGCCGGATCGCCGACCGAGAAGGCATGAAGATCGAGACCGACGCCCTGGCTCTGATCTCGCGCGCGGCCGAGGGGTCGGTGCGCGACGGCCTGTCGCTGCTGGATCAGGCCCTGGTGCAGGCCGAGCGGGGCGAGACGGTCAAGACCGAGACGGTGCGCGACATGCTGGGTCTGGCCGACCGGACCCAGACCATCGCCCTGTTCGAAAGCGTCATGGCCGGCCGTACGCCCGAGGCGCTGGAGAGTTTCCGCACCCTATATGGCTTCGGCGCCGATCCGGTGCAGGTGACCAACGACCTGTTGGAACATTGCCACGCCGCCTCGGTCGCCAAGATGCTGGGCCCGAACGCGACCCGCCTGCCCAATGATCAGGCGCAGAAGCTGGCGGCCCTGGGCGCGGCCATTCCGGCGGCGACATTGTCGCGCACCTGGCAGATGCTGCTGAAGGCGCTGGACGAGGTGCGGCGCGCGCCCAATCCGGCCGATGCGGTGGAAATGGCCATCGTGCGCCTAGCCTACGCCGCCGACCTGCCGGGACCGGAGGAGGCGCTGAAGCGGCTGCAGTCCGGCGAACTTATCGGCGGCGGCTCGGCCCCGCGTGGCGGCGGCGGAGGCGGCGGCGGAGGAACCTCGGCGCAACTGGCCGCTCGCCCGGTGATGGCGCCCGCCCTGCCCGATCCTCAGACTTTCGAACAGGTCGTCGCCCTGATCGGCGAGAAGCGCGAGGTCGGGCTTCAGATGGATGTCGAGCGGTATGTGAAGCCGGTCTCGTTCAAGCCCGGCGCCATCGTTTATGAAAGCGTCCAGGGCGCGCCCATCGAACTGGCGCGCAAGCTGTCGGCCCGCCTGCGCGAATGGACCGGCCGCACCTGGCTGATCGCCGCCAACGGCCAGGGCGGGGCCGAGACGGTCATTGAGATCCAGAAAAAGGCCCGCGCCGCCGAACGGGCCGAGGTCGAGGCCAATCCCTTCGTCCAGGCGGTGCTCCAGGCCTTCCCCGGCGCCAAGCTGGGCGAGATCAAGACCATCGCCCCGACCGTGGTCACTCCTGAAATCCCCGACGTGGTCGAGGACGACGACGAGGATTGAGGGTTCGGCCTACCGCGGCGCGCGCTTGGCCAGGATGCGTTGCAGGGTGCGGCGGTGCATGCCCAGGCGGCGCGCCGTCTCCGAGACATTGTGGTCGCAAAGCTCATAGACGCGCTGGATATGTTCCCAGCGCACGCGGTCGGCGCTCATCGGGTTTTCGGGCGGTTCGGGCGAATCGCCGGTGGCGAGCAGGGCCTTGACCACGTCGTCGGCGTCGGCAGGCTTGGACAGATAGTCGACGGCGCCGGCCTTGACCGCCACGACCGCCGTGGCGATGGCGCCGTAGCCGGTCACCATGACGATGCGGGCGTCCTCGCGCTTCTCGCGCACCGCCTCGACGATCTTCAGGCCGTTGCCGTCCTCAAGCCGCATGTCCAGCACGGCGAAGGCCGGCGCCTTGTCGCGCAGCAGCTGCATCGCCTCGGCGACGGATTCGGCGGTCGTCACCTGAAAGCCGCGCGCCTCCAGCGCCCGCCCCATGCGGGTGCGCAGGGCCTGGTCGTCATCCAGCAGCAGCAGGGTTTTGTCGGGCAGGGCGGCGATGCGGGCTTCGAGTTCTGACATGCGTTTCTCTCTCCTGCCGCTTCAAGTCGGGACGGGTAGCGCGCGGGTCAAGGCCAAGGTTCCACCTGCGACGCTTCGACCCAATCCGCTTATGCCGCGACCTCCAAGGCGGGCCGCGCCCAGCGCACCGCCACGCGTGCGCCGCGCAGTGAACCCTTGGCGTCCGACTGCGGCAGGCCCTGGCCCACGCTGACCGACCCGCCGGTCCGTTCCAGCAGGGTGCGGGCGATAAAGAAGCCCAGCCCCATGCCGCCCTGGCTGGGGGCGATGGGCGGCTCGACCGTTGCGCGCGGTTTGGACGGACGGGCCGCGGCGGCGATCTGGGCGGCCAAGGCTTGGCGCGCCTTGCCCTGAGGCCGGCTGGTCACATAGGGCTCGCCCAGCCGGGGCAGAATGTCGCCTGCGAAGCCCGGCCCATCGTCCAGAATCTCGATCTCGATCCAGCCGGCGTCCACCACCGCCTGGACCCGCACGGTCGTCTTGGCGAAATCGGCGGCGTTCTCGACCAGGGTGGACAGGCCGTGGATCACCTCGGGCATCCGGCGCACGCGCGGCGCGGGCTGACCCGGCGGCGTCTTGACCAGAACGTCAAAGGCTAGGTCGAAGCCCCGGTGCGGCTCCACCACCTCTTCCAGCAAGGCCTTCAGAGAGACGTCGGCATAGAGGGCGTCGTCGCCCTCGGGCTGCTGCGACAATTGGGTCAGGATGCCCCGGCACCGTTCGGCCTGTTGCAGGATCAGGGCCGCATCCTCGGCCGCGTCGCTGTCGGGGGCCGAGGCGCGCTGAAGCTCTTTCGCCACCACCTGAATGGTCGCCAGCGGCGTGCCAAGCTCATGCGCCGCCGCCGCCGCCAGTCCGCCCAGCGCCGCCAGCCTCTGTTCGCGTTGCAGCACGTCCTGGGTGGTCGCCAGGGCCAGTTCCAGCTTCTCCGCATCGGCCGCCACCCGCCAGGCGTAGCCGGCGGTGAAGACCACGCCGGTCACCAAAGCCATAGCCATGCCGAGGCGATACAGGGTCGGCAGGTGGAAGTTCTCGTGTGGTCGCCACGGCAGAGGCTCGGACCAGAAGAACAGCACCCCGACCGCGATCAGGGCCAGCACGCCCAGCATCAGGGCCTGACGCGCCGGCAGGGCCGCCGCCGCGATGGTGACGGGCGCGACCAGCAGCAGGCAGAACGGGTTCTCCAGCCCGCCGGTCAGACCCAGCAGCACGCCCAGCTGGAAAATGTCGAAGCCCAGGTGGATCGCCGTCGTGCGCCCGTCCGGCAGGCTGGCCTCCAGCCGGCGCACCCGCGCCATGGCCCCCACATTCACAGCCGCGCTGATGGCGATCACGATCAGGCAGGGCCAGAGCGGCAAGGGAAAATGCAGCCCCTGATGCGCCGTCAGGATCGCCGCGCTCTGGCCGATGATCGTCAGCCAGCGCAGAACGATCAGGGTCCGCAGCGAAAACCCCCGACCGCGACGCGGCGCGTCGCCCCAGCCGTTCAACGGCTCCGAAGAGGATACGCCGTGCGGCGCCATGCGGGCTTCTGTCGAGGTCACACGCCTTCTATAGACCGATCACATCCGTTTCGTGAGAGGCCGTCATGCCGCGTCGTTCCATCCTGCTGTTCGCGGGCGCCTGCATCGCCATCGCCGTGGCGCTGGCCATCATCACCGTCGTGGTGGTCAGCGGTCGTGCGCCCACGTCGGACGGCGCCGAGGTGACGTCGACCGGTCAGCCTCTCGTCGGCGGCGACTTCCAACTGGTCAATCAGGATGGACAACCCGTCGATCAGACGATTCTGAACGGCAAATGGAGCCTGGTCTTCTTCGGCTTCACCTATTGCCCCGAGTTCTGCCCGACCACCCTCGCTGAGCTGGGCGCGGTGCAGCAGCGGCTGGGCGACAAGGCGGACAATCTGCAGATCGTCTTCGTCAGCATCGACCCTGAACGCGACACGCCCCAGGCGCTCAAGGACTATCTGTCATCCGACGGCTTTCCCAAGGGGACCATCGGCCTGACGGGCACGCCTGAACAGGTGGCGACAGCGGCCAAGGCCTACCGCGCCTTTTATCAGAAGGTCGGCGAGGGCGAGGGCTATACGATGAACCACTCTCTGACCGTCTATCTGATGGGTCCGGACGGAAAGTTCCGCACCGCCGTCGCCTATGGAATGGGGCCGGACAAGACGACCAGGATCATCGAACAGGCGATGGCGCGGGGTTAGCGGCGACCCCATAATCCTTTTGCAGGGTGATGCATTATATGTTGCCCTGCACAAACGGCGCTCGGCCGTATCGGATCGTCATGCTCTACGCCTTTCATGAACTCGCCTACCAGTCGGCCCTGCCGTTTCGGGTCGGCGCGCAACTGGCCCGCAGCTTCTGGACCTCGCCTTTCAACCCGGCGGCCGACACCGCCATCGGCCGCACGGCCTACGCCTCGGCCGAACTGTTCGAGAGCGTGACGCGGCGCTACGGCAAGCCGGCCTGGAAGCTGGAAACCATCGACATCGGCGGCAAGCCGGTGCGCACCACCGAACAGGTGATCTGGCAGAGCCCGTGGTGCCGCCTGGTTCGCTTCGCCCGCAACATCGGCGATCTGAAGCGCGCCAAGAAGCCCGCCTCCGGCCCGGCCGTCCTGATCGTGGCCCCGCTGTCGGGCCACTACGCCACCCTGCTGCGCGGCACGGTCGAGGCCTTCCTTCAGGACCACGACGTCTATGTCACCGACTGGGTCAACGCCCGCCAGGTGCCGATGCTTGAGGGCCGGTTCGACTTCTTCGACTACATCGACCACGTCCGCCTGATGCTGGCCGAGATCGGCGGTCGCGCCCACGTCGTCGGCGTGTGCCAGCCCGGCCCGCCCGTTCTGGCCGCCGGCGCGATCATGGCCGAGGACGAGGACGAAAACCGCCCCCTGTCGATGACCTTCATGGGGTCGCCCATCGACGCGCGCCTGTCGCCGACCGTGACGAACCAGCTGGCCGAGGAAAAGCCCTTCACCTGGTTCAAGTCGAACATGATCCACACGGTGCCACTGCCCTATGCGGGCTTCGGACGGCGCGTCTATCCGGGCTTCGTCCAGCTCTACAGCTTCATGTCGATGAACGAGGATCGCCACCGCGACGCCCACTGGAACTATTTCACCAGCCTGATCGCCGGCGACGGCGACGAGGTCGAGAAGCACGAGGAATTCTATGACGAATATCTGTCGGTGCTGGACCTGACCGAAGAGTTCTATCTTCAGACCATCGACATCGTCTTCCAGCAGCACCTGCTTGCGCGGGGCCTGCTGGAACATCGCGGGCGCAAGGTCGATCTGTCCAGGATCACCGACATCGGCCTGATGACCGTCGAGGGCGAGAAGGACGACATCTCCGGCGTTGGACAGACCCAGGCCGCGCATGGCCTGTGCCCCAACATCCCCGAGGATCGCCGCGTCCTCTACGTCCAGCCGGGCGTGGGCCATTACGGCGTGTTCAACGGCCGTCGCTTCCGTGACGAGATCTATCCCCGCGTGCGCGATTTCATCGCTAAGAACGAGGCCGCCGGTGGCGTACCGCAACGGTCAGCGGCTGCCGCTTGACGAAAGCGGGGCCGGATCTGGTCCCGTTCTAAGACTGTCGGTCAATCCGCGCGCCCGGCGTCTGTCGGTGCGGATCGACGCGCGCGCCGGCGAGGCCGTGGTCATCGCCCCGACCGAGCGCGGCCTGAGCCAAGCCGTCGCCTTCGCCCGATCCAAGGCCGTCTGGATCAGCGAACGCCTGGCCGTCCGCCCCAAGAGCCGCCCGCTGGAACCGGGCCAGGTCATCTCCCTGCGCGGCAGGCCCGTGCGGCTTGAGGCCGTGCCCGGCGCGGGCGCCGCACGCCTGGTCGAGGACGCGACGATCATCCGCTCGGGCGGCGAAGGGGAGGCCTACGCCCGCCGCGTCGAGAACCTGCTGAAGCGCGAGGCGCGCGATACGCTTCTGGAACGCACCGACCACCATCTGCGTGCGCTGGGCCAGGGCCCGGTCAAGATGGGCATCGCCGACACCCGGTCGCGCTGGGGCTCGTGCAGCCCGCACAACCGCACCATCCGCTACTCCTGGCGCGTCATCATGGCCCCGCCCCCGGTCATCGACTACCTCGCCGCCCACGAGGTCGCCCACCTGGTCCACGCCGACCACAGCCCGGCCTACTGGTCCGTGGTCGAACTTCTGGTCGGGGATCACAAGCCCTGGCGCAAATGGCTAAAGGATTACGGCGGGGCGCTGCACGCCGTGGGACGCTAGGCGGAAACCCTGGCGGCCGGGCGCGTTTCACCATGGCCCGTCCACTCAGGAACGCCCCATGAAAACGATGATCACCCTGTCGATCGCGCTCGGCCTCGCCGCTGCCGCCGCTTCGTCCGCCAGCGCCCAGTCGCAGGCTACGATGAACGCCAACGCCGCCCAGGAACTGCAGCGCGCCGATCGGGCGCTGAACAGCCAGTACACGATGACGATGGGAAGGCTGTCGCCCGCAAGCCGCACCCTGCTGCGCACCGCCCAACGCAGCTGGATCAGCTTCCGCGATCAGCAATGCCGGTTCGAGGCGTCCGGCGTTCAGGGCGGTTCCGCCTATCCGATGGTGCATTCGACCTGCCTGGCGCGTCTGACGACGGAGCGGACACGCCAGTTGCGGACCCTCAGCCAATGTCAGGAAGGCGATCTGTCCTGCCCCCGCTGACCCAGGCCTGAAATGCAAAGGGAGGCGACCGCCGGGTCGCCTCCCTTTTTTTACGCGCCGTTGGCGTCGCGATCAGAAGAACAGGGCGTCGCCCTTTCGCTCCGGCGCCGGACGGCCTTCGGGCTGCTGCGGGTTCGGCGCATCGCGATAGCTGCCCTTGGGTGACGCCGGGCTGGACGGCTGGGGCGACGGCGGCTGCATCGGCGCCTGTTCGTCCGGGACATAGGGTTCGCCGGCCAGGGGATCGACGGGTTCGATGGGCAGGCCGTTCTGATCCAGGCCGCTCATCAGATCGCCGACCGGATCGGGCGCGACCCAGCCCTCGGGCATGGGCGGACCATTGGGGATGGCGGGGGCGTCCAGGCGCGGCAAGGCCGCCTCCATGAAGCCCTTCCAGATGGCGGCCGGCGACGAGCCGCCGGTCACGCCGCGCATGGCGGTGTTGTCGTCCTTGCCCACCCAGACGGCGGTGACGAAGCCGCCGGTATAGCCGACGAACCAGGCGTCCTTGTAATCCGAGGTCGTGCCGGTCTTGCCGGCCAGGTCGCGGCCCGAGATCGCCGCCGACCGACCCGAGCCGCTGGTCACCACGCCGCGCAGCATCTGGTTCATGTAGTACAGCGACGGATTGTTGATCGCCTGGCCGCTCTGGCCCGACTGGCGCTGATAGATGACGCGGCCCTGGGGCGTGCGGATTCGGCTGATGCCATAGGCGTCGACGCGGCGCCCGCCATTGGCGAAGGCGTCATAGGCGGTGGCCATCTCGATCGGCGAGACCTCGACCGCGCCCAGCGCCATCGCCGGCTCCAGACCGATGCGGCTTTCGATGCCCAGACGCCGCGCGGCGCGGGCCACGCTGTCGCGCCCGACCTGATCGGCGACATAGGCCGCGACCGTATTGGTCGACTGGGCCACGGCCTGCGCCAGGGTCATGTTTCCGCTGAAGGTGCCGGAATAGTTGCGGGGCGACCAGTTGCCGATGGTGATCGGCTGATCGACCACCGGGGTCTGGGGGGTATAGCCGGCCTCGACCGCCGCCAGATAGACGAAGGGTTTGAAGGCCGAACCCGCCTGGCGCCTGGCGTCGACGGCGCGGTTGAACTGGCTGTCGGCATAGGAGGAGCCGCCGATCATGGCGCGCACCCGGCCGTCGCCGTCCAGCGCGACCAGGGCCGCCTGCTGCACGCCCTTGCCGGCGTCACGATCCAGAATGCGGCGCACCGACCGCTCGGCCGCCGTCTGCAGCGTCAGGTCCAGCGTGGTCTCGACCACCATGTCCTCGGTCGGTTCGCCGACCAGGCTGCGGATCGACTTGTCCAGCCAGTCGATGAAATACTGGGCATGCTGGGTCGCGAGCGTGCGCGAGACGATGACCGGCTGGGTCACGGCCTGTTCGCGCTGGGCGGCGGTGATGACGCCGGCCTCTTCCATCTCGTTCAGCACGACGGTGGCGCGGGCGGCGGCGCGCTCGCTTTCGGACACCGGCGAATAGCGCGAGGGCGCCTTCAGCAGGCCGGCCAGCAGCGCGGCCTCGCCGACCGTCAGATCCTTGGCGGACTTGTCGAAATAGCGCTGCGACGCCGCCTCGATCCCATAGGCCCCGGCGCCGAAATAGACCCGGTTCAGATACAGGGCCAGGATCTCCTTCTTGGAGAATTTCATCTCCAGCCAGACGGCCAGCATCAGCTCCTGCACCTTGCGGCGCATGTTCTGGTCGGGCGTCAGGAACAGGTTCTTGGCCAGCTGCTGCGTCAGGGTCGAGCCGCCCTGCACCACCCGCCCGGCGCGGACGTTGGTCGCCATCGCCCGCATCATGCCGATGGGGTCGAAGCCGGGGTGGTGATAGAAGCGCCGGTCCTCGATCGCGATAAAGGCGGCCGGCACATAGTCCGGCAGGGCGTCCAGATCGGCGGGCGGCGCCATCTGGGTGCCCCGCGTCGCGATCAGCGCCCCATTGCGATCCAGATAGGTGATCGAGGGCTGGCGATCGACCTGATACAGGCTGGAGGTGTCCGGCAGGCCGCGCGCAAAGACGGCGAAGAAGACGACCAGGAAGATCAGCCCCCAGACCGCCAGCACGGCGCTCCAGTAAAACAACCGTCCCAGGGCCGACCGGCGGGGCTTGCCCTGCGCCTGTGGTCCGCCCGCATTCACCGGTCCCGCCATGTCCGTCCTTCAGATGCCGCGCTGGGCGAGTTCTCGTTCATCGGCTGTGTATCGCGTATGAACGCCCGCCGAAACGGTCCCGCCGACTTCACGGGATCGTGAGCGGCTATTTCGCCGAAAGAAAGGCGCGCCGGCCCAGCCACACGCCGGTTTCCGCCCCATCGTATTCGACGCACAAGCCGGCCTCGACCAGCAGGGCGCGATAGGCCTCCGGGTCCAGACTGGCGTGATAGAGCGGCTCGCCCCGCCACTGTCCGATGGTTTCGCCGTGCGCCTGGCCAGAGGTGAACATCAGCCGCCCGCCCTCGGCGACGCACGCGGCCAGCTTCGGTAGCACCTTGCTCTGATCGTCGGGGCTGAGATGAAACAGGCTGTGCCAAGCCAGAACGCCGTCGAACGGACCCGGTGGAAACGCATCGCGCATATCCGCGACCGACCACACGCCTGTCGGCAGCGTCGCCTGAGCATGGGCGATCAGGCCCGGCGACGCATCCATGCCTGTCACCTGATGTCCCTGCTCCAGCAGGGCGGCCCCAATCGGCCAGCCCGAACCGCAGCCGACGTCCAGAATAGATGCGCCTGCAGGCAAGTCCGCAACGAAGCGATCCAGCCAGACCGCTTCGTCCACCCCGCCGTCGCCGGAATACAGGGTCGCGCCCCGATCCCGGACCCAGTCGTCGGCCTTGTCCCGATAAAGGCCGACGATCCGTTTCGCGGACGGGTGGGTCACGACGGCCTATTTCGCCACGAAGGCATCCAGGTCGGCGTAGAAGGCCTGGGGCTGGTCGAACATGATGAAGTGAGCGCTGTCGTCGATCCGTTTCAGCGTCACGCCCGGCAGGCCGGCATAGGACATCTGATAGATGCTATCGGTGATCTGGGGCGTCATGCGCGGATCGTTGAACTTGGCGTACACCACCTCGGTCGGGACGGTGATCCTGGACAGTTCGGGACGCAGGTCCGTCGTGATCAGCTCGCGGAAGGCGGCGGCCGAGACCTTCTGGTCGCTATCGCGCATGTCTTTCAATGCTTCGGCGCGGCGGCTTTCGGTGTTGATCATGCCGTTGATGCTGGCGGTCGCCTGGGCGACATAGGCCTCGCGCGGGCTGTTGGCTTGGGCGGCCCAGATCTGGTCCGCAACCGGGGTCACGCTTTCGGCCGAGGCGCCCGGCGCAGCGAACATCGCGCCCATGAAGGGAATCATGTCCACGACCATCAGCTTGCCGACCGCATCGGGATGGCGCGCGGCCAGCATCATGCCGATGGTGCCGCCCATCGAATGGCCGACGACGACCGGCTTGGTCAGGCCCTTTTCGCGGATGTAGCGAGCGATCTCTTCCGCCACCGGCGCGGCGACGGGCGAAGGGGTCGCGCCCTGCGCATTGCCCTCGGCCGGCGCACCGGCGAAGCCCTGCACATGAATGCGGTGCACACGCCAGCCCACGCCGTCCTGCGCCGTCAGATGATCCACCGTCCCCTGCCAGACCTCGGGCGACGAGCTGAGGCCGGGGATCAGGATGATGTCGCGACCATCCATGTCGCCATCGACGCGAACGTGGATGCGGTCGGACTGGAAATCGGCATGCTGGTGGCCGTGGGCGTGACCCGCCTCCGCATGGGCGCCATGCCCGTCCTGCGCCAGGGCGGCCGGTGCGACACACAGCAGGGCGGCGGCCGCTGCGGCGCCGACGGTGCGGTTCAGAATGGATGCGATGGTCATGATCAAACTCCCCTTTGACGCCCGCTTATGCCGCGCCGACTTTGATATGTAAAGTTCTCTGTCAGGTGACATGAGACAGGCGGCGCGCGGCTCTGTTAGACAGTCGGTATGAAGCTCGCCGACGCCGCTCCCGTCCAGTCCCCTCAGGTCGAACCCGCCCCTTCAAAAGCCGGCGCGCAGCCGTTCGGCAAGGGGTTCGTCACCGACGCCTGGTATTTCGTCGCCCTGGGCCGCGACGTCGCCCCGGCCAGCCTGAAACGCTATGAGATCATGGGCGAGCCGGTGCTGATCGGCCGCACCCGCGCAGGCCAGGTCTATGCGATGCGCGACATCTGTCCCCACCGCGCCGCGCCCCTGTCGGCCGGCAAGCTGGTCGAAAAGCCCGGCGAGGGCGAGACGGTCGAATGCCCCTATCACGGCTGGCGATTCCGCCCCGACGGGGTGTGCGCCGCCATTCCTTCGCTGGTCGAGGATCAGGCGTTCGAGGCGAACCGCATCCGCGTGCGGTCCTATCCGGTGCGCGAGAGCCAAGACATCGTCTTCGTCTGGATGGCGTCGGACGCCCGCAACCCGATGGAGCCGGACCATGAGCCGCCGGTCTTCCCCGGCGTGGTCGGCGGCGAGGCCAAGCTGGTCGAGGCGATGGATTTCGACAGCCATATCGACCACGCGGTCGTCGGCCTGATGGACCCCGCCCACGGCCCCTACGTCCACCAGCAATGGTGGTGGCGGTCCGAGCATTCGATGCACGAAAAATCCAAGGCCTTCGCCCCGACCGAATTCGGCTGGGCCATGGTGCGCCATGCGCCTTCGTCGAACAGCCGCCTCTACAAGATCCTGGGCGGGGCGCCCGCGACCGAGATCACCTTCCGCCTGCCGGGCTTCCGCTGGGAGCATATTCAGGTGGGGGAAAAACAGGTCCTGGCCCTCACCTGCCTGACCCCGATCACCGACACCAAGACGCGCATCACCCAGATCTTCTGGTCCGACCACTGGGTGTTCGGCCTGGCCAAGCCCTTCCTGCGCATGGGGGTCGTCGCCTTCCTGAAACAGGACGGCGGCATGGTGAACCTTCAGAACGAGGGCCTGCGCTACGACCCCGCCCTGATCTGGATCGACGACGCCGACAAACAGGCCAAATGGTATCAGCAGCTGAAGCGTGAATGGGCCAGGAGCCGCGCCGAAGCGCGCCCCTTCGTGAATCCGATCCAGCCTGTGACTCTGAGGTGGAAAAGCTGAAGACGAACGTCTCCTCCCCACATCAAGGGGAGGAGACACCGGGTTATTGCAGCTTCAGCCCGTGCTCGGAGGCCAGATCGACCAGCTTCACCATCGGGCGGGGGCCCCAGTGGGCGATGACTTCGGAGGCGGCCAGGGAGCCCAATTTGCCGGCCTCTTCCAGTGTGAGGCCGCGCGCGAGGCCCAGCAGGAAACCGGCGGCGTACTGGTCGCCGGCGCCGGTGGTGTCGATCACCTTAGCGACCGGATAGGCGGCGACCACCACGCGCTCTTCGCCACGGATCACGACCGAGCCGTGCTCGCCGCGCGTGACGGCGGCGATCTCGACGATGGCGGCCAGTTTCGCGGCGGCGGCGTCGAAATCATCCGTTTCGAACAGGGCGCCCAGTTCGGCCTCGTTGGCCAGGACGATGTCGGCGGACTGGGTGATGAAGTCCAGCAGTTCGGCGCGCCAGCGGGCGACCACGAAGGTGTCCGACAGGGTGATGGCCACCTTGCGGCCGGCCTTGTGCGCGGCGGCGGCGGCGCGTTCGAAAGCGGCGCGAGCGGGCGCCGGATCGAACAGATAGCCTTCCAGATAGACGATCTCGCTGGCGCCGATCAGGGCCTCGTCGATGTCGTCGGCATACAGCTGGTTTGCGGCGCCCAGGAAGGTCGCCATGGTGCGCGCCCCGTCCGACAGGACGTTGATCAGGCAACGGCCGGTGCCGAAGCCCTGGTCCACCCCGCCCGTCAGGACAGGCGTGTCGAAGTGGACGCCGGCGGCGCGGATGTCGTGGGTGAAGACCTGGCCCAGCGTATCGTCGGCGACCTTGCCGATATAGGCCGCGCGGCCGCCGAACGAGCCGACGCCCGCCACGGTGTTGCCGGCCGATCCGCCCGAGGCCTCCACGCCCGGCGCCATGGCGTCATACAGGGCGGCGCTGCGTTCGGCATCGACCAGCTGCATGGAGTTGGGCGCCAGGTCCTGGGCCGTCAGGAAGGCGGCGTCGCAGGGGCTGAGGACATCGACGATGGCGTTGCCGACGGCGCAGACATCATATTGGGCGGTGTTCTGGGTCATGGTCGCGCCTTAGCCGGTCAACGCCCGCACGTCACCCGAAATCACATAAGGAAGCCCTTATATGCTTTGCGTCGCTTCGCTATAGGACCGCATGATCCAGATCGCCGTCCTGACCCCCGATCCCGCCGACAAAACCTATGTCGGGCGCTGGCCAGAGGTGCTGGAACGGTTGAAGGCGACGTTGGAGAGCACGGGCGCGACGGTCACGGCCACGCCCTGGAGCGATCATGTCGAGGACGCGTCGGGCCTCAAGGCCTATGACCTGATCCTGCCGGTCATCGCCTGGGGCTATCACCGCGATCAGGGGCGCTGGCTGAAGGCTTGCGCGACGTGGCGCGAGGCCGGTCTGCCGGTCGCCAATCCGGCCGAGGTGCTGCGCTGGAACTCCGACAAGGCCTATCTGGCGCGGCTGGCGGACAAGGGCGTGCCGATCCCGCAGACGCGCTGGACCGACCGCGTGACCCAGGATCAGGTGGACGCCGCCTTCGCCGAGACGGGCGCGCCGGTGCTGATCGTCAAACCGACGGTGTCGGCCGGGGCGTTCCGCACCCTGCGCCTGACGCCGGGCGAGGTGTTGAGCGATGCGCCCGAGGGCGTGGCCATGATCCAGCCCTATCTGAAGTCGATCGAGACCGCGGGCGAGACCTCGCTGCTGTTCTTCGGCGGCCGGTTCAGCCATGCGGTCAATAAACGGCCCGTGGCCGGCGACTTCCGCATCCAGGTGCAGTTCGGCGGCCTGTACAGGGCCGTGACGCCGGACGCGGCGGCGATGGCCTTGGCCGAGCAGGTGCTGGCCGCCATCGATGAACCGCTGCTCTACGCTCGCATCGACATGGCTCGCGACGACGACGGCCAATGGGTGCTGATGGAGGCCGAACTGATCGAGCCGGACTTCTACCTGGACCACGACCCCGCGAACGGCGCCGGCTTCGCCGAGGCCGTGAAAGCGCGGCTGGAGACCTAGACCGCCTCGTGCTGAACCGCGCCCGAACCGGGCCTGGAGCTCAAAACTCTTCCCAGTCCGATTGAACGGCGGCCATAGCCGCCCGTCCGCCGCCGGCCGCCATGCGGGCGCGCGCAGGCGCGGCGTGGGCCCGAGCGAAGCTTTCGACCCGCGCCTTCATCTGCTGGACGGGAGACGCCTGGATCGGCGTCGGGGCTGCGGCGACCTGGCTGGTCTCGAAGCGGCGGACCAGTTCGGCCAATTCGGCGGCCTCGCGGCTCAGGCTCAGGCTGGCGGCGGTGGATTCCTCCACCATAGCCGCATTCTGCTGGGTGACCTGGTCCATCTGGTTCACGGCCGTGTTGACCTCGGCCAGACCCACCGCCTGTTCCTGGGTCGAGGCGCGGATCTCGCTCATCAAGGTCGTGATCTCCTCGATGCGGCCGGCGATGCCCGTCAGGGCCTCGCCCGACTGACGCACCAGAACGACCCCGTCCCTGACCTGACCGGAGCTGGCCGAGATCAGCGTCTTGATCTCCTTGGCCGATTCCGCCGACCGTTGAGCCAGGGCGCGCACTTCGGAGGCCACGACGGCGAAGCCACGGCCTGCCTCGCCCGCACGGGCGGCCTCGACGCCGGCGTTCA
Organism: Brevundimonas sp. KM4; assembly: GCF_000964075.1. Classification (NCBI taxonomy): domain Bacteria; kingdom Pseudomonadati; phylum Pseudomonadota; class Alphaproteobacteria; order Caulobacterales; family Caulobacteraceae; genus Brevundimonas; species Brevundimonas sp. KM4. Next base: position 135,582 of record NZ_JZRG01000003.1, on the reverse strand, counting down.
GCGCCAGGAGGTTGGTCTGGAAGGCGATCTCGTCGATCACGCCGATGATCTGGCTGATCTCGTTGGAGGATCGTTCGATCTCGCCCATGGCCGCGACGGCCCTCTGTACCACCGCGCCGCCGGTCTCGGCCTGGGTCCGGCCTTGGGCGACCACCCCGTCCGCCGCCTGGGCGTTCTCGGCCGTCTTGCGCACGGTCGCGGTGATCTGGTCCAGCGCGGCGGCCGTCTCTTCCAGACTGGCGGCCTGCTGCTCGGTGCGGCGCGACAAATCTTCGGCGGCGCTGCCGATCTCCTGCGCGCCCGACTGCATCGACCCGGCGTTGACGCCAATGACGCTGACCGCCTGATCCAGCGTCGCCATGGCCTGGTTGAAGTTGTCGCGAAGGATTGCGTAGTCGCCCGGGAAATCGTCCTGAATACGATAGGAAAGGTCGCCGGCGGCCATGGCCGACAAGCCCTTGGCCGTGCCTGCGACAACAGCGGCCTGGACCTGGGCGGCCTGACGATCGGCCTCGACGCGGCGCTCGCGCTCTTCCTCGACGGCGGTGACGTCCGTGGCGAACTTGACCACCTTGTAGGGGCGTCCGTCGCTGTCCAGAATTGGATTGTAGCTGGCCTCGATCACCACCCGCTGGCCGCTCTTGCCGTAGCGCACAAACTTGTCCGCCACGAACTCACCGGCGTTCAGCTTTCGCCACAACTCGGCATAGGCTGGCGTCTGCGCCTCAGTCGGATCGACGAACATCCTGTGGTGACGTCCGACAATCTCAGCCGGCTCATATCCAACCACCGATAGGAAGTTCTGATTGGCCTCCAGAATGACGCCATCCAGATCGAACTGGATGACTGCTTGAGAGCGACTGACGGCAGCCATCATGTTGCGCAGCTCGTTGAGCGTCTTGTCATCTCTGGTTTTGGCGAAAAGGCGCAATGCAAAAATCTTTCGTGCTGAGATGAACGTTAATGCCACGTCAACACTTTAAATCGGGTGTCAGCATGGTTAGCGCGCTAAAGGCTCAACCTGGGGGAGAATATTCCTCTGCGGTCTAGCTTTAGCCGCCTTAAAGCCGCTACGCCGCCTGCTGGTTCCATGAGGTCATATTTGTCGCAACGCCCTACCCTGCTGTCGTCAGATCAGCGCAGCGCCCTTCAGCTCGACGTCGCCATGACGCTGATGGTGACAGCCAAGCGGTGGAGGTTACGTGTCGCCGATCTGTTCCGAGAGTCCGGTCACACGGGCGCGCCGACCGTGGTGCTTTATTTCCTGGCGGACGAGCCCAAGGGCCTGAGGCTTTCCGAGTTGGCGAACAGGATGGAGCTGTCCGGCGCGTCGCTGACCCGTCTGGTGCAAAGACTCGAGAAGGACGGCATGGTCAGCCGGCGTCGGATGATCGGCGACGGCCGGTCATGGCTGATCCAGATGGAGCCGGCCGGGCGCGCCGAAATCGAGGCGTTCGAGATCCATGCCGCGGCCATGCGCGAACGCATGTTCGAAGGCGTTTCGGACGAGGATATGGCTGCCGCACGTCGCGTGCTGAAGGCCTTGGCTGAGAAGCTGACCCACGGCCCCGACGCCGCTCCGGGGATCTAGCCCGCCGCCTCGCCCAGCGCCATCAGGCCTGCCCGCGACGGGCACAGGTCGGCGATGATGCAAGACAGGCATTTGGGTTTGCGCGCCGTGCAGGTGTAGCGGCCGTGCAGGATCAGCCAGTGGTGCGCCTTGGGCAGCCAGTCCTCCGGCACGACCTTGAACAGCTGGGCCTCGACCTTGTCCGGCGTTCCGGCATTGGCCAGGCCCAGCCGGTGCGAGACGCGAAAGACGTGGGTGTCGACGGCGATGGCCGCCTCGATCCCCAGTTCGTTCAGAACCACCGAGGCCGTCTTGCGCCCCACGCCGGGCAGGGCCTGAAGATCGGCGCGGTTCAGCGGGACCTCGCCGCCATGCTGGTCCAGCACGATGCGGCTCAGCGCGATGACGTTCCGCGCCTTGCCGCGATAAAGGCCGATGGAGGCGATGTAGGGGATCAGCCCCTCCTCGCCCAGGGCCAGCATCTTCTCCGGCGTGTCCGCGACCTTGAACAGCCGCTCGGTCGCCTTGTTGACCGACACGTCCGTCGCCTGGGCCGACAGGGCGACGGCGACGACCAGGGTGAAGGGATTGGAGAAATCCAGTTCGGTCTTGGGCTCGGGCATGACGCCGGACAGGCGTTCGAAGATCGCCTCGACACGGTCTTCGTCGGGCGGCCAGCGCAGCATGGGTATGGCCGCCCCGGTCATCACGGCCGGGCGTTTGGCAGGCTTGGCGGCGGGCTTTCTGGCCTTGGCGGGCTTCATGCCTCGCTGTCGTCCTCGGGGCGGCGCGGGTCAAGACCCAGGCCCTTGAGCGCTTGGGCGGTCAGGGCGGCGTCGGCGGCGCGCTCGCCCTCCATCCAGGCGCCGTGGGCCGTGCCGTAATAGACCGGCGCGGTCGCCTCGCCGGCCAGGAAAATGCGGTCCTCGACCGACGTGCGCAGCTTCGCCCGATCCGCCGCATGGCCCGGCAAGGCATGGGAATAGGCCCCGCGCGACCAGGGATCGACGCCCCATCCGCTGATCGCGACCGCCTCCAAGCGCCGGCGCATGTCCGACCCCAGAGCCGCGACCAGTTCGGACACGGCGAAGTCGAACAGGGCGGCCGGCCCCTGCGCCTCCAGCCCCCAGGCGAGGTCGGCCCCGAAATAGGCCTCGATCATCGGCCGCCCGAACGGCCGCAGGTGATAGCCGCCGGTCTCGGCCGTATCGGTGCGGGTCCACAGCTGGGTGTCGGGCTGGAAATCGCCGGCGCCGCGCACCGTCATATGCACCTTGGACGCCAGGCCCAGCGGCACGCCCGCCGTCGCCTCGAGCAGGGCCGGAACCGGCGGATCGATGCGGATCGCCTCGCCGGCGATCAGGCTGTTGGGCACCGTCAGGATGACGATCCGCGCCGTCAGTTCACCGCGATTGGTTTCCAGCCGCAGCACCGGTCCCGAACGGTCGATGCGGCTGACGGCGCAGTCCGTGACCGTGATGGACGAAACAGCCTCGCCCAGCCGGGCGATCAGCCGGCCATAGCCCTCGCGCACCCGCCAGTTCACGCCGGTGTCGCCATAGGCGTCATAATCCAGGCTGGACACCTCGGCGAACCGCGCGCCGTTCAAGGCGCCCGAGATGGCGTCCATGTGCGGGTTCCAGCGACTGTCGGGATCGAAGAAGTCCGACGCCGGGCGATCCTCACCTAGCGACGCCGCCTCGCTCACCCGCTGGTCGAAGGCGGCGAAGGCCTCGCCGAACGCGGCCTGATCCGCGCGGGTCATTTCGTGGTCGAAGGCCTGAGTGCGCCAGGGCGGCGGGGTCTGATCCAGCGTCAGCCCCTCGGACTCGACCCGTCCGGCCAGCACATTGTCGTCGGCCGAATGCAGCCAGCCGCACCCCATGTCCAAGCCTTCGCCCTCGGCCCGAACCGTCCAGGCGCGCCCCCCGATCCGGTCGCGGGCCTCCAGCACCAGAACCGACAGGCCGGGCCGCAACAGACGGCGCGCGGCGGCGATGCCGGCGGCGCCTGCGCCGATCACCACGACATCGACCCGGGACGGCAGCGGCTGGGAGGCGGAGATGCGGGCGTTCATGGGGTCAGGACATACACGAAAACCGGTCGTGATCGGCGCCGTTCCGGTCGCCTATTGATTTTTGGACGGCGCGGTCCATTTTAGCGCCGCTTCAAAACGCCGCACCTCCCCCGGATATTCCATGTCGCCTGAACTCAAGAAACGCCTGCCGCTGTTTGCGGCCGCCCTCGTCGGCCTGGCCCTGATCGTGGGCGGCATCGTCTGGTGGGTGAACGGCCAGCGTTGGGAAAGCACCGACAACGCCTTCGTCCAGGCCGACACCACCCTGGTCAGCCCCCAACTGTCCGGCCGGGTCACCGAGGTTCTGGTGGGCGACAACCAGCGGGTCGCGGCGGGCCAGATCCTGGTCAAGCTGGACGATTCCGACCAGAAGGCTCAGCTCGCTCAGGCCGAGGCCAATCTGGCCGCCGCCATCGCCGCCGTCGGCCATGTCGACGCCCAGGCCGAGCAGGAACAGGCCACCATCGCCGCCCGCGCCGCCTCGGTCGCCCAGGCCAACGCCCAGGCCGGCCTGGCCCGCGCCGAGGTCGATCGTTACGGCAAGCTGGCCGAACAGGGCTGGGTCTCGCAGCAGCGCATCCAGACCGAGCGCGCCTCGGCCGCCACCGCCGCCGCCAGCGTGCAGCAGGCCCAGGCCGCCCTGGTCGCCGAACAACGCACCGCCGGCGTGCTGAGCTCGACCCGTCAGCAGAGCGTCGCCGCCGTCGAACAGGCCCGCGCCGTGGTCGAACAGGCCCGTATCGCGCTGGAGCGCACCGTCATCCGCGCCCCGGTCGCCGGCGTCGTCGGCGCCCGCAGCGTGCGGCCCGGCCAGTATGTCAACGCCGGCACGCAACTGCTGTCAGTCGTGCCCCTGACCAACACCTACATCGTCGCCAACTTCAAGGAGACGCAGCTGGACAAGGTGCGCCTGGGTCAAACCGTGGAGATTTCCGCCGACGCCTTCCCCGGCCGCAAGATCGAGGGCCGCGTGGACAGCTTCGCCCCCGCCACCGGGTCCGAATTCGCCCTGATCCCGGTCGAGAACGCCACGGGCAACTTCACCAAGATCACCCAGCGGGTGCCCGTCCGCATCGTCGTCAGCGGCGCAGACCGCAGCCTGGCCCTGCGTCCCGGCCTGTCGGTGGACGTCAAGATCGATTTAAAGAGCCAGGGCGGCCAGAGCTTCGCCGAAGCCGCCACGACGACCGGAGCCACAGGCCAGTGACCGCCGCCAACCCCGCCGCAGATGGCGGGGCCCCTGTCGCGCAAAAGGGTCCCGTCGCCGGCCATCCCGAAATCAACTGGACCATGCTGCTGCTGGGCTTCGCCGGCATGGTGGTGGGCCAGTTCATGGCCATTCTGGACATCCAGATCGTCGCCGCCTCCCTGCCCCAGATCCAGGCCGGCGTCGGGGCCTCGGCCGACGAGATCAGCTGGATCCAGACCGCCTATCTGATCCCAGAGGTGGTGATGATCCCCCTGTCCGGCTTCCTGTCGCGGCTGTGGGGGACGCAGCGGCTGTTTCTGGTCTCCTGCGCCGGCTTCGTTCTGATGAGCGTCGCCACGGGCCTTTCGTCGTCGATCGACATGATGATCCTGTTTAGGGCCATCCAGGGTTTCGTGGGCGGGGCCATGATCCCGACCGTCTTCGCCGTCGCCTTCACCGCCTTTCCGCCCGACAAGCGCGTCACCGCCAGCGTGGTCATGGGCCTGATCGTGACCTTGGCGCCGACCGTCGGGCCGACGCTGGGCGGGCACCTGACAGAGTGGCTGAGCTGGCGATGGCTGTTCTTCATCAATGTGGGACCGGGCCTGCTGGTGCTGTTTCTGGTTGGGCGCTACGGCAACTTCGACAAGGGCGATCCGTCGCTGGCCAAGGGGTTCGACTGGTGGGGCCTGGGCCTGATGGCCGTCTTTCTGATGTCGATGCAGTTTGTGCTGGAAGAGGGCGCCAAAAACGACTGGTTCGACGATACTCACATCCTGCTTTTGACCGTCGTGGCGGCGGTCGCCGGACCGATCTTCATCTGGCGGTCCCTGACCTATCGCCAGCCGATCGTGGAGTTGCGCGCCTTTGGCAATCGCAACTTCCTGGTCGGGTTCATCATGACCTTCATCGTCGGGTTCGCCCTGTTCGGCGGCACCTTCCTGCTGCCGCTCTTCCTGGGCCGCGTGCTCGGCTATTCGTCGTCAGAGGTCGGCACCACCATGGTCGTGTCGGGCCTGGCCATGTTCGCCACCGGCCCCTTCGCCGGACGACTGGTGCGCAAGCTGGATGCGCGGGTGCTGATGTTCGGCGGCTTCATGCTGTGCGCCTGGGGCATGTGGGAGGCGCGCGTCGTCACCGACGACTGGGGCTTCTGGAACTTCGCCTCGGTCCAGGCCTTCCGCGGCGTCGGCGTGATGCTGGCCATGATCGCGTCCCAGCAGGTGACGATGGCGACCCTGCCGCCGCACATGGTCAAGAACGCCTCGGGGCTGGTGAACCTGTCGCGCAACGTCGGCGGCGCCTTCGGCCTGGCGATCCTGAACACCAGCCTGACGTCCAACACCGCCCTGCACATGAGCGAACTGACCAGCGCCATCGGTCAGGGGGACCAGGCGATGCGCAACATGATGGCCGGCATGGCCCAGCGGTTCGCCGGCTCCATCGACCCGGCCGCCTCGGCGATGAAGGCCATCTATGGGATGTTGCAGAAACAGGCGACGACGATGGCGTTCGGCGACGCCTTCGCCCTGCTGGCCATCCTTTGCGCGGGCGCGGCCTTCGTCACCCTGGCTGCCCAGCCAGTGAAGGCCCAGGCCGGCGCCCCGCCCTCGGACGTCCACTGATGGCGCGCCGTCTCGGGCAGGTCGATGAACGCAAGAGCGAGGCGATCCTGGACGCCGCCGCGACCCTGTTCGCCGACAAGGGGTTGCAGGCCAAGATGGACGAGATCGCCAAACTGGCCGGCGTCTCCAAACAGACGGTCTATAATCGCTTCGCCTCCAAGCTGGAGATCGCCCAGGCCCTGGCGTCCAAGCGGGTCGAGGACATCGTCGCCCCCCTGCGCGGCGCCGGCGATCCGCAGACGGTGCTCGACAACTTGGCCCTGACGCTGCTGAACCGGGTGTGCAGCGGCGACAAGGTCGGCTCGATGCGCGGGGTCGCCCTGGTCTCGGTCGAGGCGCCTGACATCGCCCACGCCATCTATGAGGCCGGTCCGCGTCGCAGCCTGCGCGAACTGGCCGCCTGGCTGGCGGAACAGACGCGGCTGGGCCGAATGAGCGTCGCCGACCCGGAAGAGGCGGCCGAGATGTTCGCCGGCCTTGTGCTGGGACACGGCCATCTGCGCGCCATGCTGGATGTGCCGCAGTTGGAGGCCGACAAGCGCGCAGGCCGCGCCAGAGAGGCCGCGCGCATCTTCATGGCCGCCCATCCGCCCGCCACGGCCGCCAAGACTTCCTGAGCCCGGCGCGCTACAGTCGCCCACCCTGTCGCTTGAGACCGCCTTCATGCTGATCCACCTGTCCTCCTGGCCCGAAATCGATGCGCGACTGAACGACGGCGGTCCGCTGTCCAGGACGGTGGTCGTGCCCATCGGCTCCAACGAGCAGCACGGGCCGACGGGGCTTCTGGGCACCGATTGGCTGTGCCCCGAAATCATCGCCCATGCGGCCGAGAAGACCGACGCTGACCTGATCGTGGCCCCGACCTTCAACATCGGCATGGCCCAGCATCACCTGGCCTTCGCCGGCACCATCAGCCTGCGCCCCTCGACCTTCATGGCCGCGATCACCGACTGGGTGTCGTCCCTGAGCCGTCACGGGTTCGAGCGGATTTACTTCCTGAACGGTCACGGCGGGAACGTCGCGACCATCGAGGCGACGATCTCGGAAATCTACGCCGAGTGGAGCTTCGTCGAGGACAGCCCGCCCTTCGTCCTGAAGCTGAAGAACTGGTGGGACCTGCCCGGCGTCAATGGCCTGTGCAACCGGCTGTTCCCGACCGGCCACGGCATGCACGCCACCCCATCCGAGATCGCGGTGACGCAGGCCGCCTATCCCGAGCGGATCAAGACCGCCGACTACAGCCCGCAGATCGCGCCGAACGGGCCGATCCGCGACGCCCTCGACTATCGCGCCCGCTTCCCCGACGGCCGGATCGGCTCGGACCCAGGCCAGGCCAGCCCCGAGAAGGGCCAGCAGATCATCGACGCGGCGGTCCCCGCCCTGTTGAGTGACATCGCGGCCTTCGCCGCAGAGACCCAACCGGGAGCGTCGCTCTGACCCGCAAGACGCCCACAGCCGCCAGCGCCGCCGTCGTCGGCGCCGAAATCCTAGCCGCCTCGGCCGAGGTGATCGCGGCCCGCACCGGCCTGATGGCGCAGGGCCTGACCAGCGCCAAGGGGCAGGACCTCAGGGAACTGTCGCTGATGAGTTCCGAGAAGACCGAGGCGCTGTCCGCCTCCGCCGACGCCATGGCCGCCAGCGCCGGGGCCATCGGTCAGCGGCTGGGGCGCGTGGCGCTGGACGAGAGCGCCCATGCCCTGCGGGCGGCGGCGGCTGTGACCCAGGCCCGCACCCCGGCCCAGGCGGCCGAGGCCCAGTTCAGCTACGCCATTAGCTGGTGGAGCCGGGCGGCGGCCCAGGCCATGACCCTGAACGGCGAACTTCTGAAGGCTCAGGCCGAGGCGCTGGCCCCGATCCACAAGACGGCGACCGCCAACGCCAAACGGCTGCGCAAGACGCGCTAGGTCGGCTCCACCAGCTTCAGCTTGGGCTTCTTGACCTTGGCGGGGCGGTCGGCCTTGTTGGCGGCCTTCTCGGCCCTCTTGGCTTCTTTCTCGACCGCCTTCAGCGCCTTCTTGGCCGCCTTGGCCTCGGCCTTGGCGGCGTCAGGGGCGGCGTCGGCGGCGGCGGCCAGATCGGCCAGCTGATTGAGGAAGGTCTCGCGCTGGCCCTTGGGCAGCAGGGCCATGATCCGCTTGTCGGCGGCCTCGACCAGCGGGCGGGCGGCCTCCAGACGGGCGGCGCCCTCAGCCGACAGACGCACCGCCTTGGCGCGCGCATCCAGGGTCGAGCGTTCCCGCTCCAGCAGGCCCTTGGTCGTCATGCGCGCGACCAGATCGGCCAGGGTCGAGCGATCGATGCCGGTCATCCGCACCAGTTCGGTCTGGGTCAGGCCGGCCTTGATCGAGACCGCCTCCAGCACCGCGAACTGGCGCTGGGTCAGGCCGTCGGCGCCGGTCTCCTCGGCATAGATGTCGAGCGCCAGCTGCAAGGCGCGGTGCATCAGGTGGCTGGGCGAGGTGGCCAGGGGGCCGACCTTCCTTGCCGCTTTTCCCGCCTTCACCATCGCGCCGCTCCCCTGAAGTTTCGTCCGAACACGTATCAGCTCTGCTTTACGATTTGACGGGGAAAGCGCGTCGGTTCCGTGACAGTTCCGCTCGCGCCCTAGAGCCCCGTGTCGGGCGAGACGGGGGCCGGCTCGTCGTCCTTGATCAGGTGCTTCATGATGAAGAAGACCTGCCAGACGCCGAACACGGCCGAGGCGATCCACAGTCCGCCGCGGAAGGCGACCCATGTGTCGTCGGACTGGGTGCGCCAGACGATCTCGTTGATTATGCAGACGGCGGCGAAATACAGGCCGTAACGCAGGGTCAGCCCGCGCCAGCCCGCGTCGGTGATGCGGATCGCCTCGCCCAGCAGATATTTGAACGGATAGCGGTTCAGCGGCAGCGACCCCAGCAGAACGACCGCCAGCAGGCCGTTCTGGATCGACAGCTTGATCTTCAACAGGTTCGGATCGTGGAAGACGATGGTCAGCACGCCGAAGATCAGGGCGAAGCCGCCGGTCAGCAGCGGCAGGGGGGCCAGACGACGCTCGACCACATAGCCGACGATCAGGGCGATCAGCGAGGCGCCGACCAGGACCCACGTCGCCTGAACCAGGGCTTCCTGCCCGTCCAGACCGCGCGCGAATCGGTTGATCGCATAGGCGGCCATGAAGGCCACAAGCGCGCCGAAATCGACGGCCTGGCGGATGTTGGAAGCCTTTTTCGGCGTCTCGGTCATGTCAGTCTTCCAGTCCCACCAGTGAGCGGGAGAAGGCGCGGGCGTCGAACGGTTGCAAATCCTCGACCCCTTCGCCGACGCCGATCAGCATCAGGGGGGCGTCGGACGCCTGGGCCACCGGCACCAGCACGCCGCCGCGCGCGGTGCCGTCCAGCTTGGTCATGACCACGCCGGTCACGAAGGCGGTGCGGCCGAAGATCTGTTCCTGGGCCAAGGCGTTGCGGCCGACGGTGGCGTCCAGCACCAGCAGGGTGTCGTGCGGCGCCTCGGGATCGACTTTCTTCAGCACGCGGACGATCTTGAGCAGTTCGTCCATCAGGGCGGACTTGTTCTGCAGCCGGCCGGCGGTGTCGATCAGGACGACGTCATAGCCTTCGGCCCGCGCCTTGGTATAGGCGTCGAAGGCCAGGCCCGCGGCATCGGCGCCGTCGCGACGGCTCTCGAAGTCGGCGCCCGAGCGCTCGGCCCAGACCTTAAGCTGTTCGCGGGCGGCGGCGCGGAAGGTGTCGCCGGCCACGATCATCACCTTGGCACCCTTGCCCGTCAGATCGGCGGCGATCTTACCGAGCGTCGTGGTCTTGCCCGATCCGTTCACCCCGACGAACAGAACGACATAGGGTTTGGGGCCGGACAGAGGGTCGAAGGTCGCCTGGCGCGGCGACAGTTCGGCGGCGACCGCCTCGGCCAGCGCCTCCTTGACCTCGCGCTCGGGCGCGTCCTTGCCAAACTTCAGCGCGCGAAAGCGTTCGACGATCCGGGCCGAGGCGGCCGGGCCGAGATCGCTCTCCAGCAAATGCTCCTCCAGCTGCTCCAGCGAGGCCTCGGACAGCGGTTCCTTGACGAAGGTGGCGACGACCTGATCGGTCATCTGTCTGGAGGAGCGCGAGAGCCCAGCGGACAGGCGCTGGAACCAGCCCTTTTTCGGCGTGTCGTTCATGCAGTGGCTTTAGCGGGGGCGAAGGCCAACGTCATCCGCATTCGCGAAGGTCGTCCGCGACGTTTCGGACGGTCGGCGACAAAAACACCATCTAATTCGTCTAATTGGTCTGAAATCGAGGCCTCCCTGTCAGCGTGCGTGCGAAAGCGAGGAGTATACACCCCCGCAAAATCGACGATGGCGGAAGGTCGCGAGAAACCGGCAAGCCGTTGAAAGCGCGAGTTTTGGAGCCGCCGGTTAGGATGGCTGCCGTCATTTCGCTTTCGTCATCCTCCAGCAAGCCGGTGACGGCGCAGACCGTGGGACCCAGCAGCGCCGAAGGCGATGCGTCGGCTGGGCGAATGTTTGAAGCCTGGCGTGCACGACAGGTTCGCGCTCTCGCGCGCCGCTGCCCCCCCCCCCGGTCGCTGCGCGTCGGAGGATGACGAAAGAGTACAGGCATGAAGTCGTTTCCGTCCCTTCATCATTCGCGCCTATATGAAGGCTGACGACCGGCGCGGGCCGGGTGATGCGGACGATCCGATGGCTGATGCTCTGTTCCATTCTCCCAAGACCCACGGCTTCGTGCGCGTGGCGGCGGCGACACCGGTCAGCCATGTGGGCGACCCCAAGGCGAACGGGCAAGATCACGTCGCGCTGATCCGTCAGGCGGGCGAGCAGGGCGTGGACCTGATGGTCTTTCCCGAGCTGTCGCTGTCGGCCTATGCGATCGACGATCTGCATATGCAGGCGGCGCTGCTGGACGAGGTCGAGCGGCAGATCGCCGTGGTCGCGGAGGCGACGGCCGAGGCGGACGTCGTGGCGGTGGTCGGGGCGCCGATCCGCAACGGCGACGCCCTATATAACTGCGCCGTGGTTATCGGGGCGGGCGAGGTGCTGGGGGTCGTGCCCAAGACCTATCTGCCCAACTACCGCGAATACTATGAGAAACGCTGGTTCGCGCCGGCGACGGCGCGCGCCGAGGACGTGATCGCGCTGAACGGCGAGACGGTGGATTTTGCGCCGGGCCTTTTGTTCGAGGCGGTCAACCGGCCGGGCTTCGTCTTCTCGGTTGAGATCTGCGAGGACTATTGGGCGCCGCTGCCGCCTTCGACACGGGCGGCGCTGGCGGGCGCGCGGATCCTGCTGAACCTGTCGGCGTCCAACATCGTCATCGGCAAGGCGGACGAGCGGGCGATGCTGAGCGCCAGCCATTCAGCGCGGACCCTGTCGGCCTATGTCTTCGCCGCCTCGGGCTGGGGCGAGAGCACCACCGACCTGGCCTGGGATGGGCAGGCGACGATCCATGAACTGGGGTCGAAGCTGGCCGAAGGCGAGCGGTTCGCCCTGGAGAGCCATCTGACGATCGCCGACGTGGACGTGGACCGGATCGGGCTGGACCGGTTGCGCAACGGCACCTTCGCCGAATGCGCTAGAAACGAAGGCGAGGCGGCGACGGTCGTGCCCTTCATGGCGCGCGAGGACCATGAGGCCAGCGAACTGATCCGGCCGCTGGACCGGTTCCCCTTCGTGCCGGACGACGCCGGGCGGCTGGATCAGGATTGCTATGAGGCCTTCAATATCCAGGTTCAGGGGCTGATGCGCCGCATGACGGCGACTGGCGCCAGGTCGCTGGTGATCGGCGTGTCCGGCGGGCTGGATTCGACCCAGGCCCTGCTGGTCGCGTGTCGCGCCTTCGACCGGCTGGATCTGCCGCGGACCAATATCCTGGGCTTCACCATGCCGGGGTTCGCGACCTCAGACGGGACCAAGTCCAACGCCTGGGCCCTGATGACCGCGCTGGGCGTCACGGGCGCCGAGATCGACATCCGCCCCGCCGCCGAACAGATGTTCAAGGACATCGGCCACCCCTACGCCGAGGGGCAGCCGGTGCACGACATCACCTTCGAGAACGTGCAGGCGGGCCTGAGGACCGACTATCTGTTCCGGCTGGCCAATCAGCACAAAGCCTTCGTGCTGGGGACCGGGGACCTGTCGGAACTGGCGCTGGGTTGGGCCACCTATGGCGTCGGCGACCATATGAGCCATTACAACGTCAACGGCGGGGTGGCGAAGACGTTGATCCGGCACCTGATCCGCTGGGTGGCGGCGGGCGACCTGATCGGCGCGGGCGCGCGCGACACGCTGCACGCCATTCTGGATACCGAGATCTCGCCCGAGCTGGTGCCGGCCAAGGATGGGGTGATCCAGTCGACGGAAGAAACCGTCGGCCCCTATGCGCTGAACGACTTCTTCCTGTTCTACATCAGCCGGTTCGGGATGACGCCGTCCAAGGTCGCCTTCCTGGCGCATCAGGCCTGGAGCGATGCGGGCGCGGGTGAATGGCCGGCGAATACGCCGGACGACGAAAAGGTCGAATACGATTTGGCGACGATCAAGGGCTGGCTGAGGAAGTTCCTGATCCGCTTCTTCCAGACCGCCCAGTTCAAGCGCTCGGCCCTGCCGAACGGGCCCAAGGTGGTCACCGGCGGATCGCTGTCGCCGCGCGGCGACTGGCGCGCGCCGTCGGACGGCAATGCGCGGGTGTGGCTGGACGAGCTGGACGCAAACGAACCGGACTGACCATCTCCTCCCCATTGCATGGGGAGGAGACGCGGCCCTAGAAGCTTGGCCATGACCGACGACGTGACCAAAGATTCCAACGGCAACCTCCTGGCTGACGGCGACAGCGTGACCCTGATCAAGGATCTGAAGGTCAAGGGATCGGGCGGGGTCACGCTGAAGCGCGGGACGCTGGTCAAGACCATCCGCCTGACCGGCGATCCGGACGAGATCGAGGCCAATGTGGAGAAGGTGCGCGGCCTGGTCCTGCGCACCGAGTTCGTGAAGAAGGCCTGACCCTCTTCCCTTCGCGCGATGCAGCCGCCATCTAGCGGCCTATGACCGACACCCTCGCCGCCCCCGCCTCGACCGCCTCCGCCAACAGCAAGATCCCCGTCACCGTCCTGACCGGCTATCTTGGCGCGGGCAAGACGACGCTGCTGAACCGGATCCTGACCGAGGATCACGGCAAGCGCTACGCGGTCATCGTCAACGAGTTCGGCGAGATCGGCATCGACAACGACCTGGTGGTCGGCGCCGACGAGGACGTGTTCGAAATGAACAACGGCTGCGTCTGCTGCACGGTGCGGGGCGACCTGATCCGCGTGGTCGCCGGCCTGATGAAGCGCCAGCGCCCCGGAAAGCCCGCCTTCGACGCCATCATCGTGGAGACGACCGGTCTGGCCGACCCAGGCCCGGTGGCCCAGACCTTCTTCGTGGACGAGGACGTCAAGGCCAAGACCCAGCTGGACAGCGTCACGACCCTGGTCGACGCCAAACACGTGATGGCGCGCCTGGACGACTCCAAGGAGGCGCGCGAGCAGGTGGCCTTCGCCGACCGGATCATCCTGAACAAGGTCGATCTGGCGACCGCCGACGAACTGGATACGGTCGAAGCGCGTCTGCGGGCCCTGAACCCGCTGGCGCCCATCGTGCGGGCCGAGCGGTCGAACGTGCCGCTGGATCAGGTGCTGGGCCTGGGCGCCTTCGATCTGGAGCGCATTCTCGAGGTCAAGCCGGACTTCGTGAACCCGCCGCACGGCGCGGACGGCCATGTGCATGACGAACACTGCGGTCATGACCATCACGACCACGACCATGGGCACGATCATCATCACCACGACCACGCGCATGATCACGCCCACGGCGCGCGAGGCCACGCCCACCAGGACGACATTAAGGGCATCTCCCTTTCGCTGGATCGGCCGCTGGACGGGGCGAAATTCACCGCCTGGCTGGACCGGCTGCTAGGCGAGCAGGGTCAGAACATCCTACGCGCCAAGGGCATCATCGACGTGAAGGGCGAGAACCGACGCCTGGTCTTCCAGGCCGTGCACATGATCCTGGAAGGCGACCTGCAACGCGAATGGGGCGCCGCCGAACGCCGCTGGAGCCGCGCGGTCTTCATCGGCCGCGATCTGGACGAAGCCGCGCTGAAGGCCGGCTTCGAGGCCTGCGCCGCCTGATCTCAAAGGTAGACGGATTGACAAAAGGCCGGCGGAGCAATCCACCGGCCTTTTTCTTTGTTCAGCCCTTCTCGAACAACTTGTTCCAGCGGCGCTTGTCGCGGGCCTTCCAGGCGCCGCGGTGGTAGGCGTCGGAGCCGATCAGGGGGACGACCGTGGTGGCCTCGGCGAAGACCATCTGTTCGTGGGTGGTCTGGACCTTGCCCCAGGACGCGGCCTCTTTCAGCGTCGAGGACGAGCAGGCGCCGTCGCGGACGTCGGCGACGGTGATCTGGACCGCATAGCGGTGCATCTCGGCCTCGACACCCAGGATTTCGGCGCAGACGACGGTGTCCTGGGCGAAATTCTTGGGCACGCCGCCGCCGACCATGAACAGGCCGGTGACGCCGGCGGCGATCTTGATGTCGGTCAGTTCGCGGAAGTCGGCGATGGCGTCCAGCATCAGATAGGGCTGGCCGGCGGCCGCGCGCTCTTTCTGGTGCTTCACCAGACCAAAGCCGGCCGAGCTATCGACGAAGGCCGGGCAGAAGATCGGCACGCCCTCTTCATAGGCGGTCTGGATCAGCGAGCCGGGCTTTTTCGCATTGCCCTCGCTGAGCCACTTGCCCATTTCCCAGATGAACTCGCGGCTGGAATAGCCGCGCGGCTCCAGGCGGTTGGCGATCTCCAGGATGGTGTGGTCGCAGGCCTGGAGCTCTTCCTCGTCGATATAGGTGTCGTAGATTCGGTCGATGTAGTTGTCGCGCAGGACGTTGTCGTCCACCTCGCCGGCCGCCTGATAGTGTTTGAAGCCCAGGGCCTCAAAGAAATCCATATCGACGATCGAGGCGCCGGTGGCGACCACGGCGTCGACCATGCCCAACTTCACCATGTCGCGGTAAACGTGCATGCAGCCGCCGGCCGAGGTCGAACCGGCCAGGATCAGCCAGGGCGAGCAGTCCTTGTCCTCGATGGCCATCGAGAAGATATCCGCAGCGCGGGCGGTGTCGCGCGACGAGAAGGACATTTTGCGCATCGAGTCGATGATCGGGCGCGCGTCGAAGCTGGTGATGTCGACGTGCTCGACGACATTCTGCAGCAGCTGGGCCTTGGTGTTCGATTGAACGGGAGCGTTCATTTCGGCGGTTTCCCTGTGATTTGAGCGCCCGTCGAACAAGCAGACGTGCCGGGACGGAGCGACCGACAGGACCGATAGACGCCCAACCATCGGCCGTCACCCTCGGACTTGATCCGAGGGCCGGACGTTCCGCCGCGCGTTCCTCGCAAGGAAGACGCAGACGGGCCGCTCCTCGGGTCTTGCCCGAGGATGACGGTTGCAGGTGCTAGCGTGCTACTTCCGGCGCGACTTGCGCTGACCGGCCTTACCCTTGGGACGTGACAGGCGCACGACCTTACGGGCGTTCTCTTCCGCCGTGGTGCGCACGGTGGGGATGGAACGCGGGGCCAGACCGTACAGCGAGGCCATCGGGGCGTCCTCGACCGCGGCGATGTCGTGTTCGCCATAGCCGTTGAAGCCGGTCGACATGGCGACGCCATAGGCGCCCAGCATGCCGATTTCGATGAAGTCGCCTTCGCGCACATCGGCCGGCAGCCAGAAGGGTCCCGGCATATGGTCGATGGAATCGCAGGTCGGGCCGTAGAACTGAAACGCCTTCAGCTCGCCCGCGCTTTCGCCGTCCCGGACCAGCTTGGTCGGGAAGGGCCAGCGCGAGTGGGTCGCGTCGAACAGCGAGCCGTAGGAGCCGTCGTTCAAATAAAGGGCGTCGCCCTTGCGCAGGTCGACACGGGCCAGGATCGACGAGGATTCGGCGACCAGCGCCCGGCCGGGCTCGCACCACAGCTCGGTCGTTTCCGACACCGGCATCTCGTTGAAGCCGCGATGGATGGCGTCGGCGTATTCGCTCATGTCCGGCGGGACCATGCCCGGATAGACGGACGGGAAGCCGCCGCCGACATCGACGATATCGACGATCACGCCCGCACGGCTGATCGACCGGCCGACCTGGGCCATGGCGGCCTGATAGGCGGTCGGGCGCATGCACTGGCTGCCGACGTGGAAGGAAACGCCCATCAGGCCGTCCTTGACCGCCTGGCGCGTCGCCATCAGCAGGGCCGGCGCCTGATCCGACGACACGCCGAACTTGCCCGACAGCGTATAGGCGGCGCCGTCGGCCGAGACGGCCATGCGCACGATCAGGTTCAGGTCGTCCGCCCCGCCGGTGGCGTCGAGGATCTTGTTCAGCTCGTCGATGCAGTCGAGCGAGAAGGTGCGCACGCCGTGATCGAAATAGGCCTTGGTGATCGCAGAGCGGCTCTTGACCGGATGCATGAAGGCCAGGCGAACGTCATGGCTGACCGAACGAACCAGCTCGATCTCGGCGATGGACGCCACATCGAAGCCGCGAACGCCGGCCTCGATCAGGGTTTCGACGACCCAGCGCGAAGGGTTGGCCTTCACAGCGTAGAAGACGTCGGCCTTTAGATTATCCTGGAACCAGCGCGCCGCTACGGAAACCGAACGCGGCCGCACGAGGGCGACGGGACGTTCAGGGGGCCGCTCACGGACCAGGTCCAGGGGAAGCTGATACGTGCGCAATTCACGTAACCCCCTGCTAATTGTTAAACCCAGACCGGCGTTAGCGGCGCAGACAGGACCTACGGGGTCCGCCGGAAAGCGCGATATGGGGACGCGCGACTGTCATGTAAAGAGGTTTTTTCATGGCGGGGCCGGCAAGAAGCGGTGCGAAGCGTCGGGGAAACTGGCGACCAACGGCTGCGTTAGGCTTTCGAGGGGACCGTCATGAATCGCTGGATCTTTCTGTTTCGTCGCCTGTCGCGGCAACTGTGGTGGCGCGCCAGCCTGTATGCCGCTCTTGGCGTGATCGCCGCATTGGCCGGGGCGTGGGGCGCGCCGTTCGCCCCTGACGTTCTGGCCGAACGGTTCGGCGGCGATTCCGTCGAAGCGGTGCTGACGATCCTGGCGTCCAGCCTTCTGGCGGTGGCGACCTTTTCGCTGGGCGCCATGGTCACAGCCTATACCAGCGTGTCGAGCGCAGCGACTCCGCGAGCCGCCGCCCTGATCACCGGCGACGAAAGCACGCAAAAGGCCCTGTCCACCTTCGTGGGGGCCTTTCTCTACGCCATCGTCGGCGTCACCGCGATCAACGCCCAGTATTACGGCCCGGGCGGACGAGCGATCATCTTCGTCTTCAGCCTTGGCGTCGTGGCGCTGGTGGCCTTTCGTCTTCTGACTTGGGTAAGCCGCCTGACCAGTCTGGCGCGGCTCAGCCATACCGTCGAGCGGGTCGAGGCCGAGGCGGCCAAGGCGCTGAAGGCGGACGCGGAACGACCACGCATGGGCGCTGCGTCGGGAACGCTTTCGCAAGGCCGGATCGTCGCGGCGGCGTCGACCGGCTACGTCCTGAACGTCGATGTCCAGCACCTGCAGACGCTGGCGGAACGGGCGGATGCGCGGGTCCAGATTCTGGCGCGGCCCGGCGCCTTTCGCATGCGGGGCGAACCCTTGGCGCGTCTGGACGGCGACAAGATCGCCCCAGATGCGGTGCTCAGCGCCTTCATCCTAGGTCGGGAACGGTCGTTCGATCAGGATCCGCGCTATGGCCTGATCGTCTTGGGCGAGATCGCCGACAAGGCGCTGTCGAGCGCCGTCAACGACATCGGCACGGTCGTGTGCGTCGTCGGATCAGGCGTTCGGCTGCTGGATCAGTGGGCCGATCAGAGAACCGAAAAGGTGGCGGAGTGTGACCGCGTTCTGGCCGAGGCGCTGGACGCATCCGAGCTGCTGGACGACATCTTCGGCCCGGTCCTGCGGCATGGGGCCCACGATCTGACGGCCGCCATCAGACTGCGCAAGGCCCTGGCGTCGCTGTCGGTCCATCCGGTTCTGGCGGGTCCGGCGCTGGCCATGGACGCCCGGCTGCTACAGGCGGCGCAGCCCCAGGACGCGGCGGACGGGGCGCTTCTGCGGCGTTGCGGCCTGGGCGAGACCGTAAGGGCGGACTAGACGAAATCCCACGCCCCGTGCGATTAAGACTTGCCCAAGCGTGATTTCAGCTTATTGCGGCGCCCCTTCGCCATAGCCTCCTAGCGAGTTCATGAGTTCATCCGCAGCCGCCGCCGCCCCTGGGCTAGTCCTGGCGCGTGACGTGTCGAAGACCTTCGGATCGCGAAAGGCGCTGGACGGCGTCTCGATTTCCGTGGCCTCCGGCGAAATGGTCGCCCTGATCGGTCCGTCCGGTTCGGGCAAGTCCACCCTGCTCCGCTCCATCACCGGCCTGCAGTCGATCGACGCGGGCGCCGGCACCATCCAGGTGTTCGGCGAGACCGTGCAGAAGGACGGCCGGGTCACCGGCGCCGTGCGCAAGGCGCGCAGCAAGCTGGGCATGATCTTCCAGCAGTTCAATCTGGTCGGGCGTCTGAGCCTGTTCTCCAACGTCATGCTGGGCGCGCTGGGGCGTCTGCCCGGATGGAAGGGCCTGCTGGGCCTGTGGCCCCAGGCGGACAAGGACAAGGCCATGGCGGCCCTGCACCGCGTCGGCGTCAGCGACTATGCCGCCCAGCGCGCCAACACCCTGTCCGGCGGCCAGCAGCAGCGCGGCGCCATCGCCCGCGCCATCGTGCAGGGCGCCAAGGCCATCCTGGCCGACGAACCCGTCGCCTCGCTGGACCCGGTGTCCGCCCGCAAGGTGATGGAACTGCTGGTCGAGCTGAACAAGCGCGACGGCATGGGGGTGATCGTCACCCTGCACCAGGTCGACTACGCCATCCGCTACTGCGACCGCGTCATCGCCCTGCAAGGCGGCAAGATCGTCTATGACGGCCCGTCCACGGCGCTGGACCAAAAGCGCCTGATCGAAATCTACGGTCCCGAGTTCGAGGACGCGTTCTGGGAGACCAAGGCATGAGCCTGTCCCGTATTGCCCCCACTCGTCGTCTGATGGCGGCGGCCGGCGCCGCCGTCATGATCCTGGGCCTGGCGGCCTGCGGCGGCGGCGAGGACAAGAAGGCTGCGGGCGGCACGGCGAGCGAGATCACCTTCTCGATCCTGTCCGCCGAAGGCCAGGCCTCGGCCGGTCCGCTGTGGCAGCCGCTGCTGGACGACATGTCCAAGGCCATCGGCGTGCCGGTGAAGCCCTATTTCGGCTCGAACTATACCGTCCTGGTCGAGGCCATGCGCGGCAACCACACTCAGGTGGGCTGGTTTTCCGCCAAGCCTGAGGTCGAGGCCATCGACCGCGCCAAGGCCGAGGTCATCGCCCGCACCGTCAACCGCGAGGGTCTGGACAGCTATCAGTCGACCCTGATCGTCAAGAAGGGATCGGGCATCACGCTCGATCAGGTCATGGCGTGCGGCAAGAAGTACAACTTCGGCATCGGCGACGCCCAGTCGACGTCGGGCACCCTGGCCCCGCTGACCTTCCTGTTCAATCCGCGCGGCGTGGTCCCCAGCCAGTGCTTCAAGACCGTGCGCTCGGCCAACCACCAGGCCAACGCCTTCGGCGTGGCGACCGGCGTGATCGACGTGGCCACCTCCAACAGCGTGAACACCATCTTCATGCGCAAGGAGAACCCGCAGTTGGCCGGCCAGATCGAAGAAATCTGGACCTCGCCGCCGATCCCCGAGAGCGGCATCGTCGTGCGCGAGGATCTGGATCCGGCGCTGAAGGAAAAGATCCGCAGCTTCTTCCTGACCTATGGCCAGGGCGAAGGCGCCGAGGCCGAGCGGCAACGCAAGGTTCTGGCGGACCTGGAATATTCCCGCTTCACCGCCGCCGACGACAGCTATCTGGACCCGATCCGCGAAATGATCGCCGACCAGAAACTGGGCGAGGCCCGCGCCAAGGGCGATACGGCCGCCGCCGCCGCCGCCGAGCGCGAGCTTCAACGCCTGCGCAGCTTGCGTGAGGTCCGGCCTTGACCGCAGTCGCGTCTCCCGCCGTCGCGATTCCGGCGGCGCCCAAGAAGTCCGCCCTCGCCTGGGTTGCCGACGTCCTGGTCTGGGGCGGCGTCGCCGCCGTCCTGCTGTACAGCATCGACGCCGTCGATCTGGGCAACATCTCGCGCCTGTTTGCGGGCAACGACAGCACCCAGCTGTTCGTCCATGACCTGCTGCGTCCCGACTTCAGCGACTGGAAGATGTTCGTCGCCAAGATGTGGGAGACGGTGCAGATCGCCCTGTGGGGCACCTTCCTGGCCGTGATCCTGGGCATTCCGCTCGGTCTGGCGGCGGCGCGCAACATCGCGCCCGTCTGGGTCGTGACGCCGGTGCGCTGGATCATGAACCTGCTGCGTTCGGTGCCGGATCTGGTGATCGGCCTGCTGTTCGTGACCGCCGTGGGCCTGGGGCCTTTGGCGGGCGTCCTGGCCATCACCCTGAATACGGCCGGGGTTCTGGCGAAGCTGTTTTCGGAAGCGGTCGAGTCGATCGACAAGGGTCCGGTCGAAGGCGTGCGCGCCACCGGCGCGGGCAAGCTGCACGAGATCGTCTGGGGCGTCCTGCCTCAGGTCGCGCCGCTGTGGACCTCGTTCGCCCTATACCGTTTCGAATCCAACAGCCGGTCCGCGACCGTGCTGGGTCTGATCGGCGCGGGCGGCATCGGCCAGGTGCTGTTCGACAGCATGAACGCCTTCGATTTCCGCGCCGTCTCGGCCATCGTGATCGTCGTCGTGGTCGCCGTGACCCTGATCGACACCCTGTCGCAGGTGATGCGCCGCCGCCTGCTGTAGCGGCGGCGGTCCCCTTCGCGGGACTGTCATAATCCTCTGCTCTAAGCATCGCGAAATCGATGCTCAGGGAGAGCCTTGGATGATCCGCACACTGAAACTGGCGGCTTCGGCCGCCGCCCTTCTGGCCCTGGCGGCCTGTGGCGACAACGGCGGGGGCGGCTCCGCCTCCGGCGCGCGCTCCGGCATCTGGGCGGCCGGTTCGTCGACCGTCTTCCCCTTCGCCACGCGGGTCGCCGAGACCTTCGCGCGCGGTTCGGGCGGCGCGGCGCCGCGCGTCGAATCGCTGGGCACCGGCGGCGGCATCCAGGCCTTCTGCCAGGGCGTCGGCCCGACCACCCCGGACATCGCCAACGCCTCGCGTCAGATGAAGCAGTCCGAGTTCGACCTGTGCGCCAAGAACGGCGTCACCGACATCGTCGAGATCAAGATCGGCTTCGACGGCATCGTCATCGCCACGGCCCGTAACGGCAACGGCTTCAACTTCGAACTGAACGACCTGTATGAGGGCCTGGCCAAGGAAGTGCCGGGCGCCAACGGTCAGTTCGTCGCCAATCCGGCCAAGACCTGGAACCAGGTCAACGCCGGCCTGCCGAACCAGCGCATCCAGGTCTATGGCCCGCCGCCCACCTCGGGCACGCGCGACGCCTTCCTGGAGCTGGGCATGACGCCGGGCGCCAAGCTGGTGCCGGCCGTCAAGGCGATCGAAGGCAACAAGGACCGGTTCGAAGCCATCGCCCACACCCTGCGCGAGGACGGCGCCTGGATCGATTCCGGCGAGAACGACAACGCCATCGTCCAGACCCTGACCCGCACGCCGGGTTCGCTGGGCGTGTTTGGCTATTCGTTCCTGGAGCAGAACCTGGATACGGTGAAGGCCGAGACCATCGACGGCGTCGCCCCGACCGCCGACACCATCGCCAGCGGCGCCTATCCGCTGTCGCGCAGCCTCTACATCTATGTGAAGAAGGCCCACATCGGCGTCATTCCGGGCCTGCAGCAGTTCGTGCAGGAGTTCCTGTCGGAAGGCGCCGCCGGCAAGGGCGGCTATCTGGCTGATCGCGGCCTGATCCCGCTGCCGGAAGACCAACTGCTGGCCCAGCGCGCGACCATCGCCGCCATGACCCCGATGGCCCGCCCCGCCAAATAAGGCGGAACCCGACCGCCGTTCCGCCCCTTCTTTCACCGGTTCGCCCCGTTGAAGCGCGAAGCGCTTCAACTGAAGCGCACGAGGCCGTAGAAGGGGCGGGATAGCTGTCAGGATGATTTGATGACCACCACGCCCGCGCGCCTGCGCAAGGCCGTACTGCCCGTCGCGGGCCTCGGCACCCGGGTTCTGCCCGGCACCAAGACGACCCCCAAGGAACTGCTGAACGTCGTCGACCGGCCGATCCTGTCCTACATCGTCGAAGAGGCGCGCGAGGCAGGGATCGAGCACATCGTCTTCGTCACCGGCCGCTCCAAGGGCGCCATCGAGGACTATTTCGATCATCAGATCGAACTGGAAGCCCAGCTTCAGGCCAAGGGCAAGACCGACATCCTGGAGATGATGAACGCCGAACTGGCCTCGGCCGGGGAGATGAGCTTCACCCGCCAGATGCAGCCCAAGGGCCTGGGCCACGCCGTCTGGTGCGCGCGCGACATCATCGGGCACGAGCCGTTCGCCGTCATCCTGCCCGACGTGATCGTGGATTCTCAGCCCGGCGCCCTGAAGCAGTTGGCCGAGGTCTATGCCGAGACCGGCGGCAACATCATCGGCGTGGAATCCGTCCCCGAAGATCAGACCCACAAATACGGCATCGTCGATCCGGTCAGCCGCGACGGTTCGCGCATCGTCATGAAGGGCATGGTCGAAAAGCCCGCCGCCGGAACTGCGCCGTCCAACCTGTCGATCTCGGGCCGTTACATTTTGCAGCCGGAAATCTTCGACCTGTTGGCGACGCAGGAAAAGGGCGCGGGCGGCGAGATCCAGCTGACCGACGCCATGGCGCGACTGATGGCGGACCAGAGCTTCACCGCCGTCGAATATGCGGGCGTGACCCACGACTGCGGCGACAAGATCGGCCTGCTGCGCGCCAACGTCGCCCTGGCCCTGAAACGCCCTGATCTGGGCGACGCGGCGCGCGAGGCGATCGCGGGCCTGCTCTGACGCTAGGGAAGGCGGCGGGGGTTCCGGTTTACGCCCGCCCCTGCTAACCCTCCGCGCAAATCATCAGGAGACGAACCATGGCGACTTCCGAAGGCTGGGACATGCCGACCGGCGACCTCATGAAGGGCAAGAAGGGCCTGATCATGGGCGTGGCCAACTCCAGCTCCATCGCCTGGGGCATCGCCTCGCAGCTGGCCGCCCAGGGCGCCGAGCTGGCCTTCACCTATCTGGGCGAAAGCCTGGAGCGCCGCGTGCGTCCGCTGGCGGAAAGCGTCGGCGCCAAGCTGCTGATCCCGGCCGACGTCACCGACGACGCCTCGATGGACGCGGCCTTCGCCGAGCTGGAAAAGACCTTCGGCACGATCGACTTCGTCGTCCATTCGGTGGCCTTCGCCAACAAGGATGAGTTGAAGGGCAGCTTCGTGGACAACACCACGCGCGACAGCTTCCTTCTGGCCATGAACATCTCGGCCTTCAGCTTCGTGGACGTCTCGCGTAGGGCGGCCAAGCTGATGCCGAACGGCGGCAGCCTGATCACCCTGACCTATCTGGGGTCCGAGCGGGTCATTCCGAACTACAACACCATGGGCGTGGCCAAGGCCGCGCTGGAAGCCGCGACCCGCTATATCGCGCGCGACCTGGGTCCCAAGAACATCCGCGTCAACGCCATCTCGGCCGGGGCCATGCGCACCCTGTCGCTGGCCGGCATCTCGGGCGGGCGCGGTCTGCACTCCAAGTCGGCCCAGTTCTCGCTGATCAAGGAAGAGACCTCGATGGAAGGCGTCGCCGGAGCGGCCCTGTGGCTGTGCTCGGACCTGGGCCGTTCGACCACGGGCGAAGTCGTCCACGTCGATGCGGGTTTCCACGCCGTGGGCCTGCCGGAAGACATCGAAGGCTGATCAGGAGGGCTGGATCCCAGCCTTCCGCCATCCGAGACGACGGTTTAAGGCCGGGGCATGACTGCTCCGGCCTTTTCCATGCGCGCCCTGCCCGCCTCGGCCTTTTCGTCCGCTGCCGTGGCGACAGTGATCGGGTTTGGCGGGACGGTCGCCCTGGTGGTCCAGGCCGGCCAGGCCTTGGGGGCGGACGCGGGCCAGATCGGGTCGATGGTGACGGCCCTGTGCCTGGGCATCTGGGTGCCCGGCGCGGTGCTGAGCTGGCGGCTGAAGATCCCCGTGGTGCTGGCCTGGTCCACGCCGGGGGCGGCCCTGCTGGCGGCCTCGACCCTGGGCCTGTCCTGGCCGACAGCCATCGGCGCCTTCGTCTTCGCCGCCTTGCTGATGATCCTGACCGGCCTGATCCCGGTGCTGGGGCGGCTGGCTGGGCGGATACCGGCGGCCCTCGCCTCGGCCATGCTGGCGGGGGTGCTGCTGCCCTTCGTGCTGAGACTGTTCAAGGTGGCGCCGGACGAGACGGCCTTGGTCGTCGGGCTGATCGCGGTGTTCCTGATCTTTCGACGGCTGTGGCCGACCTGGGCCTTGCCCGCCGTGCTGGCGGCGGCCTTTGCGGTCTTGGCGATGCGGGGGCAGTTGGCCCTGCCGGCCGGACCCGGACTGTTCGGCCATCTGGAGCCGGTTGCGCCCGTGTTCGACTGGAAGGCGGCGGTCAGCCTTGGCTTTCCGTTGTTTCTGGTGACGCTGGCGGCCCAGAACCTGCCCGGGCTGGTGGTCCTGAAGAGCGCCGGCTATCCGCCGCCCGCCAACCGACTGATCCTGTCCACCGGGGTCGCCGGCCTGCTGATCGCGCCCTTCGGCGGGCACGGGGTCAATCTGGCGGCGATCACGGCGGCGATCTGCACCGGGACGGACGCCCATCCCGATCCCACAAGGCGCTGGATCGTGGGGGTGATCTATGGCGGTCTTTATCTGGTCGTGGCCCTGTTCGCCGCGCCGCTGGCCGGACTGTTCATCGCCATGCCGCCGGCCGCGCTGGCGGCGGTGACGGGTCTGGCGCTGATCGCGCCGCTGACCGGCGCGCTGCAAACCATGATGACGGAGGTCGGATCGCGCGAGGCAGCGGTGCTGACGTTTGCGGCGACGGCCTCGGGCCTGACCCTGTTCGGCGTCGGATCGGCCTTCTGGGGTCTGGTCGTGGGTTCTGCCGCTCTGGCCGCCATGCGCTGGATCAGACCGCCGGCCTGATCCAGCTGTAGATGCTAGTCGCGCAGCGAGGCCGGGACCTGGCCGCCGTTTTCGGCCAGCTTCTTCCAGACGGCCTTGGACAGGGCGATGTTCTGTTCGGCCGAGCCATGCTCGCCGGCGTGGACGTTCAGCTCCTCGGCCAGTTCCTTGCGCGCGGCCAGGCTGGAATCCAGGTCCAGCAGCTTAAGAAGATCGACGATCGAGGTCCGCCAGTTGCCGCCGCCGCCCTTGGACGCCGCCAGATCGCTGAGCACCGCCTCGACATCGACGGGCGGCAAGGCCGGTGCGGCGGTCGGGGCCGGCGCGGCATTGGGCGCCGGAATTCCTGCCGTCGAGGCCGGCGGCGGAACGGGGGCCGCCTTCGGCTTGTGGCCCGTGATCTTGTTCCAGATCGAAGAGAAGATGCCCATCGGTCGCGCTCCTGTTGGTGTGAGCAGACAACGCGACCGACGGACCGAGGTTCAGATCAGTCGCGCGCCGGGATGTTGAGGCCGCGCTGGACGGCGGGGCGCGCCAGGCCGCGCTCCAGCCAGGCGGCGACGCGCGGGAAGTCGGCGAAACCTACGATCTCCCCCGCTTCGTAGAAGCCGATCAGGTTGCGGACCCAGCCCAGGGTGGCGACATCGGCGATGGAATAGTCGCCGACCAGCCAGTCCCGGGGCTCTCCCCCGTCATTGGCAAGCCGCGTCTCCAGCACGCCGAGCAGGCGGCGGCTTTCGGCGACGTAGCGGTCGCGCGGGCGCTTGTCCTCGTAGTCCTTGCCGGCGAAGCGGTGTAAGAAGCCCAGCTGGCCGAACATCGGGCCGATCGCGCCCATCTGGAACATGACCCACTGGATCGTCTCATAGCGGGTCGCCGGATCGGCCGAGAGCAGTTTGCCGGTCTTTTCCGCCAGATAGATCAGGATGGCGCCGGATTCGAACAGGGCCAGCGGCTTTCCGTTCGGGCCGTTCGGATCGAGGATGGCGGGGATCTTGCCGTTGGGGTTCAGCGACAGAAACTCCGGCCCCCATGTCTCGTTCTTGGTGATGTCGATCAGGTGCGGCTCATAGGCCAGGCCGACCTCTTCCAGCATGATCGAAACCTTCACCCCATTGGGCGTCGGCAGGGAGTAGAGCTGGATGCGATCGGGATGCTGGGCCGGCCAGCGTTGCGTGATCGGGAAGGCGGACAGGTCGGTCATGGGTGCGGCCTCGGCTATTGCGATAGGCCTATGTCGGCGCCGCCCAGCCCATCCGCAACACCGACGGGAGCGGTGACGAAACTTCAGTCGGGCTCGCGCTCGCCCACCTCGGTCGGCGGCACGGCCAATAGCCAACCGTCGGCCAGGTGCAGTTCCGGCGTCGCTTCCTTGGTGAAGGGCAGATACCAGGTCGGGCCGCCGGCGGCGGGCGCGATCTCCAGCATGTCGTCCGCGCCGAAGTTCTGGACCGATTTCACCGTGCCCATGACGCCGCCCGCTGTGTCACGGACCTGAACGCCCAGCAGATCGGCGAGGTAGAATTCGTCCTCGTCCGGCTCGGGGAACCGGTCGCGGGGGACGTGCAGCTTCAGGCCGCGCAGGGCGTCGGCCTGTTCCTTGGTGGTGATCTCCTTGGCCCGGCCGACGACGCCGTTTTTGTCGGGCCGCGTCGAGGTCAGGGTCAGGGCCACAGTCCCATCCGCGCGCAGCAGAGGGCCGTAGGCGGTCAGGGCCAGGGGGTCGGCGGTGAAGGCGGTCACCCGCACCTCGCCCCGCACGCCGAAGCCGCCGCCGACCTGGCCGACGAGGATCAATCTGCTGTCCGTGGTCATGCGTGTTCTTAACCCATGAAAAAGGCGGCGTCGAAAGACGCCGCCCTGATCATCGTCAAACCGAAAGGCTCAGCCTTCAGCCTTTTCCTCGGTCGCTTCAGCAGCCGGGGCCTCTTCGGCAGGCGCTTCTTCAGCAGCGGGAGCGTTCTTGGCGGCTTCGGCGGCGGCGGCGGCCTCTTCCTTGGCGCGGGCGGCGGCTTCAGCGGCCTCGACCTTGGCGGCGGCTTCGGCTTCCAGGCGGTCGGCTTCGCGCTGGGCGCGTTCAGCGGCGCGCTCTTGCGCCTTCTTGCCCGGAGCGCCCTTGTTCGGGTTGTTCGATTGCGTCCACTTGACCTTCTGGCCCAGGGTCTCGTCCTGCGACAGGAAGCGGGCGACGCGGTCGGTCGGCTGGGCGCCCTTGCCGAGCCATTCGGCGATGCGCTCGACCTTCAGGGCGACACGCGGGGTGGCGCCGTCCTTGGGCAGCATCGGGTTGTAGCTGCCGACCTTCTCAATGAACTTGCCGTCGCGCGGCGAGTGCGAGTCGGCGATGACGATGTGGTAGTAGGGGCGCTTCTTGGCGCCGCCGCGGGCCAGACGAATCTTCAGCATTTCAGATCTCTTTCTAGGAAGTCGTTATTTCTTGGGAGGGAAGCCCGGCAGGCCAGGAAGACCTCCCGGAAGTTGTCCGCCGCCCAGTCCGGCGAGCCGGTCCTGGATGGCTTTCAGATCGTCGGCGGAGGGTTCGGCCATCTTGCCGCCGCCCAACGCCTTGAGGCGGGCCATGTCGGGGCCGCCGCCCATGCCAGGCATGCCACCGCCGCCGAGGCCGCCCAACATAGCGGCCATCTGCTGCATCTTCTTGGGTCCGCCGCGCGCCATCGACTTGACCACATCGGCCATCTGGCGGTGCTGTTTCAGAACCCGGTTCACGTCCTGCACATCTACGCCGGCGCCGGCGGCGATGCGCTTCTTGCGCGAGGCGTTCAGCAGGTCGGGCTTCTTGCGCTCGGCCTTGGTCATCGAGGAGATGATGGCTTCCTGACGCAGGATCATGCGGTCGTCGATGCCGCTCTCGGCCATCTGACCCTTCATCTTGGCCACGCCGGGCAGCATGCCCATGATGCCCTGAAGCCCGCCCATCCGCTTCATCTGCTGAAGCTGGCCGGCCAGGTCGTCCAGATCGAACTGACCCTTGGCCAGTTTTCGGGCCATCTTCTCGGCCTTGGCCTGGTCCAGATCCTGGCTGGCCTTTTCGACCAGGGCGACGATATCGCCCTGACCCAGGATGCGGCCGGCGACGCGACGGGCGTCGAACACGTCCAGCGCATCAACCTTTTCGCCGGCGCCCAGATATTTGATCGGCAGGCCGGTGACGGCGCGCATCGACAGCATGGCGCCGCCGCGACCATCGCCGTCGGCGCGGGTCAGGACCAGGCCGGTCAGGGGCAGGCGCTCGTGGAAGGCCTTGGCGGTGCGCACCGCGTCCTGGCCGGTCAGGCTGTCGGCCACCAGCAGGGTCTCGACGGGCTTGGCGATGTCGGCGACCTCGGCCACCTCGTTCATCAGCCCTTCGTCCAGGGTGATGCGGCCCGCGGTGTCGAGGATCAGGACGTCGAAGCCCTGAAGCTTGGCCGATTGCAGCGCCCGGCGCGTGATCTGGACCGCGCTCTCGCCCGCCACGATCGGCAGGGTGGCGACCTCGATCTGCTTGCCCAGGGTGGCCAGCTGTTCCATCGCGGCCGGACGACGCGTGTCCAGCGAGGCCATCATGACCTTCTTGCGATCGAACTTGGTCAGGCGCAGCGCCAGCTTGGCCGAGGTCGTGGTCTTGCCCGAGCCCTGAAGGCCGGCCATCAGCACCACGGCGGGCGGGTTGGCGTTGGTGTTCAGCGGGACCGGCTCTTCGCCGCCCAGCATCTCGATCAGGCCGTCGTAGACGATCTTGACCACCTGATCGGCCGGCTTGACCGAACGGATGACCTCTTCGCCGGTCGCGCGCTCGGTGGCGAAGGCGATGAATTCCTTGACGACCGGCAGGGCGACGTCGGCCTCGAGCAGGGCCACGCGCACTTCGCGCATCGCCTCGGCGACATCCTTTTCGGACAGGGCGCCGCGCCCGGTGATCCGGTCGAAGACGCCTGTCAGCCGCTCGTTCAGAGCCTCGAACATTCACTACCTCGTGTGGCGCAGGTGAAACGGCTCCATACGACAACGGCCCCCGGCGACGATCACGTCGGCGGAGGGTTCTCGCCGGGCTCGTTCTCCTTTGCGGGCTATCGGCCTTGCGGCCTACTTGAGCCCGAATGGGCTGTGCTCAAGTAGCGCGGAGCGCGTTAGCACGACAAAAAAGCTGTCGTCCCGGTGGAGACGCAGGTTCACTTGCGTCGGAAGCGGCGGCTTATGGCGGAAAAACCGTACTAAGGCAACCGGAGCGATCCGGTCACGCTATAAGAGCCAATATCGGCGCAGGGATTTAGCGGATTGTCATCATCGTGCTAAGAGCCGCGCCCTTTATAGGGGCGGCGCTGTCGCCAGGGTTTCAGACTTCGGGAGAAGCACAGATGAGCAAGGTGCTGGTTATCGGCGCAGGCGGCGTCAGTTCGGTGGCCGTCCACAAGATGGCGATGAACGCGGACATCTTCTCGCATATCACCCTGGCGAGCCGGACCAAGTCCAAGTGCGACGCGATCGCCCAGTCCGTGAAGTCGCGCTTCGGCGTCGACATCGACACGGCCGCCATCGACGCCGATGACGTGGCGGCGACCACGGCCCTGATCCAGAAGGTGCAACCCGAACTGGTCGTGAACCTGGCCCTGCCCTATCAGGACCTGTCGATCATGGACGCCTGCCTGGCCGCCGGCGTCGATTATCTGGACACCGCCAATTACGAGCCGCGCGACGAGGCCAAGTTCGAATACAAGTGGCAATGGGCCTATCAGGACCGCTTCAAGGACGCCGGTCTGATGGCGCTGCTGGGTTCGGGCTTCGATCCCGGCGTGACCTCGGTCTTCACCACCTACATCAAGAAGCACCTGCTGGATTCCATCGAGACGCTGGACATCCTGGACTGCAACGGCGGCGACACGGGCTTGCCCTTCGCGACCAACTTCAACCCCGAGATCAACCTACGCGAAGTGACGGCGAACTCGCGTCACTGGGAGAACGGCCAGTGGGTCGAAGGCCCGGCGCTGAGCTGTAAACAGACCTTCGACTTCGAGGGCGTGGGTCCCAAGAACATGTACCTCATGTATCATGAGGAGCTGGAATCGCTGGCGAAGTTTTATCCCGAGATCAAGCGCATCCGCTTCTGGATGACGTTCGGCGACAGCTATCTGAAGCACCTCGAAGTGCTGGAAAACATCGGCATGACCTCGATCGAGCCGATGTCGTTCCAGGGCCGCGAGATCATTCCGATCGAGTTCCTGAAGGCCCTGCTGCCCGAGCCGGCCTCGCTGGGTCCGATCACCAAGGGCAAGACCAACATCGGCGTCATCGCCACCGGCCTCAAGGACGGGGTCAAGAAGACGGTCTACGTCAACAACATCTGCGACCACGAAGAGGCCTATGCCGAGACCGGCAACCAGGCCGTCAGCTACACCACCGGCGTGCCGGCCATGATCGGCGCGGCCCTGATGGTGACCGGCCAGTGGAAGGGCGACGGCGTGTTCAACATGGAGCAGCTGGACCCCGACCCCTTCATGGACATGCTGAACAAGCACGGCCTGCCGTGGAAGGTTCAGGACCTGGACGCCCCTCTGGACTTCTGATCGGACCGACTGAATGCAGACCCAGGCTGGCGATCCGGGCGCCTTTGCGCATTTCGACCTGAACCGCGTCGCCTCGCCCGCCTTCGTGGTGGACGAGGCGGCCATCCGTCGCAATCTGTCCGTGCTGAAAGGTGTGCGCGACGGGGCGGAGGCGCGCGTGCTTCTGGCGCTGAAGGCGTTTTCGATGTGGGCGCTGGCCGATGTGGTCGGCGAATACCTCGACGGAGTCTGCGCCTCGGGCCTGTGGGAGGCGCGGCTGGCGCGCGAGTTCTACAAGGGCGAGCTGACCACCTATTCGCCGGCCTATACGGCGCAGGACCTGCCTGAGATCCTGCGTCTGTCGGACCACGTCATTTTCAACAACCCGGCCCAGATCGCCCGTTTCGCCGATCTGATCGCCAAGGCGCGGGCTGAAGGGCAGGTGTTCGAGATCGGCCTGCGGCTGAACCCTGAACATTCCGAAGGCGAGGTCGCCAAATACGACCCCGCCCAGCCCTGTTCGCGCCTTGGCTTCCCGGTTTCGCAACTGACAGCCGAACATCTGATCGGCGTCGATGGTCTGCATATCCATGCGCTGTGCGAGCAGGACTTCCAGCCGCTGTCGCGTATCTGGGCGGCGGTGGAGCCGAAGCTGGCGCCGCTGCTGGGCGGGATCAAATGGTTGAACCTGGGCGGGGGGCACCACATCACCCGCGCCGACTATCAGACCGATGATCTGATCGCCTTCGTACGCGATCTGCAGGCCAGGCACGGGGTTCAGGTCTATCTGGAGCCGGGCGAGGCCGTGGCGCTGGACGCCGGCATCCTGATCGGCGAGGTGCTGGACGTGTTCGACAACGCCATGCCCATCGGCATCACCGACATCTCGGCCACCTGCCATATGCCCGATGTGATCGAGGCGCCCTATCGCCCCGCGCTGCTGAAAGAGCCCGAACATGGGGTGACGGTGCGGCTGGGCGGGCCGTCGTGCCTGGCCGGAGACATCATCGGCGACTACGTCTTCGCCGAGCGGCCGACGCCCGGAACGCGGATCGCGTTTCTGGACCAGGCCCATTATTCGATGGTGAAGACGAACACCTTCAACGGCGTGCCGCTGCCGTCCATCGTGCTGTGGAACTCACAGACGGATGCGCTGACGACGGTGCGCGACTTCGACTATTCGGCCTTCCGCGACCGCCTGTCGTAGGCGCAAGAAAAAGGGCGGCTCGCGCCGCCCTTTCCCGTCTTTATTCTTCCTTCGGTTCGTCCGCCGTTGGTTCGGCGTCGGGCTTGGGCGTCGAGCCCGGTTCGGTGACGACGATGCCTTCGGGCGGGGCCGACAGTTTCGACAGGTCGCCGCCGGCGCGCAGAACGTCCAGCGCGCGCTGAAGCTGATAGTCCTTTTCCTTGTCGAACTTGTCGCCCGGAGCTTCGCGCGGGGTGTGCGGACCCTTGCGCTCGGCGCCGATGGAGGCGTCCAGGGCCGTGGCGTAGGCGGCCTCGGAATAGATGAAGCTGGAGCGCGAGACGATGCGGGCCTCTGCCTCCGAACGCGCGACTTCCAGGTCCGGCTCGATGCCGATCTTCTGGATCGAGGCGCCCGAGGGGGTGTAGTAGCGCGCGGTCGTGATCGACAAGGCGCCGTCCTGGCCCTGGCGCAGCGGGATCACCGTTTGCACCGAACCCTTGCCGAAGCTGGTCAGGCCCACGATGGTCGCGCGCTGATGATCCTTCAAGGCGCCGGCGACGATTTCCGACGCCGAGGCCGAACCGTAGTTGACCAAGACGACCAGCGGCAGGCCGCCCGTGACGTCGCCGGGCTTGGCGGAATAGCGCTGGATCTGCTCGGGCTTCCTGCCCCGCTGGCTGACGATCTCGCCGCGTTCCAGGAAGGCGTCGGACACGTCGATGGCGGCGTTCAGCAGGCCGCCGCCGTTGTTGCGCAGGTCCAGAACATAGCCCTTCACGCCCGGCTTCTCGGCCTTGATCTTGGCGATGGCCTCGTTCAGCTCGCGGCCGGTGTTTTCGTTGAAGGTCGAGACGCGCAGATAGCCGAAGTCGCCTTCGACCCTGCCTGTGACCGATTGAACCTTGATGACCTCGCGGGTCAGGGTCACTTCCAGCGGATCTGAACCGTCGCGCAGGAAGGTCACCTTGACGCTGGTGCCCACGGCGCCGCGCAGCTTTTCGGACACCTGGCTGACCGTCAGGCCCGCCGCGTTCTGGCCCTCGATGGAAGAGATCACGTCGCCCGCCTGGACCCCGGCCTTGGCGGCGGGACTGTCGTCCATCGGCGAGATGACCTTCACCATGCCGCCGTCGGCGCTGATGGTCAGGCCGACGCCCGAATACTGGCCCTCGGTGCGTTCGCGCAGGTCGTCGTAGTTGGAGGGCGGCAGATAGTTGGAGTGCGGGTCCAGCGCCGTCATCATGCCGGCCAGCGCGGCCTCGATCAGCTTCTTGTTGTCGACCGGGACGACGTAAGCCTGCTCGACGATGCCCACCACGTCGCCGAACAGCTCCAGCATGCGGAAGGTTTCGTTTCGCGGGGTCTGGCTGCTGACAGCAGCGGCGGATCCGCCGAGCACCAGAGCGGCGCAGCCGACGAGGAGCAGTTTACGCATTCGGTCTCTTTCGGTCGGGCCGATCACTGTGGGCGCCCGTAGGTAGGTTAAGGCCCCGTCCTCACGACCAAATCGTGGCGACGCGGCGTCCCGCCGATAAAATCAGCGTCAGACGAGAATGCAAAGGACTATTGCGGGTTCACCGCAACCACGGTCCCGGATCGATCGGCCGTTCGTCGCGACGCAGTTCGAAATAGACGTCGCCGTCCGGGCCGCTGCGCCCCAGGGTCTGGCCGTCCGAGACCCGGGCGTCCGGGCCGACATCGACGCTTTCCAGCCCGGCGATGACGGCGCGCCAGCCGGGACCGAGATCCAGCACCACCACATTGCCCCACCCCGTCAGCGGCCCGGCGTAGGCGACCTTGGCGTCGGCAGGCGCGGTGACGGCCGCGCGGTCGGCCCGCCAGCGCCAGCCGGAGGTTCCGGCGCCCCAGGTCTGGCTGGGCGCGCCGGCGACAGGCGAACTGAGGCGGCCGCGTCCGGCCGGAAGGCGGGCGGTCGGCGTCTCTTCGGCCTGGGTCGTCGGGACCGCGCCGCCCAGTTCGCGAATGCGGCGCTCCAGCACGGCGGCGGCGCGTTCGGCGGCGCGGGCCTCGGCATTCAGGACGGCGGTCAGGGCGGTCTTGCGCGCCGTCAGCCCCTCGATCTCGCCGCGCCGGTCGCCCTGCTCGCTCTCGGTCGTCAGCAGTCGCTCCGAGGACAGGACGGCGAGGCGGCGGATGCGCATGATCTCGGCCTGACGGGCGGCCAGCACCTTGGCGCGGCTTTCCAGATCCGGCGTCATGGCCTTGAGCAGGATGGAGGCGCGCACGGTGTCGATGGCCTTGTCGGCGGGCACCAGCAAGGGCGGCGGCGGTCGGCGGCTCATCATCTGCAGCGCGCTGAGCAGACGGCCCTGGGCGCCGCGCTCCCGCGCCAGATCCGTGACCAGTTCGGCCTCGCGTTCGGTCAGTTGCTGGAGCCGGGCGCGCTGATCGTCGATCTGGCGGTCGCCGGTCTGTTCGTCGGCCCGCAGCGAAGCCAGGCGGCGCTCCAGCTGGGCCAGTTCGGTCTTGGCGGCGTCGGCGTCGGCGCGCAGACGACGGGCGCGCACCGTCTCGTCGCGGTATTCGGCCTGGATGCGCGACAGTTCGCTCTCGGGCGCCTGCCTGCTCATCGCCGGGGCGGCGCAGACGAAACCCGTCAGCAGGGCCAGCGATAAGGGTATGGCGCGACGCATGTCAGTCGCGATGATAGGGCGATCCGGCCAGGATGGTCACGGCCCGATACAGTTGTTCGGCCAGCATGGCGCGCGCCAGGGCGTGGGGCCAGGTCTGGGGGCCGAAGGCCAGGGTCGAGGACGCGGCCTCGCGCACGCTGGCGTCCAGCCCGTCCGCCCCGCCGATGGCGAAGACCAGACGGCGCTCGCCTTGATCCCGCAATTTGGCGACGTGGTCGGCGAAGGCGCGCGAGGAATAGGTCTTGCCGCGCTCGTCGCAGGCGATCAGGTGCGCGCCCTCTGCGGCAGCCAAGATCAGCTCAGCCTCCGGCGCCTTGCCGGGTCTGCGGGCTTCCAGATCGATCAGTTCGAGGGGACCGAGGCCAAGCGCGCGTCCCGACAGGGTGGCGCGCTTGGCGTAGTCGTCGGCGAGCGTCGCTTCAGGCCCCCGGCCCGGTCGGCCGATGGCGACGATGCTCAGCTTCATCTTGTCAGTCGCGGACCATGCGGTGGGCGGAATCGACCGCCCAGATCTTTTCGATGTTGTAGAAGGTGCGCACTTCCGGGCGGAACAGGTGCACGATCACATCGCCGGCGTCGATCAAAACCCAGTCGCAGTGCGGCAGGCCCTCGACCTTGGCCTTGCCCAGCCCCTGTTCCTTGAGCGTGCGCAGCAGGTGGTCGGCGATGGCGCCGACGTGACGGTGCGAACGACCGGACGCCACGATCATGGTGTCGGCCATGGCGCTTTTGCCCTTCAGGTCGATCAGGACCATGTCCTGGGCCTTGTCCTCGTCGAGGCGGCTCAGCAGGGCTTCTTCCAGCGGCGTGGAGCCGACGGGGCGGGGAGCGGAATCGTCGAAGCCGCGCGGCGAGGCGTCGGATTCAAAGCCGTCTTCGGAATGGAGAGGTTCGATAGGGTCCATCTCGTGCGCCGTATTCGAGACGGCGGCGTCTTGCGTATCATACGCGGGC
The DNA here is from genome assembly GCF_000964075.1 of Brevundimonas sp. KM4. Taxonomy (NCBI): domain Bacteria; kingdom Pseudomonadati; phylum Pseudomonadota; class Alphaproteobacteria; order Caulobacterales; family Caulobacteraceae; genus Brevundimonas; species Brevundimonas sp. KM4. The sequence goes on along the minus strand of NZ_JZRG01000003.1, from coordinate 99,599 downwards.
GAGGGGGTCAGCGGAGGGCTCCGGGAGCGTTGACTAAAGAAGCCCTCTAGCACGGATGGGCCGCAACGTGAACCGCCGCCCGAATCGTCCGGCGATCACGAGGTCGCGCGCACGCTTGAGCCGGTCCTGATCGCCGTGGACGACAGAGGGTTGAGCGGCGCCGTCAGATAGGTCCAGGCGGGCGCCTGAAGCGTCGGCAGAAGCCCCGCCTGCTGGGCGGGAATGCGGAAACCGGCGAAGCGGGCGGCGGCCGGCGCCGTGCGGCTGTCCAGCAGCGAACCCGGCCGGGCGATGACCGCCACCGGCATCAGCCGCATGATGTCGGTCCAGCCTCTCCAGCGGTGGAAGCTGGCCAGATTGTCCGACCCCATCAGCCAGACGAAATGCACGCCCGGATGCCGCGCGACCAGAAGGCGCAGGGTGTCCACGGTCCAGGCGACGCCGGCCCGGCTCTCGAAATCCGAGACGATCATCGACGGACCGCGCGCGTGCTGGCGCGCCGAGGCCATGCGGTCTTCCAGCGGGGCGCTGTGACGGGCGTCCTTCAACGGGTTCTGCGGCGAGACCAGCCAGACGACCCGGTCGAGATCCAGACGCCGCATGGCGGTCTCGGCGACATGGGCGTGACCGTCGTGGGCGGGATTGAAGGAGCCGCCGAACAGGCCGACCTTCATGCCTGGGGCGAGGATCAAACCGTCGCGCAGCGCCCCGGAGCGGGGGCCGGCGCCTTTGGGCGCGGGACCGGCGTGGAAGAAGGACAAGCGGCGTCTCGGGCGGCGGGCGTTATGCTCAGCGGCGCCCTTATAGCGCGCGCCCATGCTCCGCCTACAGAATTCGTTCTCAGACGGCGGCGTCGAACAGGGCGTCGCGCGCCACGTCGGCATGGGTCATAGGGAACAGGTGCCCGCCGCCGGCCACGACCTCGACCGAGACATTGGGCAGGCCACGGGGCCGGACCGGCACATGGGTCAGGGCGCCGTGTTCGGCCTTCAGGATACGAACTGGTCCGGGATAGCGTTTCATGGCCCGCCACGGATCGTGCGCCTGGGCTGCGTAGTTGGCCGCCTCCCAGGCCGGCGCGGCGGTCAGGCTGAACCCGCCGTCGCCTTCGTTCAAACCTTCGGAAAGATAGTCGGCCAGGACCATATCGGGCCAACCCTTGAACGCGCCGCGCCCGCGATAGGCGGCCATGGCCTGTTCGCGGCTGTCGAACTGGCTGCGACGGCGCAGGGTAGCCTTGGCGATAGGGATCGCCTTCATCAGCTTGTGGGCGAAGGGCAGGTTGAAGGCGAAGACCGCCGAGCGTTTCCAGATCACCGGATCGAACAGCACCAGGCTGGACACCCGATCCGGCCGGACGGCGGCCGCCAGAAGCGAGGCCGTGCCGCCCATCGAATGGCCGGCCATGACCACGGGCGGGCCGTCGATGGCCTCCAGCAGCGCCAGCAGGTCGTCGCGGTGGTCCAGCCAGCTGGTCTTGGGTCGCGCGAAGGTCGGCAGCGCAGACCGTCCATGGCCGCGCAGATCCGGCGCCCAGATCCGCAAGGAGGCCGACAATGGCGACAACAGGCTGCGATAGGTGGCGGCATTGAAGCCGTTGGCGTGAGAGAAGATCAGATCGACCGGCCGGTTCGGATCGCCGAAATCCAGCACGGCCATCTCGCCGGCGCCCCAGCGATTGTCGATCGGCACGGACAGGCGACGCGGTGAGGACATCAACGCCGCATCCATGGTCATGCGACGTCGCGACAGGCGGCGCAGCGACCGTGCGCCTCGATCGTCGTGCGGGCGATGGCGTAACCGGCGGCCGAGGCGGCGGCGTTCATGGCGCTCTGATCCGGTCCGCTGACCTCGCGCGTCGCGCCGCAGCAGTCGCAGATCAAAAAGGCGGCCGCGTGGGCGGCCTCGCCATCGTCGGTGCAGGCGACATAGGCGCTGATGGAGGCGATGCGATGCACCATGCCCAGCCGCTCCAGAAACTCCAGCGCGCGATAGACGGTCGGCGGCTTGGCGGCCTGACCGTCTTCGCCGAAGCGTGCGATCAGATCGTAGGCCTTCACCGGCTCGCCGCTTTCCAGCAGCAGGGCCAGGACGCGCCGGCGCTGGGCGGTCATCCGCTCGCCCTGCTGGACCGCGCGCGCCTCGGCCGCCGCCAGGGCGCGGTCCAGCGCCCCGCCGTTCAGGCCGGAGTGGTCATGGTCGTGATCGCAGGCGGAACCCATACGCCACAGCTAATGGCTGGCGACCCCCACTGCAACCGACGCATCGCGGGTTTGCCGGTTGCGCGGCGTTGGGCTAGAAGGCGCGCCTCCGATCTTTAACCAGAGCGTCCTCGCTTCATGACCGACACGAACAATTCGCCGCTTGAAGGCAACGTCCTCTTCTACACCAACCCCGAACCGCTGGATCAGAGCGTCCACGGCGGCTTGGGCGTGAACCCGAGCGACAAGCCCTACGCCTTCGTGGCCCAGACCAATATCGTGCCGCTGACGGTCACTGAATTCTCGGCCGCCGCCCTGTCCTATCCGATCATCTTCACCGGCGAGAACCGCCAGCCGGTCGCCGTGATGGGCCTGAGCTCCAACGAAAACCTGTTCGTCGCGCCCGACGGCGAGTTCCGCGCCGACGCCTATGTGCCGGCCTATGTGCGCCGCTATCCGTTCGTCTTCGCCGACGACAAGCAGAACCAGCGCCTGATCCTGTGCATCGACCGCGGCGCCTCGATCGTCGCCGAAGGCGGCCAGAACCCGCTGTTCGTCGACGGCCAGCCCAGCGACTACACGAACATGGCGATGGAGTTCTGCAACAACTTCGAACAGGAGCGCCAGCGCACCGAGGGCTTCGTCGCCCTGGTCAAGGATCTGGACCTGCTGGACATCCGCGAAGCCCACTTCACGCCGCGCAATCCCGACGGCACGCCGGGTCAGCCGCAGAAGCTGGCCGAATACTATGCGGTGTCGGAAGACAAGCTGCGCGCCCTGCCCGCCGAGAAGCTGGTCGAGCTGCGCGACAACGGCGCCCTGGGCCAGATCTACGCCCACCTGGTGTCGCTGGTCGGTTGGGATCGCCTGATCGCCATGGCCGTGATGCGCCAGGCCCAGGCCCCGACCTCGGTCAACTAAGACCCGGTCTGTCGAAGATCGATCAACGCCCCGCCGGTTCGCCGGCGGGGCGTTTTTCGTTTCAGCGGCGCGAGAACAGCGCCCGCGTCAGGCAGGAAAAGACCAGACGTCCGGCCTCGTCCAGCAGGTCATGCGAGGCGATGACAATGCCCTTGTCGTCTCCGACCGGATCCTTGCCCATCACCGTCATGCGGCCCCGCAGCAGTTCGCCCGCCGGGGGATTGCGCATGTAACGCAGCCCATCGACGGCCAGGACCTTGGTCTGGGCCCAGCCGCCGGACTTGTCGGCCGCCAGTCGACTCCACAGCACATAGACCATGGCGTCCGGTGCGCCGTAGGCCACGTCCCAGCCCGGCGAGAACCGCTCGATGAAGACGTCCAGCGCCCCCTGATCGACCGCACAGGCGCCCAGCGGCACAACCTGCCCCACCTCCAGGTCTTCGAAATGGACGTGCAGCGGATCGCTCATGCGCAGACCTTGGGTTCAGGCGGGTTCTTCGGAAACGCGAACCAGCAGCTTGCCGTCGTGATCGCCGGTGAACAAGCGATTCAACGACTCCACCGCGCCTTCCAGCCCGTCGTCGACGTGAACCTTCCACTTCAAACGGCCATCCGCCAGCCATGGGCCCATCTCAGCCACCATCTCACGAGCGCGCGGGGCGTAGTCCAGGACCAGGAAGCCCTGGACGTGCAGACGATGGGTGATGATGCGCGCGAAGTTCGGCGAAGGCGGCGCCTTGGTCGCATTGTAGGAGGACACCAGGCCGCAGACCGCCATCCGGCCATGGACCTTCAGACGGTTGAACACCGCGATCATGATGTCGCCGCCGACATTCTCGAAGTTCAGATCGACGCCGTCCGGGGCCAGGCGGTCCAGCGCCTCGCCGACATCCTCATTCTTGTAATCGATGGCTGCGTCGAAGCCGAGTTCGTCGGTCAGCCAGGCGCACTTCTGCGGGCCGCCCGCGATGCCGATGACGCGGCAGCCGCGCTGTTTGGCGATCTGCCCCGCGATGGAGCCGACCGCGCCGGCCGCCGCCGAGATGACGATGGTCTCGCCTTCCTTGGCCTTCAACACGTCGGTGACGCCGAAATAGGCGGTCAGGCCGGTCATGCCGAGCACCGACATATTGGCGGTCAGCGGCAAACCGGGCGCACGATGCACCGGGCGCAGGCCGCCTTCCGGCACGACCGCATAGTCGGCCCAGCCGCCCGAGGTCGGCATGACGACATCGCCTGTTTTGAAGCGGCTGGATCGCGAGGCTTCGACCACCCCCAGCGTCAGGCCGCGCATGACCTCGCCCAGGCCGACCGGCGGCAGATAACCCTCGGAATCGTTCATCCAGGTGCGATTGGTCGGGTCCAGCGACAGATAGACGGTGCGGACCAGCACCTCGTTCTCCTTCAGATCAGGGATGGCCGTCTCGACCAGTTCCAGATCGCCGGGCTGGATCAGGCCCTTGGGGCGCTGGCGCAGCACCCATTGACGGTTCGTCTTGCCGCTTGTCGAAGCCATTGGCGTCTCTCCGTGCGTTTTCTTTGACCACCATCTTGGCCGCGACGGCGGCTTCGGTCGAGGTGCGCGCCAAGAAAAAAGCGACCCTTTCGGATCGCTTTGAAGTGGCATCATCGAGAATGAGGCGCGGAGGCGGCATGATCAGCTTTCGCAGATCAAGTCGGGGGGCGTCGCCGCCTCCACAGACCGATAACGACGGCGCCCGAAGCCGGTTCCCGACCTCGATCGCTTTTTTTGCGCTTTCGTACTTTGTCCCATCAACGCCGGCGCACACTAAAGAAAAGGCCTCGATCCCGAAGGACCGAGGCCAATCTTGTCGTCAGCGAAAGATCGCGTTTTAAGCGGCTTCCTTCTGGCGCGACGGGTGGAAGAACAGCGCCTGGCTGATCGCCGCCTTCACCGTTTCCGGCTGGAAGGGCTTGGTGATCAGGAAGGTCGGCTCGGGACGCTCGCCGGTCAGCAGGCGTTCCGGGAAGGCAGTGATGAAGATCACCGGCACGTCCATGGTCTTCAGGATATCCTTGACCGCATCGATGCCCGACGAGCCGTCGGCCAGCTGGATGTCGGCCAGCACCAGACCCGGCTTGTGGCGGGCGACGGCGTCGATCGCCTCGTCGTGCGTCGTGGCGGTGCCGGTGACGCGGTGACCCAGTTCGGTCACCAGGCTCTGGATGTCGGCCGAAATGATGGCCTCGTCCTCGATGACCAGAACATCGGTAGCCAGTTCGGCGTCAATGTCGGCCTGGGCGTCAGCGATCAGACGCTCCACGTCGCGGGGGTCGGCGGACAGGATTTGCGCGGCCTCCGAAGGGGTGAAGCCTTCCAGGGCGGTCAGCAGGAAGGCCTGACGCGAGCGCGGCGCGATGCGGAGCAGACGCTGCGAGGCGTCGCTGCCCGTGGTTTCCAGCGTGCCGGTTTCCAGCTGCGCGCCGGTCGAGGACCAGATGGCGTGGAAGACATGATAAAGAGCGACGCGCGGCGTCATGTCAGCCGACAGCTGCTGCTCGCCGGCGGCCAAGGCCTCCAGAGCGACGCGGACATAGTTGTCGCCGGTGGATTGATCGCCGGTCAGGGCGCGTGCGTAACGGCGCACATAAGGAAGGTGCGGCGCGAGTCTGGCCAGAAGGCTCATTCAGATAGTCCCCGACAAATCACAGCCCGGCCGGCAAGGCGGGGCGTTACATCAGCCTAAACGTCACATTCGCATCACGGTTCCGCCGTGGCAAACAAGCTTTAGCATTAAAAGACGTCCATGCAGGAACCCGGCTGGTCTGATGACGTTTGAGACCGACATCTCTTCGCGATGACAGTTGGGTGGGCTTGGCTCTGTCTATGATCGATTCTCCGGACTCCTCTCGTCCCAAAGGCGACCAGAAGGGGGAGGCAGGGCTTGAAGAAGCTCGCCTTCGCCAGCAGGCCATTGGCGTTAAGCTGCGGCACATGTTCGACGAGGTCGTCAACGAACCCGTGCCCGATGAGTTTCTCGATATTCTGAAACGCGCCGACGCCAAGTCTTCGGACAGCGCCGCATGAGCACCTCACGCCTGGGCGCCGCCCCCAAACCCGCGTCGGCCGACGACGAGGGCTTCAAGCGCGAACTGGTCCTGCTGATCCCGCATCTGCGCGCCTTCGCCCGGACATTGACCGGCGACCCGACCGCCGCCGACGACCTGGCGCAGGACGCCATGATGAAGGCCTGGGATGCGCGCGCCAGCTATCAGATGGGCACGAACATGAAGGCCTGGACCTTCATGATCCTGCGCAACCAGTTCTATTCCGAAAAGCGCCGCTCGTGGCGTCAGTCCCAGTTGGATCAGGAAGCCGCCGAGCGGACCCTGGTCGCCGTGGACGATCCCGAGGCGCCCGTTGCTCTGGACGAACTGCGTCAGGCTCTAAAGACCCTGCCCGAAGAGCAGCGCGAAGCCTTGATCCTGGTCGGCGCCGGCGGCTTCGCCTATGAAGAAGCAGCCGAGATTTGCGGCTGCGCGGTGGGCACGGTGAAGAGCCGCGTCAGCCGCGCACGCCGGGCCTTGCAAGCCACGCTGGAGCGGGGCGGTTACGGCCGCGACGGTGAAGCGGCCGGCGACGCCATGCGCACGATCCTGGGCGAGGCCGACAGGCTGGCCGGCGCCCGGAGCTAAGCGGCGGTGAACGAGACGAGCAGGGAGGCCTCCAGGTCGCGGCTCGGTCGCACGTGGAAATCGGATCGCTTTCAGGGCATCCGGTTTCGACTGGGCGCGGCCATGGCCATGGCCCTGCTGCCGATCTTCGTTCTCAGCCTGATCCAGACCCAGGCGGACTTCCAAAGACAGGCCGACGACCGGCAGGTGGACCTTCAACTGGCGGCCGAACGCAGCGCCTCCAGCGCCAAGGCCAAGCTGGACAGCGCCCAGGTGCTGTTGCGCGCGCTCAGCCCCGATGCGGTCGGTCCCTATTGCGCACCGCGCCTGACGGCGCTGGTCGGACGTCTGGAAGGTTACGAGGGTCTGTATCGCATCAGCCCCACGGGCGAGGCGGTGTGCGCCTCGGGCCGGGCGGACGGCGTGAGATCCGGCGTGGCGCCCGCCGCCCAGGCGACCTGGTTCCAGCGGTTGCGCAATGGCGAAGAACTGGTCGTCATGCGTGCGCCCGATGGCGCAGGCTATGAGGGCGCGCTGATCGTGGCCACCCGCGCCGAGCGGCCGATGGGCCGGTTCGACGGCGCCATGGTCGCCGTGATCCCCTTCTCCGCCCTGCAACCCGATGTGGCCGACCCCGCCCTGCCCTCGGACGCAGAAGCGGCATTGACCGACGGCGCCGGCCGCATTCTGACGGCCAGCGATCCCGACGTCTTCAAACTGTCGGCTGGCGACGATATCGCGGGCTGGGTCGGCCGAGCGCGTGATCAGGGCTCTGCGGTGTTCGAGGCCAAGGATGCGCAGAATCAGCGCCGCGACTATGCGGGCGCGGCCCTGGCCGGCGGCGATCTTTACGCCCTGCTGTCGGCCCCCGCGCCGGGATGGCTGTCGTGGGCGCGGCTCAATCCGATCGGCACCCTGTTGCTGCCGCTGGGCGCTTGGTTGACGGCGTTCGCGGCGGTGATGCTGCTGTCCGAACGCATCTTCATTCGCTGGCTGGATTATCTGGAGCGGGTCGCGGCCATCTACGCCAAGGGCCGGTTCTCGGTGCGTCCGCTGCAGGCGATGAACGCCCCGTCGGAAATCCGCACCATGGCGCGCACCCTGGACGAGATGGCCGAGGCCATCACTCTGCGCGACCGCGAGCTGACGGACGCCTTGATGGAAAAGGACGCGCTGATGCGTGAAATCCATCACCGGGTGAAGAACAATCTTCAGATCATCTCGTCGCTGCTGTCGATGCAGCAGCGCGCCCTGACCGATGCGCCGGCCAAGGCGGCTCTGGGCGATACGCGCCAGCGCATCTCGGCCTTGGCCCTGATCTACCGCACCCTTTACCAGAGCAACGACATCCGCCATGCCGATGCGCGCGAGTTTCTGAACGAACTGGTGGGCCAACTGATCGCCAGCGAAGCCGGACGCGGACCGGTGGTCATCAGCTCGGTGGACGCCGATTCCCTGCACGTCGATCCGGACAAGCTGGCGCCCCTGGCGCTGTGGCTGGTCGAAGCGGTCAGCAATGCGCAGAAACACGCCTTCGCCCACAGCGGCGGCGAGCTGAAGGTGCGCTTCCGCGTCCAGGGCGAGACATCGGTTCTGGAAGTCGAGGACAATGGCCCGGGCGCCCAGGTCGGCGCCGAGGTCGGGGTGGGCCGCACCCTGATGAGCGCCTTCGCCAAACAGCTGCGCGGCGAGACCGAGTTCGACACTCCTGCCGGCGGCGGCACCATCGCCCGCATGATCTTCGCCACCCCCGAAGCGCTCGCGCCCGTCGATCCGGCGGACAAGACGCCCGGAACCGCAGCGGTGGCGTCGCGTTGATGAGCCGAGACCGGCGGAGTTTCACCCCGGCCAACCCTGGAGCTTCCCCTATGCGCAAGATTTTCGTTCTGGTCGCCGCCGCCGCCGCCCTGACCACCGCCGCCTGCAACACCGTCGAAGGCGTGGGCCGCGACACCCAGGCCGCCGGCCAGGCCGTGACCGGCGCCGCCCAAGACGCCAAGAACTAATCGACGGCCGCAGCCCAGGCTGCAGCATTCGACCGGCAAGGCCCCGCATCGTCGGGGCCTTGTTCGTTTCACGACCGCGACAGGAGCCATCCCGTGAACTACACCGCCCGCGACGCCGGCCTTAAACTCCTGCGCCAGCACGCCCTGATCGGCGGCAAGGCCGTTCCGGCCAACGGCGGCGGCATCGCCGTCGATGATCCGGCGACCGGCGATGTGATCGGCCATGTCCCCGATCTGGGCGCCGCCGAAACCGAACAGGCCATTGCGGCGGCAAGCGAGACGTTCAAGACCTGGTCGCGATCCGATCCGCACGCGCGCGCGGCCTTCCTGCGCAATTGGGCCGCGCTGATCGACGACAATCTGGAGGGTCTGGGCGCCCTTATGGCGCTGGAGAACGGCAAGCCGTTCGAGGAGGCCAAGGGCGAGGTCACCTACGCCAACGGCTTCCTGAAATGGTTCGCGGGCCAGGCCGAGCGGCTGATCGGCGAGACCCAGGACAGTCCGCTGGGCCATCTGATTCTGACCTATCGCGAGGCGGTCGGGCCCTGCGCCCTGATCACGCCCTGGAACTTCCCCGCCGCAATGCTGACGCGAAAGCTGGGGCCGGCGTTCGCGGCAGGCTGCACCGCCGTGGTCAAGCCGGCCAGTCAGACGCCCTTCACCGCCATCGCCCTGGCCGAACTGGCCTATGAAGCCGGCCTGCCGAAAGGCGCCCTGTCGATCGTCACCGGGGACGCCGCCACCATCGGCAAGGCGCTGACCGACAGCCCGGACATTCGCAAACTCTCCTTCACCGGTTCGACCGGCGTGGGCCGCAAACTGGCCGAGCAATGCGCGGGAACGCTGAAGCGGGTATCGATGGAGCTGGGCGGCGCGGCGCCGCTGATCGTCTTCGCCGACGCCGATCTCGATCTGGCGGTGGCCGAAACCATCAAGGGCAAGTTCAGGAACTCGGGCCAGACCTGCGTCTGTCCCAACCGCGTCTATGTCGAGCGGTCGGTCGCCGAGGCCTATGCCGAGAAACTGGCCGCCGAGGTGGCCAAGATAGTGGTCGGTCCCGCCTTCGACGACGGCGTGAAGGTCGGCCCGCTGATCGAGAACAAGGCCATCGACAAGGTCGAAAAGCATGTGGCGGCGATCAAGGCCGACGACGGACGCGTGCTGACCGGCGGGGCGCGCCACGATCTGGGCGGCCGCTTCTTCCAGCCGACCGTGACCCTGGGCGGCGACGACGCCCTTTTCCGCGAGGAAGAGACGTTCGGCCCCATGATCCCCGTCTTCGCCTTCGACACCGAGGAGGAGGCGCTGGAGAAGGCCAACGCCAGCGACTACGGCCTGGCCTCCTATCTGTTCACCCGGGACTTGGATCGCGCCATGCGGTTCAGCCGGCGGATCGAAGCCGGCATGTGCGGGGTCAACACCGGACTGATCTCCACCGCCGTCGCGCCGTTCGGCGGGGTCAAGCAGTCGGGCTATGGTCGCGAAGGCTCGATCCACGGCATCGACGAATATGTGGACGTCAAGACGGTGACGCTGGCGCTGAAATAGCGCCAGGTCGCCGGGCCTGTAATTCGCCGCGCTTCTGCGGCATAAGCCCGCGATGAAGTTCCTCGACCAGGCCAAGATCTATATCCGCTCCGGCAACGGCGGCGCGGGCTCCGTGTCGTTTCGACGCGAGAAATTCATCCCCAATGGCGGGCCGGACGGCGGCGACGGCGGCAAGGGCGGGGATGTCTGGATCGAGGCGGTCGAGGGTCTGAACACCCTGATCGACTATCGCTATCAGCAGCATTTCAAGGCCCAGACCGGCCACCACGGCCAGGGGCGCCAGATGCACGGCGGCAAGGGCGAGGACGTGCATCTGAAGGTGCCCGTCGGCACCCAGGTGCTGGACGAGGACAAGGAAACGGTCCTGCTGGACATGGACACGCCCGGCAAGATGGAGTTGCTGCTGAAGGGCGGCAACGGCGGCTGGGGCAATGTGCGCTTCAAAGGGCCGACCAATCAGGCGCCGACCTACGCCAACCCCGGCCAGGAGGGTCAGGAACGCTGGATCTGGCTGCGGCTGAAGCTGATCGCCGACATCGGTCTGGCGGGCCTGCCCAATGCGGGCAAGTCGACCTTTCTGTCCGCCGCCAGCGCCGCCAAGCCCAAGATCGCCGACTATCCGTTCACCACCCTGGCGCCGAACCTGGGGATGGTGGACCTGTCGCCATCGGAGCGGTTCGTCATCGCCGACATTCCCGGCCTGATCGAGGGCGCCAGCGAGGGCGCGGGCCTGGGCACGCGCTTCCTGGGTCACGTCGAACGCTCGGCCAGCCTGATTCACCTGATCGACGGCACCCAGGACGACGTGGTCGAGGCCTACCGCATCATCCGGGGCGAGCTTGAAGCCTATGGCGAGGGTCTGGCGGACAAGGCCGAGATTCTGGCCCTGAACAAGATCGACGCCCTGACGCCCGAGGCGCGCGAGGAGAAGGCCGCTGAACTGGAGGCCGTCGCCGGTCGCCGTCCCATGCTGGTGTCCGGCGTGTCGGGCGAAGGCGTGCCCGCCCTGCTCCGCGCCGCCTGGGCCGAGGTGAAGAAGACGCGCGGCGCCCTGGCCGGCGACAGCGAGGCGGACCAGATCAGCGGCTGGCAGCCCTGATCAGGCCTCCGCTGCGAGTTCCGGTTTGGGCTTGCGACGGGTCGATTTCGGCTTGTCGGTCGTCTTGCCCTTGTTGGCATAGGGCTCGCCGTCGCCCGACAGCAGGATCGCCATCCAGCGCGAGCCCTTGAACTCCGCCAGGATCGCCATGGCCATGACCGCCAGCGGCGTCGACAGGAACATGCCGACCACGCCCCACAGCTTGCCCCAGAAGGCCAGGGCCAGCAGCACCACGACCGGGTCGATGTTCTGGTTGTCGCCCTGCATGCGCGGCTGGATGAAGTTGCCGACGACGAACAGGATCACCTGCAACCCGACCAGCAGGATGGCGGCGGGCCAATAGCTTTCGAACTGGACCAGGGCGAACAGCGGCGGGGCCAGACCGGCCACCGCCCCGCCCAACACGGGGATGAAGCCGACGATGAAGATGACGAAGGTCCAGAACTCGGCGTTCTGAAGCCCGACGGCCCGCATCAGGATCCAGGCGACGACGCAGATCATCGCGCCGGTCACCGACTGCACCCAGATATAGCCCTCGACCCCGCCGCGCACGCGCTGGAACACCGCGACCGCCTCATCGCGCTGGGCCTCCGACGGGAACATGGCGACGATCTTGCGCCGGAAGCCGACCTGAGAGGCCAGCAGAAAGCCCAGATAGATCAGGACGAAGAAGGCGCCCGAGGCGATGCCCTGCACCTGGAACGCCATGGACGTCAGCCAGCCGCGCACATCGACGCCGTTGATCAGGTCCTGCGCCGTCGGCGGATTGGCCAGACGCACCAGCCCATAGGCGTCGCGAATGATCTGATCGATGCGCGGGCCGATGTTGGCCGACACGCCGGACGCCTCGCCGAAGAAGCCCGCCGCCCCGTTCACGATGATGGCGATGGAGGCGAAGAAGGCCAGCACCACCAGCGTCAGGGCCGCGATCCCGGCCATGCGGCTGTTCAACGGCGTGCGCGCCTCGACCGACCGCTTCACCCCGTCGATCATGATCAGGAGAAAGATGGCCATCGCCAGCGGCGTCAGGATGTCCCGCAGCCAATAGATCGCCGCCCCGGCCGCCACCGTGGCGATGACGCCGAGAGCATTGCGAGCGGCGACCGAAGACGGCGTGGCGATGGGGTTTTTCATGATCGTGTTGTCGAACCGCCCGCCGTCGCCGTCAATCGCTGTTCCGAGCGCGCAGGGAACGCGCTAGACCTTTGCCGGAGACGCCATCGGAGACCCCAATGCCCGACGCCCTGCCCGGCCTGTTCCTCGGCCAGTCCGACGCCGCCCAGCCGGAAAATCTGCTGTTCAACCGCGCCAACCGCCACGGCGTCGTCGCCGGCGCGACCGGCACTGGCAAGACGGTCACGCTGCAGATCATGGCCCAGGGCTTTTCCGACGCCGGGGTGCCGGTCTTCTGCGCCGATGTGAAGGGCGACCTGTCGGGCATCTCTCAGGTCGGCGCGCCGAATGAGAAACTGATCGCCCGCGCAGCCGAGATGGGCCTGACCCTGACGCCGCGCGCCGCCCCCACCGTCTTCTGGGACCTGTATGGCCAGAAGGGACATCCGATCCGCACCACCGTGTCGGAAATCGGTCCGGTGCTGATGGCGCGGATGCTGAACCTGAATGAGGTGCAGGAGGGCGTGCTGACCGTCGTGTTCCACGTCGCGGACAAGGAAGGTCTGCTGCTGCTGGACCTGGACGATCTGCGCAGCCTGCTGGTCTATGTCGGCGAGAACGCCGAGCGGATCGGGCGCGAGGTCGGCAATGTCGCCCCCGCCTCCATCGCCGCCATCCAGCGCGCGCTGTTGCAGGTCGAGCAGCAGGGCGGCGACGCCTTCTTCGGCGAGCCGGCGCTGAAGCTGGAAGACATGATCCGCGTCGGTCTGGACGGCCGTGGCCAGGTCAATGTGCTGGACTCGACCCGGCTGATGAACAGTCCGCGCCTGTATGCGGCCTTCCTGCTGTGGCTGCTGTCGGAGCTGTTCGAACAGCTGCCCGAGGTGGGCGATCCGGAAAAGCCGCGCCTGGTCTTCTTCTTCGACGAGGCGCACCTGCTGTTCAACGACGCCCCGCGCGCCCTGTTGGAAAAGGTCGAACAGGTCGTGCGGCTGATCCGATCCAAGGGGGTCGGGGTTTACTTCGTGACGCAAAACCCGGCCGATATTCCCGACAGCGTCCTGGCCCAGCTGGGCAACCGCATTCAGCATGCGCTTCGCGCCTATACGCCGTCCGAGCAGAAGGGGCTGAAGGCGGCCTCACAGAGCTTCCGCGCCAACGCCGCCTTCGACACGGCCGAGGCCATTCAGGGTCTGGGCGTGGGCGAGGCCCTGGTGTCGGTGCTGGACGAAAAGGGCGCGCCGACCATCGTGGCCCGCACCAGGATCCGCCCGCCGGCCTCGCGCCTGGGTCCGGCCACCGATACTGAGCGCGCCGCCGTCATGGCCGCCAGCCCGGTGCGGGGCCTTTACGAGCAGGTGCTGAACCGCGAATCCGCCGCCGAAATCCTAGCCAATCGCCACAGCGCCGCCGATCAGGCTGAGATCCAGGCCCAAATTCAGGCCAAGGCGCAGGCCGAGGCCGACAAGGCCGCCGCCGCTCAGGCCAAGGCCGATCAGAAGGCCGCCGAAGCCCGGGCCAAGGCTCAGGCTCAGGCCGAGGCGCGGGCGGCGCGCGAGGCCGCAAAGCCTGCGCGCCGGTCCACCCGCGAAACGCCGGTCGAGGCGCTGACCAAATCGGTCCTGCGCACGGCCGGATCGACCCTGACACGCGAGCTGATGCGCGGTCTGCTGGGCGGGCTGAAGCGGCGCTAGGTTCCGCTCGGGTCTTGCAACGGGGCGGAGGCAAGCGCATCTCCCGCCCATGTTCATCCAGACCGAACCCACGCCCAATCCGAACGTGCTGAAATTCCTGCCCGGCCGCGACGTGTCGCCGACCGCCGCGCTGGAATATCGCACCATCGACGAGGCGACGGCCTCTCCGCTGGCGGAGGCCTTGTTCGAACTGGAAGGCGTCGACGGCGTCTTCTTCGGCGCCGACTATGTTTCGGTGACCCGCCAGCCCCAGGGTCCGGAATGGTCGGAGATGAAGGCGCCGATCCTGGGCGTCGTCATGGATCACTTCGTCTCGGGTCAGGCGCTGACGCGCAGCGCCGGCGGCGAAACCGACGGCCATGCCGAGGACGACAGCGAAATCGTCGCCGAGATCAAGGCCCTGCTGGACAGCCGCATCCGCCCCGCTGTGGCCCAGGACGGCGGCGACATCCTGTTCGATTCCTTCGACGAGGCGACCGGCGTGCTGAACCTGCGGATGCGCGGCGCCTGCGCCGGCTGTCCGTCGTCGTCGGCGACCCTGAAGGCCGGGGTCGAGCAGATGATGCGCCACTATGTGCCCGAGGTGACGCGGGTCGAGCAGACCCTCTGATCCGGACGCGGTGGCGGTTCTGAAACGCGCCGCCTAGAAGACGCCCATGAGACTTCTGGTGATCGATACGGCGCTCGGCGCCTGCACGGCGGCGGTGTTCGAGGACGATCGCGCGCTCGCCATGCGCTTCGAGCCGATGACCAAGGGACACCAGGAACGGATCGGCGGCCTGGTGCGCGACGTCATGGCCGAGGCGGGCGGCGGTTTCGACAGCCTGGACCGGATCGGCGTCACGGTCGGACCGGGCTCGTTCACCGGTCTGCGCGTCGGCCTGGCCTTTGCCCAGGGTCTGGGCGCGGCGCTGGATCGGCCGGTCGTCGGTCTTTCGACGCTGGACGCGCTCGCCGCCTCGCTCGCCAATCACGACGGCCCCATCGCAGCCCTGATCGATGCGCGGCGCGGTCAGGTCTATGCGCGCCTCTTCGCCGACGGCGGGCCGCTTTTCCCCGATGAAGCGTTGTCGGTGGAAGAGGCCGCGCGGCGGATCGCCCACATCGGACCGGGCGTCGCCCTGGTCGGCAATGGCGCGGCGGTCGTGACCCAGGCCTTTCCCGATCTGACCTTCACCCATATGGACGACCGGGTCGCGCCGTCGCCGGAGGCGCTGGCGCGCCTGGCCGCCGCCGCCGATCCGGCGACCCAGCCGCCCCGTCCGCTCTATCTGCGCGCGCCCGACGCCACGCCGCCCAGCCGCCTGCCGGGCCAGCCGCGCCAGCCCGCGTCATGACGGCGGCGGACCCCGCCTCTCTCGCCGCCCTGCACGCCCAGGGCTTTGCCGCGCCGTGGAGCGCCGACACCTTCGCCGATTTGCTGTCGCAGCCGGGCGTGCTGGCGGTCAGCGAGCCCGACGGCTTCATCCTGATCCGCACCGTGGTCGACGAGGCGGAAATCCTGACCCTGGCCGTGGTCCCGTCCGCGCGCCGCCACGGACTGGGGCGACGTCTGGTCGAGGCGGCGACCGTCGCTGCAGCCCAGGCCGGCGCGACGCGGCTGTTCCTGGAGGTCGCCGACGACAATGTCGCCGCGCGCGGCCTGTATGAGCGGACCGGGTTCGATCCGATCGGTCGCCGCAAAGCCTATTATGCGGGCGCGGACGGATCGCGGACCGATGCGGTGGTGATGAGCCGCGACCTCTGTGCGCCTGACGCCAACCTGACGCTTCCCTGATGCGATCCAAGCCCCTATTCTAGGCGCATGGACCGGATCGAAAAACTCTGCGCCGAGCGCGGCATGCGTATGACCGAACAGCGCCGGGTGATCGCCCGGGTGCTGTCCAACGCCGCGGACCACCCGGATGTGGAAGAGCTGTATCGCCGCGCCTCGGCCATCGATCCGCACATCTCCATCGCCACCGTCTATCGCACCGTGCGCCTGTTCGAAGAGGCGGGCGTGGTCGAGAAGCACGACTTCGGCGACGGCCGCAGCCGCTATGAAGAGGCCGGCGACGATCACCACGACCACCTGATCGACACCAAGTCGGGCGAGGTGATCGAATTCTTCGACGCCGAGATCGAGCGGCTCAAGAACGAGATCGCGGAACGGCTGGGCTTCCAGCTGATCGGCCACAAGCTGGAGCTCTACGGCGTTGCGATCGAGGGCGCCGAGCCGTCCAAGCGCGAAGGCCTGATCTTCACCCGCCATGCGGCGCGGGTCGATCCCGCCGATGTGGATGCGGGCTGACGCTCGGCTTGTCGCGACGCTTGCGGGCGATCATAAGCCCACAATGACCGAGACCCTGGTTCCTCAAGTCGAGACGGCGCCCCAAAAGCGTCTGTTCATCAAGACCTACGGCTGTCAGATGAACGTCTATGACAGCGAGCGCATGGCCGATGTGCTGCGCCCGCTGGGTTATGGCGTCACCGACGACGTGAAGGCCGCCGACTTCGTCATCCTGAACACCTGCCACATCCGCGAAAAGGCGGCCGAGAAGATCTATTCCGAGCTCGGCAAGCTGCGCGAGATGCGCGACATCCGGCGCGAAACCGGCGGGGACCTGACCATCGCCGTCGCCGGCTGCGTCGCCCAGGCCGAGGGCGAGGAGATCATGCGGCGTCAGCCGGCCGTCGACATCGTCGTCGGTCCCCAGGCCTATCACCAGCTGCCCGAGCTTCTGACCCGCACGGCGCGGGCGCGAGGCGAGCGGATCGGCGCCGACTTCGCTCCCGACGACAAGTTCGACGCCCTGCCCGCGGCCCGCTTCACCGAGGGGCCGACCGCCTTCCTGACGGTGCAGGAGGGGTGCGACAAGTTCTGCACCTTCTGCGTCGTGCCCTATACGCGCGGCGCCGAATGGTCGCGGCCGATGGCGGCGGTGCTGGAAGAGGCGCGGCAACTGGCGGATCGGGGCGTGCGCGAGGTCACCCTGCTGGGCCAGAACGTCAACGCCTATGACGGCGAGCGGCCGGACGGGCGAAAGGCGACCCTGGCCGAACTGGCCTATGCCCTGGCCGAGATCCCCGGCCTGGACCGCATCCGCTATACGACCAGCCATCCCAACGACATGGCCGATGAGTTGATCGCCGCGCATGGCGATCTGGACGCCTTGATGCCCTATCTGCACCTTCCGGTTCAGGCGGGGTCGGATCGGATCCTGCGGGCGATGAACCGCAAGCACGGGCGTCAGAAATATTTCGACCTGATCGACCGCATCCGAGCCGCGCGGCCCGATATCGCCATCGCCGGCGACTTCATCGTCGGCTTTCCCGGTGAGACGGATCGGGAGTTTGAGGACACGCTGGATCTGGTGCGGCGCGTGAACTACGCCGGAGCCTTCGCCTTCGCCTATTCGCCGCGACCGGGCACGCCGGCGGCGGGCATGGGCAAACAGGTCGAGCCGGAAATCGTCAAGGACCGACTGCATCGCCTGATCGCCCTGCTGACGGAACAGCAGACCGCCTTCAACGCGGCGCAGGCGGGCCGGACGCTGAACGTGCTGTTCGACAAGCCGGGACGGCACGGCCACCGTCGCCAAGCGCTCGGTCGATCCCCATATCTTCAATCGGTCCACGTCGATGACGCGGATCATCTGATCGGGCAGATCGTTCCGGTCGAGATCATCGCCGGCCAGCAGAACAGTCTATCGGGCCGGCTCACAGCAGACGGGCTGAAACAGCCGGGTCCCGCAGGCCCGGCGACAGCCCAAAAAGAAAAGGCCGCTTGATGGCGCGTGAGTCTGAATTCGTCCCCTTGAACGATGCCGAACTGCGGGCGGTCATCGGGCCGAACAGTCGCCACGTCGCCCTGATCGAGGACGCCTTCAAGGTGCTGGTCGAGGCCCCGGGCGGCGGGGTCTCCGTCAACGGCGGCGCCCGCGACCGCACGGACGCCCGCCAGGTGATCGAGGATCTGGCCAAGCGCGCGGCCCTGGGCGCCGAAGTCACCGAGGCCGACGTGCGCGCCTCTCTGGGTCAGGCGCGCGGCGGTCGCGGCACGCCCGGTATGGCGGCGGCGGGCGTATCGCTGCCGGGCGGAAAGCGCGGCGCCATCGTGCCCAAGACCAAGGCGCAGGCCGCCTATCTGGACATGCTGGGCCGGTGTGAACTGAGCTTCGGCGTCGGCCCGGCGGGCACGGGCAAGACCTTTCTGGCGGCGGCCTATGGCGCATCGCTGCTGCGGCGGGGGCAGGTTGACCGGCTGGTCATCACCCGCCCGGCGGTCGAGGCGGGCGAGAAGCTGGGCTTCCTGCCCGGCGATCTGAACGAAAAGGTCGATCCCTATCTGGCGCCGATCTGGGAGGCGCTGAACGACATTCTGGGCGCCGAGGACGTCCAGCGTCGCCGCGACAAGGGCGAGATTGAAGCCGCCCCGATCGCCTTCATGCGCGGCCGCACGCTCAGCCACGCCTTCGTCATCGTCGATGAGGCCCAGAACACCAGCCGCCTGCAGATGAAGATGGTGCTGACCCGTCTGGGCGAAGGCGCGCGGATGGTGGTGACGGGCGATCCGTCGCAGATCGACCTGCTGAACCCGCGCGACTCCGGCCTGGCCCACGCCCTGCGGATCTTGGACGGGGTCCAGGGCGTCGGCATCCTGAAGTTCGAGGCGTCCGACGTGGTGCGTCACGCCATGGTCGAGCGGATCGTGCGCGCCTATGACGCCGACGCCGCGCGCGGACGCCCCGCCCCGGACCTCGAAGACCCCGCATGATCGAGATTGAAGTCGAGGCCGAGGCCTGGACCGGCGCCCTGCCGGACGCGGAGGCCGTCGTCGAACGCGCGGCGCAGGCCGCGCTGGGCACGGCGGAGGGCGACATCGTCGTCCTGCTGACCGACGACGCCGCCGTGCGCGACTTGAACGGCCGGTTTCGCGACAAGGACAAGCCGACCAATGTCCTGTCCTTCCCGGCGCCGGAGAACGCCTTTCCGCATCTGGGCGACATCGTTCTGGCCTACGGCGTCTGCGCGACCGAGGCCGAGGCGCAGGGCAAGACCTTGGCCGATCATCTGAGCCATCTGGTCGTCCACGGCGTGCTGCACCTCTTGGGTCGCGACCACGAAGACGACGCCGAGGCCGAGGAGATGGAGGCCGAGGAGCGCGAAATCCTGGCCCAGATCGGCGTCGCCGACCCCTATATCGCCGAGCAGGACTGATCCGATGTTCCCCGACGCCCTGCTGGACCGTTTCGCGGCCCCGATCCGCGCCCTGCCCGACAGGAAGCGCGCCCTGACGTGGCGGCTGATCCGTATTGGTCTGGCGCTGCTGGCCGGCGCCGGGACGGCCTTCGCCCATCCGCCGTTCGGGATGCTGATCGGGCTTCTGGGTTATCCGCTGCTGATGATCCTGTCGGAGCGGTCCGACACGGCGCGCGGCGCCTTCTGGATGGGTTGGCTGGCAGGGTTCGCCTATTTCTTCGTCGGCTGCTGGTGGGTGGCCGAGGCGTTTTTCGTCAATCCCGAACAGGCGTGGATGGCGCCGTTTGCGGCCAGCCTGCTGCCGGCGGGCCTTGGGCTTTTCTGGGGAACGGCCTGCGCCCTCTATCGTCGGTTCGCACCGCTGGGGGCCGTGCGGGTGCTGTTGTTCGCCGCCCTGTTCTGCGCGGCAGAATGGTTGCGGGGTCATGTGCTGACGGGCTTTCCGTGGAACCCGGCCGGCGCGACCTGGCGCGCGGGCGGCGGCATGTCCCAGTTCGCCTCGGTCGTCGGCGTCTATGGGCTGAGCCTGGTCACGGTCGCGGCCACCTCGGCCTTCGCGCCCCTCATCGGGCCGGGCGACAAGCGCAGCCGTCTGATCTCGGCGGGCCTGGGCGCCCTGGCCCTGATCGCCGTCGGCGGCTTCGGCGCCGTCAGGCTGGCGCAGTCGGATCTTCAGTTCACCGACACGGTCGTGCGCCTGGTTCAGGCCGATGTGAAGCAGGAGACCAAATGGTCGCCCGAGGCCTATCGCTCCATCGTCGATCGCTATGTCGCCCTGACGGGTCAAAGCGCGACGCGAACGCCCAATGTCGTGGTCTGGCCTGAAGGCGCCCTGCCCGCCTCGGCCAACGACGTCTTCGCCTCGGCCGACGCCCAGGCCATCGCGGGCGCCCTGCGTCCCGGACAGACCTTGCTGATGGGCCTGGCGCGCGGCGAGCCGGACCTGACCGCGCCCGAGGGCGCGCGCTATTACAACAGCCTGTTCGCCCTGGCTGACGAAGGCGGGGCGGGCCTGAGGGTCGCCGCCGTCTATGACAAGCACCGGCTGGTGCCGTTTGGCGAGTACCTGCCCTTGGGGTCGATCATGACCTCCATCGGCCTGCGCAGCCTGGTGCATATGCCCAGCGACTTTTCCGCCGGACCGACGCCGGCCCCGATCTCGGTTCCGGGCGCTCCGCCGGCGCAGGTGCTGATCTGCTATGAGAGCCTTTATCCCGGCTTCACGCCCGGCGCGGCCGGCCGGCCAGACTGGATCGTCAATGCGTCGAACGACGCCTGGTTCGGCGCGACCTCGGGCCCGCGCCAGCATCTGAATCTGGCCAGCTATCGCGCGATCGAGACCGGCCTGCCCATCGCGCGAGCCACCCCGACGGGCATTTCGGCCATGATCGACCCGTGGGGCCGGATCGTGGAGGGTCAGCGGCTGGAGCCCGGCGTCATGGGCGTCATCGACGCCCCACTGCCCCGTCCGACGGGCGTGACGCCCTATGGCCGATTTGGCGATTTCCTGTTCTTTTTCTCAATGCTAACAGCGTTCATCCTGTCCTTGTGGCCGTCGATCCGGCGATCTAGGGTCCAGGGAAGTCGAGTAGCGATCTAGGTGAAGGGTGACGGCGATGGCGCGTGAAAAGGACGAGGATCCGCATCCCGTCGATCGCCATGTCGGCCGTCGCGTTCAGGAAAAGCGTCTCGACCTTGGCCTGACGCAGACCGCCCTGGCCAAGGCCGTCGGCGTCAGCTTCCAGCAGGTGCAGAAGTACGAGAAGGGCACGAACCGCGTCTCGGCCTCGAAACTGTTTGAGATGGCCGAGTTCATGAAGGTCGGCATCCCCTTCTTCTTCGACGGTTACACCAGCGCGACGGTCGGGGTCGCCGAGGAGGCGCCCGCCTTCGACCACGAGCATCGACCCACCAAGACCAGCGTCGAGATCACCCGCCTGGCCCCGCGCCTGCCGGCGCGCAAGCAGAAGCTGATCCTGGACATGATGCGGGATATGCTGGGCGACGACGGCACCCAGGACTAGGTCTAGCCGACCGCTACGATCTCGGCCGACTGACCGGCCACCGTCACCTCGTCGCCGACCCGTTTGCCCATGACGGCGCGGGCGAGGGGCGAGACATGGCTGACCGAGCCTGCGGCCGGATCGGCCTCGTCCTCGCCGACGATGCGCCAGGTCTGGGCGCGTCCGTCCTCGCGCTCGATGGAGACCGAGCCCCCGAACCGCACGGCCCCATCGGCTTCAGCAGGCTCGACCAATTGGGCCGAGGCGCGCCGGGCGGACCAGTAGCGCAGGTCCCGCGTCGCGCGCGCCATGGCGGTGCGGTCGCTCTCGATCGAGCCTTGCACCTGAGCGGCGGTGTAGGCGGCGCGGGCCGAGGCCAGTTCGGCCTCGATCGCGGCCAGACCCTCGGGCGTGACCAGATTGGGATGGGGCGAGATCGGGCGGTCCGCCAAGTCGGCGGCAGTGGCTTCCAGATCTTCTTCGCGGGTGAAGGCAACGCTCATGGTCGGGAACATAGCGATGACGGCGCCTATAGCCAGCGCGACAGCAACCGGGCAAAGCGGGCCGATGATGAAATCGCCCCGTCAGGTTCATGTGATCGGCGCCGGTCCTGCGGGGCTGATGGCGGCCGAGCGGCTGGCGCAGGCGGGGGCGACGGTCGTGGTGCACGACCGGATGCCGTCCGTGGCCCGCAAGCTGCTGATGGCCGGGCGCGGCGGGTTGAACCTGACCCATTCGGAACCGCTGGACCGGTTCATGACCCGCTATGGTCCCGCCCAGCCGACGGCCGCCGCCTGGATCGACCGGTTCACGCCTTCCGACCTGACCGCCTGGGTCGAAGGCCTGGGGCAGGAGACCTTCGTCGGCTCCAGCGGGCGTGTGTTTCCGAAGGCCATGAAGGCCTCGCCCCTGGTGCGGGCCTGGTTGGCGCGGCTGGAGGCGCAGGGCGTCGAGATCCGCACGCGCTCGCGCTGGACCGGTTGGCGCGACGGCGCGCTGACATTCGAGACGCCGGACGGCGAGCGGCTCGAACGACCCGACGCCGTGGTCCTGGCGCTGGGCGGCGCCAGCTGGCCGCGTCTGGGTTCAGACGGGGCCTGGGCGCCGTGGCTGCAAGCGCAGGGCGCCGCCGTGTCGCCGTTCCGACCGGCCAATGTGGGCTTCGATGTGGCCTGGTCGGCGCTGTTCCGTGATCGGTTCGCGGGCCAGCCGCTAAAAGGCGTCGCTGCCACCCATGGCGAGCGGACGGCGCGGGGCGAGGCGATGATCGCCTGCTACGGCATCGAGGGCGGGGTCATCTATGCGCTGTCCGCGGCGCTGAGGACGACGGTCGAAATGGCGGGGCGCGCCGAGATCCAGATCGATCTAAAGCCCGATGTAGCGATCGGAAAACTGACCGACCGTCTGTCCAAGCCGCGCGGCAAGGCCAGCCTGTCCAACCATCTGCGCAAGGTGGCCGGGTTGGAGTCGGCCGCCGTCGCCCTGCTGTATGAAGCCGGCCCCCTGCCCGCCTCGCCTCGGGCCTTGGCCGAACGGATCAAGGCCATGCCGCTGACCCTGACTGGCGTTCAGGGACTGGAGCGGGCGATTTCCTCGGCGGGCGGCGTCAAACTGGACGGCGTGGACGAACGGCTGATGCTGGTCGCGCGGCCGGGCGTTTTCGTCGCCGGCGAGATGCTGGATTGGGAGGCGCCGACCGGCGGCTATCTGCTTCAGGCCAGCTTCGCCTCCGCCGTCGTCGCGGCCGAGGGCGTCATCGACTGGCTCGACAGCCGGGACTGAGAAAGGCAGGGTCGCGCGGTTCGATCAGGAGTATCCGATGCGCCACGCCCTCCCCGCTGTTTCCATCCTGGCCCTGATGATGGCCTGCTCGCCGGCCCTGGCGCAGGAGACGACGCCGAACATCGACGCCGCGCGGATGAATGAGTCGGTTCGGGTTCTGGCGTCGGACGATTTCGAAGGCCGCGCGCCCGCCTCGGCCGGTGAGGAAAAGACCGTCGCCTGGTTGGTCGAACAGTTCAAGGCGGCGGGGGCCGAGGGCGGCGGGCCGGACGGCGCCTTTGTTCAGGTCGCCCATCTGTCGCGCACCCGCCAGGACGGTCCGGCCACCGTCGCCGCGACCGTCGGCGGCAAGACCATCAGCCTGGAGCGCGGTCCCGACGTTCTGGTGTCCAGCGACCGGCCCACCGACCACATCACAGTGACCGACGCGCCCGTGGTCTTCGTCGGCTACGGCGCGACGGCGCCCGAGCGCCAGTGGGACGATTTCAAGGACGTGGACGTGCGCGGCAAGGTCATCGTCGTCCTGGTCAACGATCCCGACTTCCAGGCGCCCGACGGCGATCCGGTCGCGGGCAAGTTCGACGGAAACGCCATGACCTTCTATGGCCGCTGGACCTACAAGTTCCAGGAGGCGGGTCGTCGCGGCGCGGCGGGCGTGCTGGTGGTGCATGAAACGGCCGGCGCGGGCTATCCCTGGTCCACGCTGCAGAACTCATCGGCCGCGCCCAAGTTCGACATCGTGCGCGCCAACCCCGACGCCGAACGCGCGGCGTTCCAGGGCTGGATCCAGCGCGCCAAGGCGGAAGAACTGTTCACCGCCGCCGGCCTGGATTTCGCCGCCCTGAAGGACAGCGCGCGCAGCGCCGATTTCAAGCCGGTCGTCCTGCCCGGCTTGACCCTGAGCGTCGATTTCGGCCAGATCGCCGACAAGGTGGAGACCAAGAACGTCATCGCCCGCATTCCCGGTTCGGAACGCCCGGACGAGACCGTCATGTACGGCGCCCACTGGGACGGCTACGGCGTCGGCACGCCGAACGCCCAGGGCGACAAGATCTATAATGCGGCGGTGGATAATGCGACCGGCGTCGCGGCCCTGCTGGAACTGGCCAACGCCTTCGCCGAGGGTCCGCGCCCCAAACGATCGGTCGTCTTCGCCGCCTGGTCGGGCGAGGAGGCGGGCCTCTTGGGCTCGACCTATTATGCCGCCAACCCGGTCTGGCCGCTGGAGACCACGGTCGTCAACATCAACGTCGACAGCCTGCTGCCGGGGACCGAGATCGACCCCAACGTCGTCGTCATCGGCAAGGGCAAGAACCAGCTGGACGACATTCTGGCGCGCCATGCGACCGAGACGGGCCGCACCCTGATCGCCGATCCGGCGCCCCAGGCCGGGGCCTTCTATCGCTCGGACCACTTCCCCCTGGCGTTGAAGGGCGTGCCGGCCCTGTTCCCGGCGGCGGGCTTCACCGGCGCCAGCGCGGCCAGCCGCGACTACGTCCAGAACCGCTATCATCAGCCCACGGACGAATGGGATTCGACCTGGACCATGGATGCCGCCGCCGCCGATGTGGCCCTGATCTACGCCGTCGGTCGCGAGCTGGCGGACGGGGACCAATGGCCGGAATGGAACGCCGGCGCCGAGTTCGGCCCTGCGCGGGACGCCTCGAAGGCGTCGCGGCGCTAGAGTTCCAGCTGAAGCTCGGGCGCGGCGGCGGTGGTCGCGGCGCCCAGCGGCAGATGCAGGATGAAGGCGGCGCCCTTGCCCGGCTCGCTTTCGACCTCGGCCCAGCCGCCGTGCAGTTCGACCAGGGCCTTGACCAGGGCCAGACCCACGCCGGGACCGCCCCGCTCGCGCCGCACGAAGCGGTCGAAGACGTGGGCCTGCAGGTGATAGGGAATCCCGCGCCCGGTGTCGGACACCGTCAGGCGGATTTCAGACGGGCCGGCCTCGGCCTTCAGCTCGACCGCCCCGCCTTCGGACACGGCGCGCGCCGCATTCTCCAGCAGATGATCCAGCGCCTGGCCGATGCGGTGTTCATCGGCGCGGATGGGTTTGAGATCGGCGGGACAGGACACGGTCAGGGTGGCGCCGCGCCCCTCGACCCGCGCCCGGACCTTTTCGGCGGCCTGGCTCAATAGGTCGCAGACCCTGAGGTCGCCCAGCGACAGCTCCATCTCGCCGGCGTCGATCTGGGCCATGTCCAGCACGTCGTCGATGGAGCGGGCCAGTTGGCTGGCGGCGATGCGGATGGCGCCCGCGTGCTGGCGGCTGCGTTCGGGCAGGTCGCCCATCGTCTCCAGCAGTTCGGAATAGCCGACGATGGTCGTCAGCGGCGTGCGTAGTTCATAGGAGACACTGCCCACGAACTCGCGCTTCAGCGCCTGGCTTTCGGCCAGGGCCTGTTCGCGCTGCACCAGCGCCTGCTCCAGCCCGCGACGCGCGGTCACGTCCGAGAAGGCGACCAGGGTCGCGCCGTCCGGCAGGGGGCGGGTCTGCCAGGCGGCGACGCGACCGTCCACGGTCCGGCCCTCGCCGGAGATGGCGACACGGCTTTCGGGATCGGGATCGGCGACGCGCGCCTTCAGCCCCAGCCACAGGGCGGGATCGGGCAGCACGGCCTTGCACAGTTCAGCCAGGGCGTCGAAATCCGAGGCCGTCGCGATCTTGTCCGCCGACAGGTTCCAGAAGGTCTCGAACGCCTCATTGTGCAGCCGCAGTCGGCCGTCGGAGCCGAACACCGCGACCGCGTCGTTCAGCTTGTCCAGCGTCGCGCGCTGGACCTGGATCTGGGCGTTGAAGCGGCTGCGCAGCTTCAACTCGTCGGTGATGTCCGAGAAGATCAGCAGAATGCCGCCCAGCGGGTGCGGCTGGCGCACGACGCGCAGGGTGCGCCCGTCCGGCAGGGACCAGCTGTCGTCCGGCGAAGCCTCCGACGCGCCGTAGAACTCAAGCTCGCGCGCCTTCCAGCCGGCGTAGTCGACGACCTCGGGCAGGCTGCGACGCTGGCGCAGACGGTCCAGCAGCTCGGCATGGGTCGGACGTTCGTCCAGCCAAGCCGCGTCGATGTCGAACAGGGTCTGGAAGGCGGTGTTATGGAAGGCCAGCCGCTTTTGCGGGCCGAAGATGGCGACGGCGTCGGCCAGGTGGTTCAGCGTCTCGTCATGGGCGTCGACGTGGCGGCGCAGGGTGTCGCGCGTCTCTTCCGCCTCGGTCACCTCGATGGCGAAGGCGGTGACGGCGCCGCCGCCCGCCGGCTCGGCGATGATGCGCCAGGCGCGCCGCGCGCCCCCGCCGGTCGTCCAGCGGAAGCCCTCCTGGCGCACGCCCAGCCGCGCGGCCTCGGCGACCAGGGCGTCGGCGCCGCGGTCGAAGGACACGCCCTTTTCGACGGCGTCGTCGATGCTCTCGGCATTGGTCTCGTTCAGCCAGGCGCGGTTGGCCCAGGCCAGCTTGCCGGTGCCGTCAACGACCCAGGTCGGGGTGGGCGAGGCGTCGCCCAACAGGGCTAGGCCGCTTTCCGTCGCGTCCGCCCCGGTCAGGGTGAAGCGCGAGGCGGGCGACAGCCGCAGCCAGGCCGAACCGCCTGCGACCCGCCCCTCGATCCGCCAGGGCTCCACATCGTCCAGCGCGACCAGACCTTCGAACGCCTGACCTTCGTGAACCAAGGCGTCGATAAGGGCGCCGTGGGTGATCCGGAGCTTGTTCAGGACCGCGGCCCCGGCCTCGGCGTCCTCACCCGCCAGCCGCGCGATCAGTTCGGCCGAACCGATCGGCAGACCGGCCGCCTGCCCAACCGGCGTCAGGGCCAGGCTGACGTCGTCGAAGGCGCGCAGCATGGCGTCATGGCGGCTGAGGTCGGCCAGGGCCTCGACCCGCTCGCGCTCGGCGGCGACGGCGGTCTCATGCAACCGCCCACGCAGCAGCAAGGCCCAGGCGCTGACGGCCATGGCCAATCCGGCTGCGCCCGCTGTGGCGACATAGGCGATGTCGGCCTCGGCCATTCGTGTCCCTGGAGAAGAGTCTCAGCCCCGATTCGCTAACCATACTCCAAGCGCGCGAAAAAGCGGCAGTCTCGTAATCGCGTCATCGCGCCCCGTTGCGGCAGAGCGTCGGGGCTGTGATATCGCGGACATGACCGACCCGATCGCTCCCTCCCTCGATGACTTCGCCCGCCTGGCGCAAGAGGCGTTCGACGCCCTGCCCGGACCGTTCAAAGACGCGGCGGGTGAGGTGGTCATCCGCATCGACGATTTCGCCGACGAGGCGACGCTTGCCGAGATGGAGATCGAGGATCCGTTCGAGCTGACGGGCCTGTATCACGGCGTGGACATCGGCCGGCGCGACAGCCTGGGCCCGGCGGCCGAGCCATCGCGGGTCTTCCTCTATCGCCGCCCCATCCTGGACGAATGGTGCGAGCGCGGCGACGTGGGGATCGGCGAACTGATCGCCCACGTCCTGATCCACGAGATCGGCCATCACCTGGGCCTGACCGACGATGACATCCACGCCATCGAGGACGAGGCGGACTGACGCTTTATTTGGTCGCCGGATAGGGCGTCGTCACCGCGCCGGAGATCATGCCGGGGATGGCCTCGCCCAGGCCCAGAAGGATGAACTGGATCGCCAGGGCGCACAGGATCAGGCCCAGCACCTTGACGATGATCGCCATGCCGACCTCGCCCAGCAGGCGGCTGAGCGAGCCTGTCAGGGCGAAACAGACGAAGGAGACGGCGCAGGCCGCCGCGATCGCCACCAGCGAGCCCATGGTCCCGGCATAGCCCAGCTTGGCCGCCTCGCCCGCCTGGATGATCACGGCCGAAATGGCGCCGGGGCCGATCATCAGCGGAATGGCGAAGGGGACGACCAGGCGCTGGAACCGCCTGCGGGCATAGCCGCGCACGTCCTTGGAATCCGCCAGCGCATCCTTGTCGGCGAACATGGCCAGGAAGTCGCCGCGCGCCATGTCCAGCCCCAGGAACAGCAGCAGTATGCCGCCCGCGATGCGGAACGCCGCCAGCGAAATGCCGAAGAACTGCAACAGGCCCAGGCCCGTGAACAGGAAGAAGGCCAGGAAGACGGCGGCGAAGGCGCAGATCAGGGCCGAGACCGAAATCCGCTGACGCAGGGTCGCCCCCGCCGTCGCGGCGGCGAAGATCGGCAGATTGCCGATCGGGTCCAGCAAGGCGAACAGGGTCACGAACAGGTTGACACCCAAATCGACTGCGTTCATCGCCTGCCCTCGCCCTCAATCCATCACGCCGCCCTGCCGACGCGCCCTCGTGTCCGGCATAGCCGCTCAGCGCGAGTCCGTCGATGACCGATCCCCAAACCGCCTCCGATCGTGCGCCCGACGAGCGGATCATCTGCGCCCTGGACGTGCCGACGACGGCCGAGGCGGCCGTCCTGGCCGAGCGGATCGGCGATGCGATCGGCTTCTACAAGGTCGGACTGCAACTGTTCGCGGTCGACGGCATGACGCTGGCGCGGGAATTGAAGGCGCAGGGTCGGAAGATCTTTCTGGACTGGAAGCTGCACGACATCGGCGCGACCGTGGAGAAGGCGACGGCCAATCTGGCGGGCGCCGACTGCGACCTGCTGACGGTCCATGCGCGGCCCCAGGTCATGGCGGCGGCGGCGCGCGGCGCGGCGGGCTCGAAGATGAAGGTTCTCGGGGTTACGGTCCTGACCAGCCTGACAGCCGACGATTTGGCCGCCGACGACCACAGCCTGTCGCCGGCCGATCTGGTCGAGCGGCGCGTGCGTCAGGCGCTGGAGGCCGGGATCGACGGCGTCGTCTCCAGCCCGCATGAGGCGGCGCGGGCCCGGGCTCTGGCGATCGAGGCGGGGCGGCCCGACTTCCTGATCGTCACGCCCGGCGTACGCCCGGTCGGCGCGGCGCTGGACGATCAGGCGCGGGCGGCGACGCCACAGGCGGCCCTTCAGGCCGGCGCGACCCATCTGGTCATCGGTCGGCCGATCACGGCGGCGGCCGATCCGCGCGCGGCGGCGCAAGAAATCGCACAGCAGATCGCCCTGATCTGAGACAGACCAGGGCGACCGTTCGTCTTCGGTTGTTTTCGAGAGTGGCGATCAGCCGCGCTCGCCCGGCTCCTGGGCATAGCCGTGACGCGGCGGGGCGTGGGGCGCGGGCGCCTCGGGCGGCGGCAGGTCGCCGTAGTAGCCCGACGGCGGCGGGGGCGGAGGAGGCGGCGGCGGGGCCGTGTTCACCTCCGGCGGCGCGACATAGACCTGGGCCGGGGCCACATTAACCGGCGCGGACTGCACATAGACCGGCGACTGATCGACATAGACCGGGCCGCCGACCTCGACCTGGGCAGGGGCGACATTGACCTGGGCCGGGGCGACCTGGATGTGTTGCGGGCCGATGTTGACGGGCGCCGATTGCACATAGACCGGGGCCTGATCGACATAGACGGGCGGGCCGACATCGACCTGGGCCGGAGCCAAATTCACCTGCGACGGAGCCACCTGAACGCGTTGCGGCCCGATGTTCACCGGCGGCGCCTGCACATAGATGGGCGGCTGTTCGATATAGGTAGGCGGTCCCATCTCGATCTGGGGCGGGGCCAGGCTGACCTGAGAAGGCGCGACATAGATGCGCTGCGGCGCGATCTGGACGGGCGGCGCCTGGACATAGACCGGCGGCTGATCGACGTAGCCTTGCTCGTAACGCTGCTCATAGCGGTGTTCGTAGCGAACCGGCGGGCGAGCGGGCGGACGGCAGTTGCAGTCGATCGGACGGCCCGGATACGGACGCCAGCCGATATAGTCACGGCCGAAGCCATAGACCGGATAGCCGACCGGAGCACTGACCGGCGGGCGACCGACCAGGACCGAGGTCGCGCTGACGCCGCCGACATAGCCGCCGCCGTAATAGCCGTCCGAATAGCCGCCGCTTCCGACATAGGTCGTGCCGCCGCCGACGTAGCCGCGCTGGAAGCTGGACGAACTGGAATAGGACCGGGCGCTGCTCGCCGAATAGCTGGCGGCGCTCGCATAGGCGTTGGCGTTGGCATTGGCGTAGGCGCCGCCGTTCACGTTCACATTGACGTTGTGGTTGGCGTTGTAGTTGCCGCCGCCATAGTGACCGCCGCCGCATCCCCCGCCGCAGCCGCCGCCGGGATGGCCGCCGCCATAACCCCCGTGACCGGGACCACCGGCCAGAGCGGGCGCTGCGGAGAGCAGCAGAGCCGCCGACGCGGCGGTAAGTATCGACTGTATCGTCACGGGACAGACTCCTCTGAGTTGTCCCGTGACTGGCAAGTCCGGCGCCTGTTTCTTAAGGCGTGGTTAACCTTTGCGCCCGTTGCAGCGGGCTTGGCGGATTAGAAATCAACCGCCAGACCCTTCTTTTCCCAGTCGCCGAAACGGGTCGGTTCGGGACCGGTCGGACCGCCGTATTCCGTGTCCGCCTGAACCGTCGTTTCCGCCGCGCGACGATCCGCCGCTTCCTGAAGCGCGCGGCGCGCGGCCTCGCTGAGCGGCCGTTCCGGCGTGGCGTGGGGCACGTCGGCGTTGAAGACAGGCGCCGCAACCGCCGTTTCGTCGGCGTCATTCGGCGCGAGGGTGGGATGTTCGGTCACAGGGCGGCTCCCTTGAGGCTTGATGCGCCTTCTCTCAAATAGAGGTTCAAGCCCGGGACGCCAGCCGGATCGGGAATGGAACCGCGATGAACCATCTGAAGACCTTCATTCTGTTGGCGGCGATGACGGCCCTGTTCGCCGGGGTCGGCTATCTGGTCGGCGGCGCGACCGGCATGGCGATCGCCGTGCTGTTCGCGGGCGGGATGAATCTGTTCAGCTACTGGAACGCCGACAAGATCGTGCTGAAGATGTACCGGGCCCAGCCGGTCGACGAGCAGCACCCCAATGCCGTGGTCAGGAACTATGTCGCCGACGTGCGTCAGATGGCCCGCGACGCGGGCCTGCCCCAGCCGCAGGTCGCCATCATTCCCAATGATCAGCCCAACGCCTTCGCCACCGGCCGAAACCCCGAGAACGCCGCCGTCTGCGCCACCACCGGCCTGCTGGACATGCTGACGCGCGAGGAGGTGCGCGGGGTGATGGCGCACGAGCTGGCCCATGTGAAGAACCGCGACACCCTGATCATGACGGTGACGGCGACCATCGCCGGCGCCATCGCCGCGCTCGCCAACTTCGCGCTGTTCTTCGGCGGCAATGACCGCGAGCGGCCGGGCGGCATCATCGGCACCATCGCCCTGATGCTGCTGGCGCCGATGGCCGCCGGCCTGGTGCAGATGGCCATCAGCCGCGGCCGCGAATATGAGGCCGACCGCGTCGGCGCCGAGATCGCCGGCGATCCCCAGGCCTTGGCTTCGGCCCTGCAGAAGATCGACGCCTACGCCAGGCGGATCACCAATCAGACGGCCGAGCGCAATCCGGCCTCCGGCCAGATGTTCATCATCAATCCGCTGGCGGGACGCGGCGCGGACAATCTGTTCTCGACCCATCCAGCGACGGGGAACCGCGTCCGGGCCCTGATGGAGCTGGGCGCGAAGATGGGCATGCAGTCCCGCGCCCGAACGCCGGACCTCACCCAGCCGCGACCGGCCGCCAGTTTCACCACCACGGGCGTCCCGACCACCCCGAACGAGCCGCGCGGTCCCTGGGGCTGATCGTCGCGGTCTGGACGCCGTTTGCGGTTTGCACTCCGCGACCGGATCACATCAGATGCGCCCCTGTTCAGCCATCGGGCTTTCTTGGGGAAATCCATGTCGCGTCTGCTCGCCTTCGTCTCCGCCGCCGCTCTTCTCGCCACGCCGGTCGCCGCCCAGTCGGTGGACCGCGTCGCCGTCAACGGCATCATCGACCAGGGGCTGAACCACAGTCAGGTGATGCAGACCGCCGCCTATCTGACCGACCGGATCGGCGGGCGGATGACCAACTCGCCCCAGATGCGCGAGGCCGAACGCTGGGCGCAGCAGCAGTTCCGCGACTACGGTCTGTCCGACGTGCGCGCCGAAGGATTCGAGTTCGGCCGGGGCTGGTCCATCGTCCGCTCCAGCGCGCGCATGACCGCGCCGCGCCCGCTGGATCTGCGCGCCATCCCGGTCGCCTGGACGCCCTCGACCAATGGCGTGATCAGCGGCGGCGTGATCGTGGCCCCGATCTCCAAGGTTGAGGATTTCGACAAGTGGCGCGGAAAGCTGGCGGGCAAGATCGTCATGCTGTCCCAGCCGGGCACGGGGTCGGAGCCGACCGAGCCGGCCTTCCGCCGCTGGACCAGCGCCGAACTGGCCGAGCGCAACACCTATAATCAGCCCCAGCATTCGCCGGCCGCCATCGAACGCTCGCTGAAGACCGTCAACTTCGCCAATCAGCTGGACGCCTTCCTGGCCGAACAGGGCGCCCTGGCCTGGGTGCGGATTTCCCAGCGCGACGGCGGCCTGCTACACGGCACGGGCTACAGCTATCAGGTCGGCGCCACGCCCAAGCTGGCGGGGATGGAGTTGGCGGCCGAGGATTATCGCCGTCTGGCGCGCCTGGCCCTGACCGACGCGCCGCCGACGCTGGAGCTGATGAGCGAGGTCCGCTTCCACGACGAGGACGTCAACGCCTACAACATCCTGGCCGACATCCCCGGCACGGCGCGCGGAACCGAATACGTCATGGCCGGCGCCCACCTGGACAGCTGGGTGGCCTCGGACGGCGCAGTCGACAATGCGGCGGGCAGCGCGGTGGTCATGGAGGCCGCCCGCATCCTGAAAGCCCTGAACGTCAAGCCCAAGCGCACTATCCGTTTCGCCCTGTGGAACGGCGAGGAGCAGGGCATCCTGGGCTCGCTGGCCTATGTCGACCGTCATCTGGCGACGCGGGCTGCGTCGAACGATCCGGCGCTGGCGGGACTGCCGGACAACCGCACCTGGCGCAGCCGCTGGCCGATCGAGCCGCGCGCCGGCTATCGCGATCTGGTCGCCTATTTCAATCTGGACAACGGGTCGGGCAAGATTCGTGGCATCAACGCCGAGGGCAATGTCGCCGCCGCCCCAATCTTCCAGGAATGGCTGGCGCCGTTCGCCAGCATGGGCGCAACGACCGTCTCGCTGCGCAACTCGGGCGGCACCGACCACGTCTATATGCAGACCGTCGGCGTGCCGGGATATCAGTTCATCCAGGACCCGCTCGACTATTCCAGCCGCCTGCACCACACCAGCATCGACAGCTATGACCACCTGAAGGCCGAGGACCTGCGTCAGGCGGCCGTCATTCTGGCCAGCTTCCTGCTGAACGCCGCCAACCGCGACGAACCCCTGCCCCGCATGCCGCTGCCGACCCAGCCCACGCCGAGCGATCCGTTCGAATATCCGGCGGCGGACTAAGAGTTGAGGGGCGAGGGAAACCTCGCCCCTTCTTTTTACCGGCTCACGCGCGCTCCACGCACAGGGCCACGCCCATGCCGCCGCCGATGCACAGGGTCGCCAGACCCTTCTTCGCGCCCGACCGTTTCATCTCGAACAGCAGCGTCGTCAGGATGCGCGCGCCCGAGGCGCCGATGGGATGGCCGATGGCGATGGCGCCGCCGTTGACGTTGACCTTGGCCGGGTCGAGCCCCAGCTCCTTGACCACGCACAGGCTCTGGGCGGCGAAGGCCTCGTTGGACTCGACCAGATCCAGATCGGCGACGCTCCAGCCGGCCTTCTCCAGCGCCTTCTTGGAGGCCGGGATCGGGCCGGTCCCCATGATCGACGGATCGACGCCGGCGGTGGCGTAGGAGGCGATGCGGGCCAGGGGCTCCAGCCCGCGCGCCTTGGCCTCGTCGGCGCTCATCAGCACCAGGGCGGCGGCGCCGTCGTTCAGCCCGGACGCGTTGGCGGCGGTCACGCTGCCGTCCTTGGTGAAGGCGGGTTTCAGCTTCTGCATCAGCTCCAGCGTCGCGCCGTGGCGGATATATTCGTCCTTGTCGACCGTCACATCGCCCTTGCGACCCGGGATGACGACCGGCGTGATCTCCTCATCGAACTTGCCGGCGTTCTGGGCCGCCTCGGCCTTGTGCTGGCTGGCCAGACCGAATTCGTCCTGCGCCTCGCGGCTGATCGACCATTTTTCGGCGATGTTCTCGGCCGTCTGACCCATGTGATAGCCGTTGAAGGCGTCCCACAGACCGTCCTTGATCATGGTGTCGACCAAGGCGACGTCGCCCATCTTGTGCCCGTTGCGCAGCTGTTGGGCGTGCGGCGCCTGGCTCATGCTCTCCTGACCGCCGGCGACGACGATCTTGGCGTCGCCCAGAGCGATCTGCTGGGCGGCGATGGCGACAGCGCGAAGGCCCGAGCCGCAGATCTGGTTCAGGCTCCAGGCGGCGGCCTCCTTTCGAACGCCCGCGCCCACGGCGGCCTGGCGCGCAGGGCCCTGACCCGCGGCGGCCTGCAGCACATGACCCAGGATCACCTCATCGACCTCGTCGCCGGAGACGCCGGCCCGTTCCAGCGCCGCCTTGATGGCGACCTCGCCCAGCTTGGAAGCCGGAAGGGACGACAGGGCGCCCAGGAAGGAGCCGACCGGGGTGCGCGCGGCGGACACGATGACGACGTCGGTCATGGGATTTCACTCTTTGGAGAATAACTCGGCGTGACCGTTTTGCCGCATTGCAGCGCGTTCGTCACCTGCGACGACATGGACAGGGCGCGATTCAGCCAATCGTCACCCTGTCGGTGCATTGTCGCGGAACGATAGAGGCGATCGACGGATTGGAAGGTCCATGCTGCGCACGCTGAAACGTCTTGTCACCCACGTCTGCACGCCGGACGAGCTGGACATGATCGAGCACTATCCGACGCGCGCGGAAAAGCTGGCGGATCTGTGGGTTCACGTCGTCGGCCTGATGCTGGCGGCGGTCGGCGGCATCATCCTGGCGGGTCTGGCCGGGGTCTATGCGGGGATCGGCGGCGTGATGGCGACCGCCATCTACGCGCTGTGCCTCGTCGGCATGCTGACGGCCTCGACCATCTACAACTGGACCAACCCCTGCGCTGCGCGCCCGGTGCTACGGCGGCTGGACGAGGCGGCGATCTTCCTGATGATCGCCGGCAGCTACACCCCCTTCACCACCCAACGGTTCGAAGGTCTGTGGGCCATCGGCTTCACCACCCTGATCTGGACCCTGGCCTTCCTGGGCGCCGGGGTGAAGCTGTTCGCGCCGCGCATCTCGGACAAGTTCTGGAGCGGCGTCTACGTCGTCTTCGGTTGGCTGGCGGTCGCGGCCCTGAAGCCGATGGTGGAGACGGTGCATCCGATCGCTCTGGCCCTGCTGGTCATCGGCGGCCTGATCTATACCGCCGGCGTCTTCGTCTTCATCAGTCCGCGCGTGAAGTTCCGCCGCGCCATCTGGCACGGCTTCGTCGTCACCGGCGCGACAGTCCACTGGACGGCGGTGCTGGTCGGCGTCGTGCTGGCCCCGGCGATGAGCCACTGATCGACCGTCCGTTCCCGGCGGTTTCGCCCCCTCTGGCGCATCGCGTCGCAACGGAGGATAGTGACGCGTTGCAACATCGCGAGAACAAGCGTGGCTGACGAAAAGACCAAGGGTGGAAAGACCGGCGACAGCGCTCAGGTCGTCATCAAGAAGTATGCGAACCGCAGGCTCTACAACACGCGGACCAGCGCCTATGTGACGCTGGAAGACCTGGCGACCATGGTGCGCGAGGGGACGGAGTTCGTCGTCTATGACGCCAAGACCAACGACGACCTGACCCGCCAGATCCTGACCCAGATCATCTTCGAGGAAGAGAGCCGGGGAGAGGCCTTGCTGCCGGTTCAGTTCCTGCGCCAGCTGATCGGCTTCTACGGCGGTCAGATGCAGGGCGTCCTGCCCTCCTATCTAGAGATGTCGTTGGCCAACTTCGGTCGCCAGCAGGAACAGTTCGCCAGTCAGATGGGCCGCGCCTTCGGAACCGGCGCGGGTGCGACCCTGATGGAGGACGCCGCGCGCGCCAATATGGCGATGTTCGAGCGCGCCATGCAGATGTTCCCGGCCTTCACCTACCCGCGCGCCGAGCCGACGCCTGCCGCGTCGGACGACAAGGCTGAACCGGCCCCGCCGCCCGAGGCGCCCGACGCCTTGGACGAGATGCGTCGCCAGATGGACGAGATGCGCCGTCAGATTGAGAAACTGGCGGGCGGCAAGGGCAAATGACCGACCGGATACAGGCCGTCGGCGGACCGGACCGGGTAGATCGCCGCGAAGGCGAACGCCGCGAACGCGAGCGGCGCGCCCGATCCGCCTCGCGCGCCCTGGTCCCCGTCGATGCGCCGGAGATGGTCGAGCCCCAATCGGCCTCGGCAAGAGCTGCCGTCCTGCCGACGCCCGAGCCCGGCGCGGCCGCCTTCGTCGCCCAGCAGATGGGCCAGAGCGGGCAGAAACGCGGCCTGCGCGGCGGCCCGCCGGTTCTGGATGCGGCCCGCTCCGCCTACCTCGGAGCCGAATATTCGGGCGCGGCCGAGCGTCGTCCGAAAACAGGCAAGACCGCCAAGACCGACATCTGAGCTGACGCCGCTCCGGCGGCACGAGGTTTGCTGGGGGAGAGGCAGAACGCTCTCAGCCGGACCCGCCCATGCCCGCCGTCTTCGCCCTCGCCGCCAAAGCCTTCGACATCGCCGTCGTCGCCCTGATCTTCACGGCATTTTCGTAAGCGCTACCGCGCTTCGCGCTGCTTGAGCGCATGTTTCTTGGAGCCTACCGCGCTTCGCGCGACTTGAGCGCATGTTTCTTAGGGCCTACCGCGCTTCGCGCTGCTTGAGGCCGTTGTCGGGGAGAGCCGTTGGGCTCACGCCCCGCCGAAATCGAAATCCTTGCGCGACGCGATGATGGTCACGATGAACCCGGCCAGCACGTCCAGCAGGATCATGATGACGATCAGGAAGAAGGTCGAGGTCGCGAAACCCGGCAGCAGCAGGAACTCCACCAGCACGCCGATGAACAGGATCATCGACAGGGCGTGATTGATGATGGCGATCCGCTGGCTGGAGGTGGACTTCACCAGCTCGAAGAACAGCAGGATCAGGCCGAGAAACAGGATCAGGTCGCCCGATCCGATCGTCCACTGCGCGCCCGAGGTCATGGTGATCGAGAACAGCGGATCGCGCAGCAGCACGTCCGCCTGCACCATGCCCGCCCCGCTCGGCGCGCCGAACAGCACCACGATATTGTAGAGCACCACCGGGATCAGCAGCAGCGGAATGGCGAGCAGCATGGACGGTCCTCTTCGCAGCCGGTCCAACGGCTACGCCTGTTCACCCTGATTTAGCGCCGTTTGCGAAACGCCGCCACAAAGGTTCAGCGCTTGGGAAATCCGCCTGCCCGGCTGAGCGCCGACGGCGCCGGCCGGCCGATGGCCTCGCCGATCCAGCGCGCCGTCGCGATCAGGGCGTCCAGGTCATAGCCGGTCTCGAACCCGGCCCGCGCCAGCATATAGACCAGGTCCTCAGTGGCGATGTTTCCCGTGGCGCCCGGCGCGAACGGGCAGCCGCCGATCCCCCCGACCGAGGCGTCCAGCACATCGATCCCCGCCTCGACGCCGGCATAGGCATTGGCCAGGCCGGTGTTGCGGGTGTCGTGGAAGTGCAGGCGCAGGGTCGCACTCGGCGCGGCCGTCCTGGCCGCCTCGACCTTTCTCGTCACCGCCCAGGGATCGCCCGCGCCGATGGTGTCGGCCAGCCCGATCTCGCCGACGCCCATCTCGGCGATGGCGCCGACCATGTCCGCGACCTGATCCACCGACACCTCGCCGTCGAACGGACAGCCCCAGACGCAGGAGATCATGGCCGACAGCGACGGCGCGCCCTCGCTGGCCCCGGCGTTGTGGCGGCGGGCGACGATCTCGCCCAGCATGGCCAGTTGATCCTTCACCGCCAGGCCCTGGTTTTTCAGACCGAAGCCGTCGGTGGCGGCGACCGAGACATTGACCTCGTCCACTCCGGTCGCCAGCGCCCGGTCATAGCCCTTGCCGTTCAACACCAGGCCGATGCGGCTGCGCCCCGCCTCATGCGACAGGGCGGCCATGACCTCTTCGGCGCCGGCCATCTGCGGCACATATTTGGGATGGACGAAGGAGACGGCCTCGATCCGTTTCGCCCCCGCCTGCTCGAGCCGTCGCACCAGATCGGCGCGAACCGCGGGCTCAAGCACCGCCTTTTCGTTCTGCAGGCCATCGCGCGGCCCGACTTCGACGATCTGGATGAAGCGGCCCATCACTCGGCTCCCGCCACGACGTTGCCGTTACCGTTCCCGTTTCGGGGCGGCGGCGCATAGACGGTCAGGCTGACCGGATCGCCGGCCGAATAGTTGTAGCCGTTGACCGTCCCGACCGCGCGACCGGACACGCCCAGACGCGCCGCAGCCGCACGGAAGGCGTCGGCGTCGCGTCCTTCGACGATGGCGGGCCGCCCCTCGGCAAGGGCCTCGGCCGCGCCCTGGGCGTCGGTCAGGTCGGTGTCTCGTCCGGTCAGGAAGACGAAGCTGGGTTCATGGAAGCCGGTGATCGCCACCGGCCCCGGCGTGCGCCCCTGACGCGGGTGCAGGTCGGCCGCCTCCAGCGCCTTTTCCAGCTGGGGCGCGATAGCCAGGGGCCGCAACTGGCGGATCGTGCCCGACAGGGCCGCGTGCGCCACGATCCCGAACGCCAGCGAGGCGACCAGCGCTGCGACCGGCGCACGGTTCAGCAGCAGGAAGCCCCCCATCGTCCCCGCCGCCAGCGCCATGACCACCGTCAGCGCCGCCCAGGTCTGGGCCGTCGAGGTGCCGTATACGGTCAACCCATAGACAGTGATGCCGATGATCAGCAGGGCCGCGAAGGCGCCCAGCACCGCACCGGTGATGCGCGAGACCTTGCCGATGGGCTGGGCCAGGGCAGCGGCGGCCAGCAGGGCCAGCGCCCCAAAGGTCGGCAGGGTGTAGTGCCACAGCTTGGTCGGCGCCAGTTCGAACATCAGCCAGCCCGGGACCAGCCAGCAGACCAGGAACCGGATCGCCGGCTCAGCGCGTCGGCTCCAACCCGTCGAGACGGCGGCGGGCAACAGCAGGGTCGAGGGGAAGAACAGCAGGGGCGCCAGCAACAGATACATGCCGGGGAAGCCCGAATGGCTTTCGTGCGCGCCGGCGATCTTGGGCGCCAGATCCCCGCCGATGGCCTCGCGCCAGAAACCGCCGTCGGTGGCGATGGTGATGGCGATGGCCCACGGTCCGACCATCAGGGCGACCAGCGGCAGACCCCAACCCCAGCCGAGGCGATACAGCCATTTGACGTTCCGATCCCAGATCGACAGGGCGATGATCGCCAGGGCCACGACCAAAAACCCGATCGGTCCCTTGATCAGGATCGACAGCCCGATCCCGATCCAGAACAGCAGCTTGTGCGGCCGGATCGGGCGTTCGCCCGCCTTCGTCGCCATATAGATGCGCGCCAGCGCCGCCATGGCCAGGGTCGTCGCCCCGCACAGCATGGCGTCGGTCTTGGCGATCCCCGCCTCGGTCGACAGCAGGAAGGTCGCCCCCATGATGGCCCCGCCGAAGAAGCCGACCCGGCTGCCCAGCATGGCCGAGCCGGCCCAGGCCACGGCCCAGGCCGCCAGCATGGCGCCCAGCAGGGACGGGATGCGATAGGGCGCGATTTCGCGGTCCTCGACATCCGAGGTCAGGCCCACGGCGACCGCCTGCATCCAGTAGATGCCGACCGGCTTCTTCCAGCGCGGCTCGTCCTGATAGCGGATGTCCACATAGTCGCCGCTCTCCAGCATCTGGGACGTGGCCTGGGCGAACCGGCTCTCGTCGCGATCCAGCGGCGGCAGCAGCAGCAGGCCCGGCAGCCCGGCGATCAGCGTCAGCAGGGCCGCGAGAACCGGCCCGCGCCAGCCGGCGATGCGGCCATCCAGATCGAAAGTCTTCATTCCAGACTCCTTACACGGCGACTACGCCGTCGTCAGCCGTCTCCCCTAAGCCATCGTTATCCTCTATGGAGCGCCGATGACCCCCGAAACGCCCGAAATCTCCGTCGTCGTTCCCGTCCATGACGAGGCGGGCGCCGCCGTGCCCCTGGCGCGCGAGATCGCCGCCGCCTTCGCCGGCCGTTCGTACGAGATGATCTTCGTGGACGATGCGTCCCGGGATGCGACCCTGGCCGAGCTGAAGGCCGCCATGGCCGAACTGCCGGCGCTCCGCGTCCTGGCCCACGGGACCAATGCGGGCCAGAGCCGCGCGGTTCGAACCGGCGTCCTGGCCGCGCGCGCGCCGGTCGTGGTGACGATGGACGGCGACGGTCAGAACCCGCCGGCCGATGCGCCCCGCCTGGTCGATGCGCTTCTGGCCGCGCCTGGCGACGTGGGCCTGGTCGGCGGCCGTCGCGCCAAACGCCAGGACACAGAGGCCAAACGCCAGGCCTCGATCTGGGCCAACCGTATCCGCCGCAAACTGCTGGGCGACGACGCCGACGACACCGGCTGCGGCCTGAAGGCCTTCCGCCGCGACGTCTTCCTGCGGCTGCCCTACTTCGATCACATCCACCGCTATCTGCCGGCCCTGATGATCCGCGAGGGGTTCAAGAATCAGTATCTCGACGTGGACCACCGCCACCGCGAGGTCGGCCGCTCGAAATACACCAACTGGGGCCGCCTGCGCGCCTCTGTCTCGGACCTCCTGGGCGTGATGTGGCTGAAGACGCGGTCCCGCAAGCCGGGCGCGATTTCGGAGTTCTGAAACAGCCACACCCTCCCCGCTTCGCAGAGAGGATAGGCAAACAAAAAGGGCGGGACCTTGCGGTCCCGCCCTTCTGCATTTCAGCGTCGGTTAGCTTGGACCCCGGCCTTCGCCGGGGCGTCCGGGCGGCCCGAAGGCCGCCCTTCCGCTTAGAAGTCCATGCCGCCCATGCCGCCCATGCCGCCCATGTCGGGAGCCGCAGCGCCGCCCGACTTCTTGGGGGCGTCGGCGACGGCGGCTTCCGTCGTGATCAAGATGCCGGCCACCGAAGCGGCGTCTTGCAGAGCCGTGCGGACGACCTTGGCGGGGTCGATGACGCCCATCTGCACCAGATCGCCGTACTCTTCGGTCTGGGCGTTGAAGCCGAACGAGGACTGGTCGTTTTCCAGCACCTTGCCGACGACGATCGAACCTTCGACGCCTGCGTTTTCCGAGATCTGACGGATCGGAGCCTGCAGGGCGCGACGGATGATGGCGATGCCGGCGTTCTGGTCGGCGTTGTCGCCCTTGACGTCAGCCAGGATCTTCGACGCCTTCAGCAGCGCAATGCCGCCGCCGGGAACGATGCCTTCGTCAGCCGCGGCGCGCGTGGCGTTCAGGGCGTCGTCGACGCGATCCTTCTTTTCCTTCACTTCGACTTCGGTCGAACCGCCGACGCGCAGGACTGCAACGCCGCCGGCCAGCTTGGCCAGACGTTCCTGCAGCTTTTCCTTGTCGTAGTCGGACGTGGTGTCTTCGATCTGGCGCTTGATCTGGGCCACGCGGGCTTCGATCTCTTCCTTGCCGCCAACGCCTTCGACGATGGTGGTGTCGTCCTTGGTGATCGAGACCTTCTTGGCCTTGCCGAGCATGTCCAGCGTGACCGACTCAAGCTTGATGCCCAGGTCTTCCGAGATGACCTGGCCGCCCGTCAGGATGGCGATGTCTTCCAGCATGGCCTTGCGGCGGTCGCCGAAGCCCGGAGCCTTGACGGCGGCGACGCGCAGGCCGCCGCGCAGCTTGTTGACGACCAGGGTCGCCAGGGCTTCGCCTTCGATGTCCTCAGCGATGATCAGCAGCGGACGGCCCGACTGCACCACGGCTTCCAGGATCGGCAGCATGGCCTGCAGCGAGGTCAGCTTCTTCTCGAACAGCAGGATGAGCGGCTCTTCGAGGACAGCCTCCATCTTGTCTGCGTTAGTGATGAAGTAGGGCGACAGGTAGCCGCGGTCGAACTGCATGCCTTCGACGACGTCGACGGTGGTGTCGGCGGTCTTGGCTTCTTCGACGGTGATCACG
Organism: Brevundimonas sp. KM4; assembly: GCF_000964075.1. Lineage (NCBI taxonomy): Bacteria > Pseudomonadati > Pseudomonadota > Alphaproteobacteria > Caulobacterales > Caulobacteraceae > Brevundimonas > Brevundimonas sp. KM4. The sequence goes on along the minus strand of NZ_JZRG01000003.1, from coordinate 57,349 downwards.
CCCTCGTTGCCGACCTTGGCCATCGCCTGAGCGATCAGCTCACCGATTTCCGAGTCGCCGTTGGCCGAGATGGTGCCGACCTGCGCGATTTCCGAGTTGTTGGAGACCGGCTTGGAGTTCGACTTGATCTCTTCCAGCACCAGGCCGACAGCCTTGTCGATGCCGCGCTTCAGGTCCATCGGGTTCATGCCGGCGGCGACGGCCTTCAGGCCCTCTTGCACGATGGCCTGAGCCAGGACGGTTGCGGTGGTGGTGCCGTCGCCCGCCTTGTCGTTCGTCTTCGAAGCGACTTCGCGGATCATCTGGGCGCCCATGTTCTCGAAGGCGTCTTCCAGCTCGATCTCTTTGGCGACCGAAACGCCGTCCTTGGTCGAGCGCGGGGCGCCGAAGGACTTCTGGATCACGACGTTGCGGCCCTTGGGACCCAGGGTCACCTTGACGGCGTTGGCCAGGACGTTGACGCCGCGCAGCATCTTGTCACGCGCGTCGGTGTTGAACTGTACGATTTTAGCGGCCATGCGGGCAGCTCCTATCTATATGGATTGATTGAAGAACGTCGGACGTCGGGTGCTTAGGACAGCACGCCCAGGACGTCGGATTCCTTCATGATGATCAGGTCTTCGCCGTCGATCTTCACTTCCGTGCCCGACCACTTGCCGAACAGGATGCGGTCGCCGGCCTTCAGCTCCAGAGCATTGACCTTGCCTTGGTCGTCACGGGCGCCAGGGCCGACGGAGACGACTTCGCCTTCCTGAGGCTTTTCCTTGGCGGTGTCGGGGATGATGATGCCACCCTTGGTCTTGGATTCTTCTTCAACGCGCTTGACCAGCACGCGGTCGCCGAGCGGACGGAACGCCATCGGACTTCTCCCTGTAAAACCCCCGGATCGGGGCGTTTTTGAAACGGTGTGCGGCGCTCTCGCGATCGCCGTTTTGGCAGCCAACCAGCGAGAGTGCTAACGCGGGCGGGAGTTAGGCAGAGGCGCTGGCATCGTCAAGCGGCGCGTCTCTATCGCGGCGCGAATTCTCTGTGACAAATGAACCGAAAATGAATGCCGACCTCCGGGGTCGTTCAAACTGGGAGCGATAGAACAGCCTCAACGCTGGATGCCTTCCCCGCTCTGGAATGCAGTTCGGCAACGAAAGAAGGAGACCAAGATGTCCAAGCTGCTGAAGATCACTGCGGTCGCCGCCGCCCCCGTCGTGGCCCTGAGCCTGATGGCCGCTCCGGCTTCCGCCCAATCGCGCGATCGCGACAACACCGGCCGTAACGCCCTGATCGGCGCCGCCGTGGGCGGTCTGGCCGGCGCCATCTATGGCAACGGCGATGGCAGCTATATCGCGGGCGGCGCGCTTGCCGGTGCGGCTCTGGGTGCTGTGGCCTCCAACCGCGGCTCGGGCTGCGAATACTACCGCGGCGGCCGGTGCTACCGTAACCAGGGCCACTGGGAGCGCGAGCACGGCATCGATCGCAGCCGCTCGGGCTACGACTACCGCTACGACGGCCGCCGTTACGACTCGCGCTATGACCGCCGCGACTATCGCAACGATCGCGACTACCGTTACGACCGCCGCTGGTAAGCGTTTGACAGTCTAGGTGATCGGCAGGGCCCGTCCGCAAGGACGGGCCCTTATCGCGTCAGCCCATCAACCGCGTCATCAGGGTTGCCGTGGACGGATCCAGGTCCGCCGAGGGGCCGCCCGCGTCCACGTCCTTCAGGATCGCCTTGGCCAGGACCTTGCCCAGTTCGACGCCCCACTGGTCGAAGCTGTTGATGTCCCAGATCACGCCCTCGACGAAGGTCTTGTGCTCATACAGGGCCAGCAGCGCGCCCAGGGTCTCGGGCGTCAGTCGCTCCATGACGATCGATGTCGACGGACGGTTGCCGGTGAAGGTGCGGTGGGACGCCAGGCGCGTCGCCTCCTCTTCCGACAACCCTTGAGCCAAGCCCTCGACCTTGGCGGCCTCGGTCGTCTTGCCCAGCATCAGGGCCTGCCCCTGGGCGAGCGCGTTGGACCATAGCGGCGATTCCGGCGCGTCCGCATGCGTCTTGGCGACGATCACGAACTCGGCCGGCACGACCTCCGGCCCCTGATGGATCTGCTGGAAGAAGGCGTGCTGGCCGTTGGTGCCGGGCTCGCCGAAGACGACGGGACAGGTCTGGCGCGTCACCGGCGTACCGTCGCGATGCACCCGCTTGCCGTTCGACTCCATCTCCAGCTGCTGCAGGAAGGACGGCAGACGACGCAGGGCATGGGCGTAGGGGGCGACGGTGCGGGCGGGCCGGTTCAGGCCGTCGACGTTGAACACCTGGGCCAGGGCCAGCAGGATCGGCGCGTTCCGCTGCAGCGGCGCCGAGACGAAATGGGCGTCCATTTCTGCGGCGCCCGCCAGCATCCGTTCGAACACGTCCCAGCCCAGGGCGATGCCGCACGACAGGCTGACCGCCGACCACAGGGAATAGCGCCCGCCGACCCAGTCCCGGAAGGCGAAGGTCCGACCGCAGCCGAAGGCCGCCGCCTTGTCCGGCGCCGCCGTCACCCCGATGAAGTGTCTGGTCATCCCCTCGGCCGGCAGCGACGCCGCCAGCCAGGCCTTGGCGGCCTCGGCGTTGGCCAGGGTTTCCTGCGTCGTGAACGTCTTGGACACGACCACCACCAGGGTGGTCTCGGGATCGAGACCCGTCAGCGCCTCGGCCATATCGCGCGGGTCGATATTGGCGACGAAGCGAAGGTCGATGGCCGGGTCCAGCGGGCGCAGCGCGTCCCAGACCACGCGCGGCCCCAGGTCCGACCCGCCGATGCCGACATGGACGATCGCCTCGAATGTCTTGCCCGTCGCGCCCGCCTCGGCGCCCGAGCGCACGGCGTCGGCATAGGCCTTCATGTCCGCCCGCACCGCGTCCACCTCGGCCGAGACCGGCTCGCCCAGGGCCTTGAAGTCGGCGCCCGGGGCGGCGCGCAGGGCCGGGTGCAGCACCGCCCGCCCTTCCGTCAGATTGACGGCCTCGCCGGCGAACAGGGCCGCGCGACGTCCCTCGACGTCTGATGCCCTCGCCAGATCGAGGCAGGCGTCGAAGGCGGCCTTGGTCCAGCTCTGTTTCGACAGGTCCAGATAGAGCCCCGCCGCCTCGACCGACATCCGCGCCAGCCGGTCGGGATCGGCGGCGAACTGATCCACGATCCGCGCGGAGGCAGCCTCGGCGGCGGCTTGGTCGAAGGCGGTCCAGGCGGCGTCGCGGGTCATCGTCGTCTCCATCGGGAATGACAGGGTAAACACTCGTTTACGGCTGGGGCGTATTCAGGTTCAACGTCCCAGCGGACGCTGAAACAGGAAGTCACCTCCATGTCCTGCGGCCTTGCTCTCACGATCGCCCTGGCGATGTCCAATCCGTCCGTCGCCCTGGCCGCCGAACAGCCGGCCGCCGCGCCCGGCGCGCCGGTCTCGGTGGCGGGTGAGCCGCTGTTCGCCGACATCATCTCGCGCTCGGCCAGCCTGAAGGCCGTGGTCGATGGTTGGGCCGCCGCCAAGGCCGCCGACGACGCCGCCTTCTTCACCAGCCAGGCCTTCACCGGCTTCAAGGCCCAGGCCGAACAGTTGGCCGCCCTGGACATGCAGGGCCACCTGATCCTGAAGGAACGCGGCACCGACGGCGATCTGAAATGCATCCTGCGCGGCATTTCCGAGGACATGCCCAAGAAGGTTCAGGCCGTTCAGGCCGCCGCCAACCCGGCCGAACGCGCGGTCGCCCTGTCGGAACTGTCCTATCTGCTGAACGACAACGTCGAAGTCATCACCGCCCCGCCCAAGCCGGAAGTCTGACGCCTTCTAGAGGGCGGCCAGCGCCTCCAGCACGCCCTTGCCGTAGCGATCCAGCTTGGACTGACCGACGCCGGAAATGGCGCCCAGACTGTTCAGGTCGCCCGGCTCGGCGTGGGCGATCTCCAGCAACGTCCGGTCCTGGAAGATGACATAGGGCGGGACGTGCTGTTCCGAGGCGCGGTCGCGGCGCCAGGCGCGCAAGGCCTCGAACCGCGCGCGGACATCGGCGTCCATCGTCTCCAGCGCCGCATTGCGCCCCTCGCCCGATCGATCACGACGACGCGGGGCGGTATCGGCCCTCAGCGGCGCGCGACGCACCTCGATCTGGCGCTCGCCGCGATAGACGGCGCGCACCGCCTCGGGATCGCCCAGCCCGACCAGCGGCTTGCCGTCGTTGGGATCCTCGACCAGCAGACCTTCGAACAGCAGGTGATCGACGATCTCGCGCCAGCTGTTCAGCGAAATCTCGCGCCCGATGCCCCAGGTGGACAGTTGCTGCTCCCACGGCTGCACGTCCTTGGTGCGGGCGGTCAGGTGATCGACGACGCGGCCCCTCCCAAACCGGCCGCCCAGCCGCTGCACCGCCGCCAGCGCCTTCTGGGCCGGGACGGTCGCGTCATAAAGCTGGGGCGGGTCGCCGCAGATGTCGCAGACGCCGCAAGGCTGGGCGTCATGCTCGCCGAAGTATCGCCGCACGGCCTGGGCGCGACAGACGGCGCCGTCCAGCATGGCGAACAGCTGACGGGTTTTGCGCACCTGAACCGATTTGACCTCCTCGGCCATCGGGCGGCTGTCGAGACGACGCAGGGACCAGGCGATGTCGGAGGGGCCATACAGGGTGATGCCCTCGGCCGGTTCGCCGTCGCGACCGCCGCGCCCGATTTCCTGCCAATAGGCCTCCAGGCTGCCCGGCGGATCGGCGTGGATGACGAAGCGGACGTCGGCCTTGTCCACGCCCATGCCGAAGGCGATGGTGGCGACCATGACGGCGCCCTCCTCGGCCAGGAAGCGTTCCAGCCGGCGGTCGCGCTCCTTAGTGTCCATGCCGGCGTGATAGGCGATGGCGTTGGTCCCGGCGTCGCGCAGCGCCTGGGCGACGCGGTCGCAGCCGTCGCGGCTGCCGCAATAGACGACGCCCGACTTGCCCCGCCGTTCGCGCACCAGTTCGATGACCCGCGCATCGGTCTTGGCCCGAGACGCGCTCTCCTTGCGCTCGGCTGACAATTGCAGGTTCGGACGCGCGAAACTGTCGACGAAGACCGTCGCCTCTTCCAGCCGCAGCGAGCGCAGGATGTCGTCGCGGGTGCGGGCGTCGGCGGTGGCGGTGACGGCGATGCGCGGCACGTCGGGGAACCGCTCTGCCAGCAGACCCAGGTTGCGATAGTCGGGCCGGAAGTCGTGACCCCATTGCGAGACGCAGTGGGCCTCGTCGATGGCGATCAGGCTCAGCGGCAGTTCGGCCAGCCGGTCCATCATGGCGCCCGCCGCCAGGCCTTCGGGCGAGACATAGAGCAGGTCCAGCTCCCCCGACCGCGCCGCCGCCCAGATGGCCGAACGCTCGTCCAGCGACACCCCGGAATCCAGCCGCGCCGCCGCGACGCCCTGCTGCTTCAACGCCTCGACCTGATCGGTCATCAGGGCGATCAGCGGCGACACCACCAGCCCCAGTCCGGGGCGCAGGATGGCGGGGATCTGATAGCAGACGCTCTTGCCGCCGCCGGTCGGCAGGACCGCCAGCACATCACCGCCCGACAGGATTTGCTCGACAACCCGCCCTTGCAGTCCCCGGAAGTCGGCGTGCCCCCAGACGCGCGCCAGCAGCGCCCGCGCGTCGTTCAGGTCAGGCGTGTCGGTGGTGGAGAACGGGGGGCGCGTGGCCGGCATCCTTAAGCTGTGCACTCTTTGTTCCCAAACAGAAGACGCCGCCGGCCGCGAAGGCGACCAGCGGCGGCGTCAGAGGGAAGGGGTTTTAGTGGGCGGGCGCTTCGGCGAACTGGCCGCCGACGCGGTAGCGCCACAGATAGGACGGGGCGATCGCCGCCATGCCGGCCGGATGGTCGATGCCCAGATCGCTGAGGCCGAACGCATCGGCGGCGACCACATTGTCCTTCTCCAGCATCAACACCTGATCGCGCGTCAGCGGCGGGGTCAGGCCGACGAAGCGGCTCAGTTGCAGCAGCGAACCCAGGGGCTTGGCGACGATGAAGGGCACCGAAACCAGCATCCGGTCGCGGCCCGTCTCGCGACGCACCAGCTCCAGCACCTCGCGGAAGGTGTAGAGGCTCGGCCCGCCCAGTTCGTAGGTGCGGCCAGCGGCGTCCGCGCGGGTCACGCCGCGCGCGATGGCCTCGGCGACATCGCCGACATAGACCGGCTGGAACCGGGTCTCGCCGCCGCCGATCAGCGGCAGGGCCGGCGCCATCGTCGCCATGGCGGCGAAGCGATTGAGGAAGCTGTCGCCCGCGCCGAAGACCAGCGACGGACGCAGGATCACCGCATCCGGATAGACGGCGCGAACGGCCGCCTCGGCCTGGGCCTTGGTGCGACCATAGGCCGAGGGGCTGGCGGCGTCGGCGCCGATGGCGGAGATCTGGACCAGGCGCTCAACGCCCGCCGCCTTGGCGGCCTCGGCGATGGTCTTGGCCGCCTCGGTGTGAACGGCGTCGAAGCCGCGCTTGCCGCCTGCGTCATGCAGCACGCCGACCAGATTGACGACGGCGTCCGCGCCGCGCACGGCCTGCGCCACATCCGCCGGGTTGGTGATGTCGCAGCGCATGAACTGGATCTGTCCGGGATCGCCCAGCGGTTGGATCTCGATCGCCAGGACCGGGTTGCGCACCGCGACCCGAATGCGCCAGCCGCGACGCGCCAGGGCGCGCACCGCCTGCGACCCGATAAAGCCCGAACCTCCGAAGAGGGTCACGACGCCGGGGGCGAGGTCAGCCATGGGGAAAGCTCCAGTCGAAATCCGTTTCGGCGGGATAGACGATAGGGCGCCGCACCGCAACGCGGGCCTTCACGGTCACGCTGGCGTTCGACGCGCGGCCGCCCATCTGAGGCGGATGAAGCTTTTCACCATTGGCTACGAGGGCGCGACCCAGGCCGCCGTCATCGCGCGGTTGAAGACGGCCGGCGTGCAAACCCTGGTCGATGTCCGCGCGGTCGCCGCATCCCGCCGCGCCGGCTTTTCCAAGACGATCCTGGGCGAGAGCCTGAAGGCCGAAGGGATCGACTATGTCCACCTGCGCGGGCTTGGCACGCCCAAGACGGGACGTGACGCGGCGCGCAAGGGCCGTGTCGACGAGATGCGCGCCATCTTCGCCGATCACCTGGCCGAACCCCAGGCGCAGATCGAGTACGAGCGACTGAAGGCGCTGGCGGCCGACAAACCCGTCGCCCTGCTCTGCTTCGAGGCCGACCACGCCGGCTGCCACCGCGCCGTCCTGGCGGAACGACTGTCGGAAGAAACCGGCGTGGCGGTCGTGGACCTCTAGGCTTACGGCCGTCCGACCAACTGATCGACCGAACCGCTGGTGACCGGGTGATACAGCGGCCGGGCCTCGGCGTAGATGCGTCGCGCATTGCCGCGCCCCCAGTCGCCCTCGTTCCAGAGGGTCTGGAACAGCGGCAGGACGAACTTGCGACGGCCCTGGCTGGTCAGGAACTTCTCGGCCGTGGCGACCGACGGCTGATAGCGATGCGCCAGGGCGATCTGCAGCCAGGCGAAGGTCAGTTCGGCGTTGCCTTCGTTCGCCAGGTTCAGCGTGCGCTCCAGATCGGCCAGCTGCGCATTCGTCAGCCAGTCGGCGCCCGTCCGCAGGCCCTCGGGACGCCAGCCCAGGAAGCGCTGGCGCTGCTGGGTGTTCCAGTCCGCCCACGGAATGGCCGAGGCCAGTCCCTTGTCCTTGAAGAAGGCGACGGCGGCCGCATCGACCGGCTCAAAGGCGTGGGACATCGGCGCGACGGCGTTGGACGGCAGACCGGGCTGATAGACCCAGGCGTCCATCTGCAACTGGCTTTCCAGCGCCGCGTCGCCCTTGATCAGATTGTCGCGGATGTCCTGCAGGAACATGGCCGTGGTCATCGGGCGATAGGCGTTGCGGTCGAAATAGCCGCGCAGCCAGGCGTCGAACCGATCCCGCCCGACGGTGCGTTCGATGGTCCGCAGGAACAGGGCGCCCTTCTCATAGGCGATGTCGTTCATGCCGTCGTCGGGATCGCGGCCCTTCAGGTCCAGATGCAGGCGGGTGTCCGCCGCCGGCAGGGACTTCAGCGTGTCCTGAAGGCTGTCCCAGCCCAGCACCTGCTCCTGCATGGCGCGGTCATGACCATAGACCGACTCCATGATCCGGTTCTCGAAATAGACGGTGAAGCCCTCGTTCAGCCAGAAGTCGTTCCAGGTCGCATTGGTGACCAGATTGCCCGACCAGGAGTGCGCCAGTTCGTGCGCGACCAGCGACACCAGCGAGCGATCGCCGGCGATGATGGTCGGGGTGGCGAAGGTCAGCTTCGGGTTCTCCATCCCGCCGAACGGGAAGGAGGGCGGCAGGACCAGCAGGTCGTAGCGGCCCCAGCGATAGGGGCCGTACAGCTTCTCGGCCGCCGTCACCATCTGGGCGGTCGGTTCCAGTTCCCACTGGGCGGCGCGCAGGCGGCTGGGCTCGGTCCAGACTCCGGTGCGGCCGTCGAACGGCGCAAAGGCGATATCGCCGACGCCCAGCGCGATCAGATAGGGCGGGATCGGATTATCCATCCGGAAGCGCCAGGTCTTCATGCCGTTTGCAGCTCGCTCGCCGTTCGGCGTCAGATGATCGGCGCTCATGACCACCGTCAGGTCTTCAGGCGCGGTGATGCGGGCCGAATAGGTCTGGCGGATGCCGGGGCTGTCCTGGGTCGGCACCCAGGTGCGGGTCAGGATCGCCTGGCCCTGGCTGAACAGATAGGGCTTCTGTCCGCCCGCCGTCTGGCTGGGGCTCAGCCATTGCAGCGCCGCCGCATTCGGGCGGGTCGAATAGCGGATGGTGATCTTGCGCCGCTCATTGGCGGCGAAAGCCGGGAAATAGACCGTCAGCGGCTGGCCCAGGATCGGGTCGTTGTCGCCCACCACATAGCGCAGCGGCTGGCCCGCCGCATCGCGCACGTCCTGAATGTCCAGGTCGCGGATATCCAGCACGATCTCATTGGCGCCCGGGATCGCCAGGATGTCCAGGGTCGCCGTGCCCGCCAGGGTCCTGGCGTTGAAGTCGGCGGTCAGGTCCAAGGCCACATCGACGACACGGGCGATCTCGGGCCGGGCATGGGTGTGGACGTCCACCGCCTCGGGACCGGGCGCCGGGGCGATGGCGGGCGGGGTCATGGCCGACCCTCCCGTCGTGGTGGAGCAGGCGCTCAGACCCATGGCGGCGGCCAGGGCGAGGGCGGAGACGAGACCGAGCGCTTTGCGCGTCATCGAGGTTTTCCTGGGCTGATCTTGACGATTGGCCCGGAGAACGCGCGGAAACGCGAAAAAGATCAAGCCTTGGCGGCGACCGGCGCGTGATGGGCCCGGAACAGCCGTCCCCGCTCGGCGAACAGCACCCAGCCCAGGGCGACCAAGCCGAAGAGAGTGAAGCCGACCGACATCGGAATGGTGGTGCCGTTGAACTGTTGACCCACCGCAAAGCCCAGCAGCGAGCCGACGATGGTGGAGATGAAGCCTTGGATCGAGGCCGCCGTGCCCGCGATCTTGCCCATCGTCTCCATGGCCATCGATCCGAAATTGCCTGCGATCAGGCCGAAACAGAACATGGTTAGCGTCTGCAGCACCGCAAAGGTCCAGATCGATTCATAACCGCTGATCGCCACCACCGCATGGATGGCCGCGATGCTGGTGAAGCCGATCAGGGCCGTATGCGAAATCCTGCGCGAGCCCAGCTTCACCACCAGTCGCGCATTGACGATCGAGGCCACGGCGATGCCGCCCGCGATCAGGGCGAAGATGGCCGGAAACGCCGCCTCGGCGTGGAAGACGTCGGCGAAGATCTGCTGCGACGAGTTGATGAAGCCGAAGAGGGCCCCGGTGATCGCCGTCATGGCCAGGGTGTAGCCGACGGCCGTGCGATCGGTCAGGGCGATCCTGTAGGCCGAGGCCAGCCGCTTGACCTGGATTGGCAGCCGATCCTCGGGCTTCAGCGTCTCGGGCAGACGCACCGACGCCCAGACGATCAGGCCGACCCCGATCAGGCCCAGCCCGGCGAAGATCCAGCGCCACGGCCCGACCAGCATGATCATCTGACCCAGCGACGGCGCCAGGATCGGCACGCCCAGAAAGACCAGGAAGCTGAAAGACATGACCCGCGCCATTGTGCGCCCCTCGTACCGATCGCGTACGATGGAGACGGCCAGCACGCGGGTGCAGGCGCTGCCCAGACCCTGACCGACGCGGGCCATGATCAGCGTCTCGAAGGTCGGCGCCAGGGTCGCCAGCAGACTGAACATCACATAGACGCCGACGCCGAACAGCAGGACGGGTTTTCGGCCGAACCGATCCGCCAACGGACCGTAGAACAGCTGCGCCCCGCCGAAGCCCAGCAGATAGGCCGTCACCACCCATTGCCGGTCATTGTCGGTCGCCACCTTCAGGTCGGCGCCGATGTGCGGCAGAGCCGGCAGCATGGAATCGATGGCCAGCGCATTCAGCGCCATCATCAGGGCGATGAGACAGACGAACTCGACGAAGCCGAGCTCCTTCTTGGCGGGCGCTGACGCAAGGGAAGAAGACATCCGGGCCAGATGCGCCGTCACGCTCCGATCCGCAACCGCACGCCCGTCATAAATTGCTGCAATGCAGCGAAATCGGGTTTAAACGGGCGGCGCCTCGCCAAAGCCGCGAAGCTTCGCTAGAGGAAGTCATGACAGAACAGATGACAGCACAGGCGGCGCTGGACCGCCTCGAAACCCTCTACACCCAATCCGTGACCAATCTGCGCGACGCCGTGCGGGATTTCGTCAACACCGGCGCGCGGCCCGATCCAGTCAAACGCGCCGAAGGGGTGTTCGCCTATCCCGAACTTCGCATCCGCTGGGACGGGGATCGCCCCCAGGATCTGGAGCCGCGCGCCTACGCCCGGCTGTCGAGACAGGGCAGCTATTCGACCACGGTCACGCGACCGGACCTGTTCCGCCCCTATCTGACCGAACAGCTGGGCCTGCTGGAGCAGGAATACAATGCGACCTTCGAGGTCGGCGTGTCGCGCCAGGAGATCCCCTTCCCCTATGTAACCGACGGGCTGGAGGTCGCGCTGGACCGGTCGATGACGGCGGCCCTGGCACGCTGGTTCCCCACCACGGACCTGGCCCATATCGGCGACGAAATCGCCGACGGCTTGTTCGAGATGGGCGGCGACTTCCCCCTGTCGCACTTCGACGGCCTGCGGACCGACTTCTCACTGGCGCGGCTGAAACACTACACCGGCACGCCGGTGGACGACGTTCAGTCCTATGTCCTGTTCACCAACTACAATCGTTACGTCGACGAGTTCGTGCGCTGGGCCATCGAACAGCTTCGGACGCCCGGCTCGCCGTATCAGACCCTGTCCTGCGCCGGCGGCGTGGTGATCACGCGCGATACGCCCAATCCCGAAGCGGCGATCAGCGACACGGCCTGGAAGAAGCACCAGATGCCGGCCTACCACCTGACCGCGCCGGGCCATAAGGGCGTGACCCTGGTCAACATCGGCGTCGGCCCGTCCAACGCCAAGACGATCACGGATCACCTGGCCGTCACCCGCCCGCACGTCTGGCTGATGATCGGTCACTGCGGCGGTCTGCGCGCCAGCCAGACCATCGGCGACTATGTGCTGGCTCACGCCTATCTGCGCGACGATCACGTGCTGGACGCGGTGTTGCCGCCCGACATTCCGATCCCGTCGATCGCCGAGGTTCAGCGCGCGCTCTATGACGCCACCAAGTCGGTCAGCGGCATGCCGGGCGACGAGGTCAAGCTGCGCCTGCGCACCGGAACCGTCGTCACCACCGACGACCGGAACTGGGAGCTGCGCTATTCCAAGTCGGCCCTGCGCTTCAACCAGTCCAGAGCCGTCGCCATCGACATGGAAAGCGCCACCATCGCGGCCCAGGGCTATCGCTTCCGCGTACCCTACGGCACGCTGCTTTGCGTGTCGGACAAGCCGCTGCACGGCGAGATCAAACTGCCGGGTCAGGCCAACCGCTTCTACGAAGGCTCGATCTCCGAACACCTGCAGATCGGCATCCAGGCGGTCGATCTGATGCGCAGCGAAGGCTCAAAGTTGCACTCGCGCAAACTGCGCGCCTTCGACGAGCCGCCGTTCCGGTGATCCCAACCGTCTCCTCCCCACAGCGTGGGGAGGGGGACCGCGCGAAGCGTGGTGGAGGGGCTCTTGAAATCCGGCCGGCGTTTGTGAGGCGGCAAAGAACCCCTCCGTCTCTGCGCTACGCTTCGAGCCACCTCCCCATAAAATGGGGAGGAGACAAGCTCAGACCGCCGCCTTCTCCAGTTCGCCGGGCTCGACCGGGCTGGGCGCGGTGTTCGCCTTGCGGGTGTCCTGACGGCGCGGCAGGCGCCAGACCTGGTGCGAGCGATAGCTGGTTCCATCCCAGGCCAGAGCCGTCACGGTGATGGTCTTGGCGTCCCAGTCGATCTGGTTGAAGCCGGGCGGCGCGCCGCGCTCGCGGTGCGACAGCGTCCCGCAGCCGACGGCGTAGGAGCAGCGGTCCGCCAGCGGGATCGGCATGGCGAACGGCACATGGACGTGGCCGGTCATGATCAGATCGACGCCGGCCTCCGCGAAGATCAGCGCCGCCTCGTCGCCGCGCTTGACGTCGCCGGTCATGGGCGTGCCGACCATCTCGATCAGCGGATGGTGGCAGGCCAGGATCCGCAGCGCGCCGATCGGCGCCTGACGCAGGGCCTCGGCCGCACGCCGCGTCTGATCCAGATCGATGACGCCCTTTGACCAGTTGGGCCGCGCCTGCCAGCCGCGCGCGGTGACGACGCCGCGCACCATGACCGCATCGCTGCAGAACTGGCCGTCGTGGGCTGGAAAGCCGGTCGCGGTCTCGAACGCCCGCCAGGGATGGAAGACCCGCGCGATGGCGTCCCAATAGGGCACGTCGTGATTGCCGACGATGACGAAGCGCGGCTCGGGCATGGCCCGCATCCATTCGCCGGCCGCCTTGAACTCGTCGGGAAACCCCTTCTGGGTGATGTCGCCAGTGATCAGCACCAGATCGTTCGGCGTGGCGTGGGCGTATTCCAGGGCGGCGGCGCAAGCGTGTTTGTGTTCGCAGCCGAAATGGACGTCGGAGAACTGAAGAACGCGTCCCATCAGACGCTGTCCTCGGCCGAGGGCGGTTTGGGCGCCAGCGCCTTGAAAGCCTTGGGCACGAAACGGATCACGGCCTCGGGCTTCAGCAGCAACGGCTCGCCGTCGATCACGGCCGGAATCTTGGAGCGGGCGCGCACCTCGATCCGTTTCGCCGGGCGGGTCGAGACGGCCGGGTCCTGACGCCAGTCGCTGAACAGCGCCGTCGCGGCCAGGCGGAAGGCCTGGGTCGTGTCGCTGGGGTCCATGGCCGCGGCCTCCAGTCCAATGGGATCCTCCATCGCCTTGGAGATCATCGGGCTGATCAGCACCAGCGCCTCGGTGCGGCGTTTCTCGCCGCCATCCAGGGTGAAGCGCAGGCGACCCGAGAAGGCGCGTTTCAGGGCGCGACGGCCATATTGCCAGGCCAGCTTGATCTTGCCGGTCCTCATCGCCTCGCGCGCCGGGGCCCACAGCGCGGGCGATCCCAGAATGGCGGCGCAATAGAAGTATTCGCCCTGAACCTCGCCGCCGGAAACGGCCTGGGGCTCGCCCTCCTCCAGCGCCCGCTTCAGCGCCAGCTTCCAGTCGGCGGTGCCGTAAAGCGCCTTGGGCAACATGTTCATCGTGCCGCCCGGCAGGGGCGCGATCATCGGACCGTCCGGCTTGGCCTTGGACGCCACCGAGCGCGCCGTGCCGTCGCCGGCCAGAACGAAGATCACATCCGGCTTGGCGTCAAAGGCTTCGGCGATCGTCTTGTCGAAGTCGCCGCCGCCCAGCGTCATCACCTCGGCCTTCAGATCATAGTCGGCCAGGATCGCCTCGGCCTCGCCCGCCGCACGCGGTCCGACGCTGCCGGACAGCGGATTGACCAGCATCACGACGTGCCGGATCTGAGAGCGAGTGGACGGCGCGCAGCGCACGTCTGTTTCGGGCGTATCGGGAGCAGCGACATCAGTCATGGCGGCCGAACGCCCCGCAGACGCCGTCGTTCCGCCCAAGCGTCACCATAGTTGCCGATGCAGTTTGTCGACGCGGAACCTATGCCGCGAGGACACGTTTGCTGCCCACAGGGGCCAACACCCAGGGACAAAGGAATTCATCATGAAAAAGGCGATTATCGCGATTGCCGGCGCCGGCCTGCTGGCTTCGGCCTGCGCCAGCGACCCGTACGGCTATAACAACGGCTCGAACGAGACCGTCCGCCAAGGCGCCACCGGCGCCGGCCTGGGCGCCGTCGCCGGCGCCATCATCGGCAACAACGTCGGCGGCGGCAACGCTGCGACCGGCGCCCTGATCGGCGGCGCCCTGGGCGGCACCGCAGGCGCCATCCGCGGCTCGAACCAGGACCGCAACAACCAGCAGCGTTATCGCGACAGCCAAGGTCGCTACTACTACTGCTACGACAACCGTCAGGACGAGTGCTACTGGGACAACGGTCAGCGCCGTTATTGATCAGTGATCAAATGCCGGTCGCGAAGGTCCGCGACCGGCGTTAGGTTGAAGAGGCGGCCTGTCAGACGACGGGCCGCCTCTTTTGCGTAATGGGCCGGCCGAGCCGGAGGAGGGCTGAGATGAAGCGATCAATGGGTCTGGCCGTGGCGGCCGTGGGCGTGCTGGCGGCGTGCGCGCCGATGCCCAAACGCGAGGCGCTGGTGGTGGGCGAATCGCTGTGCGCGCCGGGGCGTTTCGATATCTATTTCCTGGAGAACCAGGCGCGGCTGACCGAGCCGGCGGCGATGGTGCTGAAGGCGGCGGCGAGCAAGGCCAAGGATTGCGACGTGCGCAAGGTGCGCGTGGTGGGCCTAGCCGACGCCACGGGGACGCCCGAAGCCAATCTGAACCTTTCGCAGCGGCGCGCCCGGACGGTGGTCGAGGCGCTGACCCAGGCGGGCATGCCGGCGCCGATCTTCGAGCTGAACGCCGCAGGCGACGCGGGCGCCACGACCGCAGCCGGCAATGACGAACCGCTGCGGCGCCGTGCGGAGGTGATCTACGAGGCCTATCCGCGCTGATCGACGCGGGGGCGGGCGCAGCGATGGCGCGGGGACGCGTGACGCATTAGGTTGCGGCGCTCCCCTCGCCTGCCGGAACACGCGTTTGCGCCTCTTCGCCCTTCTCCTCGGCCTACTGTTCAGTTTGACGGGCATTTCGGCGGCCGTCGCCCAGCCGGTGCAGAGCCAGCCAACGGGCGTCGTCGCCTTCGGGCCGCAGCGGACCGAGCGGATCGAGGCCGAACTGGTCCCGATGTCGCAATGGGTCGCGCCCGGTTCGACGACCGTGGTGGCGGTGCGCCAGAAGATTGCGCCCGGCTGGCACACCTATTGGCGCAATCCGGGCGACAGCGGCGGTGCGACCAGCCTGATCTGGACCCTGCCCGCCGGGGTGAGCGCCGATCCGATCCTGTGGCCCCTGCCCAGCCGCCAGCGGCTGATGAGCCTGATGAACTACGGCTATTCGGGCGCGGTGCTCTTGCCCGTACCGATCCATGTGCCGCCGACGGAGCGGCCGGGCGAAGTGCTGACCCTGACGACGGATGTGCTGTTCCTGGTGTGCAGCGACCAGATGTGCGTGCCCGAGCCGATGACCCTGTCGCTGGCCCTGCCGGTGCGCGAGGGCGCAGCGCCCCTGGCCAAGCCCTGGGGTGAAGAGATCGAGCGGCTGGTCGAAACCGCGCCGCGCCCGGCCGGGATCGAGGCGCGCGTCACGCGTCAGGGCGGCCAACTGATTCTGACCGCCACCGGCGGGCCGCTGATTGGGGCCGACATCGGACAGGTCTATTTCTATCCTTTCGACGGCGGGCGCATCGACCATGCGGCGACCCAGTCGGGCCAGCGGGGACCGAACGGCCTGACCCTGACGCTGACGGCCGGCAAGGATGCCACGCAGACGGCGCTGAGCGGGGTCCTGGCCACCGACAAGGGCGCCTGGGAGGTCACGGCGGAGCCGGGCGCGCCTCTGGCGGGCGCCCAAGGCGGCGCGGCGCTGAAGCCGCTGGACGAGACCACGCCCACGCCGGCGAGAACCGGCGCTCTGGTCTTCCTTCAGACGCTGGGTCTGGCGCTGTTGGGCGGGCTGGTGCTGAACCTGATGCCGTGCGTCTTCCCGGTTCTGGCGATGAAGGCGGCGTCGCTGTCGGCGGCGGCGCATGATCCGGCGCGGGCGCGGCGCGACGGCCTGGCCTTCACCGCCGGGGTGCTGGTCAGCTTCCTGGTTCTGGCCGGCGCCCTGCTGGCGCTGAGGGCGGCGGGTCAGGCGATCGGCTGGGGTTTCCAGCTTCAGTCGCCGGGCGTGGTCGCGGCCCTGGCCCTGGTCATGCTGCTGGTCGGGCTGAACCTGTCGGGAGTCTTCCATGTGGGCGCCGGATTGCAGAACGCGGGGTCCGGCCCCCTGTCGCGCCTGCCCGGTGCGGTAGGCGCCTTCTTCACCGGAGTTCTGGCCGTGGTCGTCGCAGCGCCCTGCACCGCGCCCTTCATGGCCGCAGCGCTCGGCGCGGCCCTGGTCCTGTCCTGGCCGATGGCGCTGGCCGTGTTCCTGGTGCTGGGGCTGGGTCTGGCCCTGCCCTATCTGGCGGTCAGCCTGTCGCCCGGCCTGCTGTCGCGCCTGCCGCGACCCGGCGTCTGGATGGAGCGGCTGAAGGGTCTGCTGGCCTTTCCCATGTATGGGGCGGCGCTGTGGCTGTTGTGGGTGTTCACGCGGCAGGGCGGCGTCGACGCCCTGGGCCTGCTGCTGACAGCGGCGCTGCTGCTGGCTCTGGCGGCCTGGTTGACGGGCCTGGCGCAAGCGGCGCGCCAGCGTGATGAACGGTCGATGCTGACCACGATCTGCGCGATCGTCATCGGCGTTCTGGCGCTGGGCCTGGCAGGCGTTGCGGCCGGTGCGGCGCGAGATATGGACGCCGCGCCTCAAGGCGACAGCGGCCCGCTGGCGGCCCAGCCCTGGTCGGCGGCGGCGGTGAATGCAGCGACCGCGTCGGGGCGACCCGTGCTGGTCAATCTGACCGCCGACTGGTGCGTGACGTGCAAGATCAACGAACGCGCGGCCCTGTCTTCGCCGCGTGTCGCCAAGGCGATGCGCGAAGCGAACGCCGCCTATCTGGTCGGCGACTGGACCCGGCGCGACGACGCCATCACCCGCGAGCTTCAGGCGCATGGGCGTTCAGGCGTGCCGCTGTATCTGCTGTATCGACCGGGCCGGGCCGATCCGGAAATCCTGCCGCAGCTGTTGACCGAGGGCGTGGTCGTGGATGCGCTGAAGGATTGAGCGTCAGCTCAGGAACCGCTGCACCGCCGCCAGAAACCGCTGCGGCTGCTGCATCATCACCTGGTGTTCGGCGCCTTCGATCCGCTCGAACCGGGCCGTGCGCGGCAAGCCTTCGAAGCCGTAGCGATACAGCCCCTCCAGCCGGTTGCGCGGTGCCTCGGGATTGCGGGTCCAGCCATAGACGACGGTGACCGGGGCGGTGATCTCAGACAGGCGGGGGCGCAGATCGACGGTCAGGGCCTCATACAGACCCTGAGCCAGGACGCGCCGGTCGCCGCCCTGAAGCCCCAGCCCCTCGAACACCATGTCGCCGGCCAGACCCATGTCCACGCCAAAGGCCGCGACCTGGGACTTCAGCGCCTGATCGCCGAACAGGAGCAGGGCCTGATAGCCCAGACGGGCCAGGGGCTCGACCTGATCGGATGTGGTGCGGGCATCGATCAGGGACGGGAAGAAGGGCGAGGAATCGACCACCATGACGCGCCCGATCCGGTCGCCCATATCGGCGGCGACGCGCAGGGCGATCTGGCCGCCCAGCGAATGGCCGATCACGGCGGGACGATCGATGCGCTGTTCGCGGATGTAGCGTTCGATCTCGCTGGCGGCGGGGCCGGCCAGACCGCCGCTGACATTGTCGCCGATCTGGGTCTCGCCAAAGCCGCGCAGGGTGACCAGATGCACCCGGTAGCGGTTATCGAGCCGATCCGCCGTCGACCGCCAGGCCGAGCCGGTCGAACCCAGGCCGGGAATGAAGATGATGTCCGGCCCCCGCCCGCGCGTCTCGACGATGATGCGGCTGGAGCTGAAGGCCGGGGCGGCCTGTGACTGCACCTTGGCCTGGACGGCGACCGGGGCGAGGACGAACAGGGTTGCAAGCAGCGAGGCGAGAAGGCGGATCATCATCCGCCCCTAACGCCCGATCACGGCGATCGGTTGACGCGTGCGTGCGACCTATCGCCCCTTGAACTCGGGTTTGCGCTTTTCGACGAAGGCGGACATGCCTTCCTTCTGGTCCTCGAAGGCGAACAGGGAGTGGAACAGGCGGCGTTCGAACTGGACTCCTTGCGTCAAGGTCGTCTCCAGCGCGGCGTTGACCATCTCCTTATTGGCAATGATCGCCAGCGGGCTTTGCGAGGCGATTTTGGCGGCGATCTTGCGCGTTTCGTCCAGCAGGGTGTCGTGCGGGAAGACGCGCGAGGCCAGGCCGGCGCGTTCCGCTTCCGCCGCATCCATCATCCGGGCGGTCAGGACCATGTCCATGGCCTTGGACTTGCCCACCAGTCGGGTCAGGCGCTGGGACCCGCCGATGCCCGGCGCGACGCCCAGGTTGATCTCGGGCTGGCCGAACTTCGCCTTGTCCGAGGCGACGATGAAGTCGCACAGCATGGCCAGTTCGCAGCCGCCGCCCAGGGCGAAGCCGTTCACCGCGGCGATGATCGGCTTTCTGAACCGGGTGATGCGGTCGTGACCGAGGGCGAAATAGTTGCCCGTGTACATCTGGGCATACGTCTGGTCCGCCATCTCCTTGATGTCGGCGCCGGCGGCGAAGGCCTTTTCGCCCGCGCCGGTCAGGATCAGGCAGCGCACGCTGTCGTCATGCTCGACGCTGTCCAGGAAGTCGGCCAGATCCTTGAACAGGGCCGCGTTCAGCGCGTTCAGAGCCTCGGGCCGGTTCAGGGTCACCACCGCATAGCCGTCGGCGTGGCGTTCGATCAGCAGGTTGGAATAGGCGTCGGCCATGGTTGGTCTCCTTTGACGGCGGTCATACAGGCGCGCGGCGGGGCCCGCTAGCGCAGGCGCTATCGTCGGGGCATCAGCGCCAAGGTCAGGGCGGCGCGGACCAGTTCGACCACGACGACCATGCCCAGCAGAAGATTGGCGGCGATCACCTGACCCCGCGCGCCCGACAGGTCCAGCGTCCAGCCGAAGACGGACGACAGGGCCAGGACCAGCGCCGAGATCAGGACCAGGCCCACCAGCAGCATCAGGGCGATATGGCCCGCCTTCAGCGCCGCCTGAAGCGTCGGCCCCTCGTCCAGCACGCGGGCGCGACGGCGCAACAGACGCGCGATCAGGCCGGTGGCGGCGGCCTCGGCGACGGCGGCGACGACCAGGGCGGCGACGAACCACCAGATCAGGTCGCCGAGATCGCCGGCGCGCAAACCCTGGACGAAGTGGACGAAATAGGCGCCCCAGACCAGGACGCCGACGATCAGACTGATCCACAGGTGGATTTTGCGCATCGTTCAGTCCTCCAGCCCGACCATGGCGGCCAGTTTCCGCACTGTGTTCCAGTTGCGGCCGGTGCCGACGCCGATCAGGCGCGGCTGGGCCTTTTCCGCCATCTTCGAGCGGCCCAGGCCGTCGGGGTGCCAGAAAAACAGGTCTCCGCCGACCGGCTCGACTCGCTCGGCGCCGGCCGCGAAGCCGCGCAGGGCCTCGACCGCCCCGTCCTTGATCCCGGCCTTCATCACCATGACCAGCAGTTTGGAGCTGTCGATCCTGGCCTGATCCGCGAACGGATTGGCGGCCATCAGCGCCGCCCATTGCGGCGGCGTGCGCACGATCACCTCGATGGGGCGACCGAAGTGGGCGGCGATGCCTTCTTCCAGCTGAGCCTCGACATCGGTTGGGTCGGCGTCGCTCTCGATCACCAGATTGCCGCTGGCCAGCAGGGTGCGCGGGTTGGCGAAACCGGCCTCGACGGCGATGGCCTTCAGCTCGGCCATCGGGACCTTAACCCCGCCCACATTGACGCCGCGCAACAGGCAGATGCGTTCGCTCATGGGCCTATCGTTTCTGGCAGGAGGGGCAGTAGAAGGTGGAGCGGCCGCCCTGGACGATGCGGGCGACCACGCCGGTGCATTTCTCACCACGGCAAGGCTCGCCCTCGCGGCTATAGACGTCGAAGCGGTGCTGGAAATAGCCCTGGCCGCCCTCGGCGTTGGCGAAGTCGCGCAGGGTCGAGCCGCCCGCCTCGATGGCGTCGTTCAGCACATTGCGGACCTCGGTCGCCAGACGCTCCAGCCGGGCCTTCGACACCGATCCGGCCGCGACCAGGGGCGAGATGCGGGCGCGGTACAGGGCCTCGCACACATAGATATTGCCCAGACCGGCGACGATCCGCTGATCCAGCAGACTGACCTTGATGTTCTGCTTCTTGCCGGCGAAGGCCTCGACCAGATGGGCGCCGGAAAAGCCGTTGCCCAGCGGCTCTGGCCCCAGGCCGGCGAACCAGGGATGGGTCTCGATCTGATCGGTGGAGATCAGGCCCATGAAGCCGAACCGGCGCGCGTCGGCGTACCCGATGCGGGTCGCCGCCCTATCGCGGATGGCGCAGCCGCTGAAATGTTCGTGCTTGCCGGCGATCGGCGCGGCCTCCTCGAACTCGCCCAGCAGGGTGCCGTCCAGAGTGAACCGGCCGGTCATGCCCAGGTGGGTGATCCAGGTCTCGCCGGTCGAGAGCGGCATGAGCAGATATTTGGCCCGCCGGTCCACCCGCAGGACCGTCGCCCCCTCCAGTCGTTCGACGAACCGCGCGGGGAAGGGAAATCGCAGGTCGGGCCGGTTGATCCGGACCCGCGAGAGCCGCGCGCTCTCCAGCACCGGCGTCAGGCCGCGTCGGACGGTTTCGACCTCGGGAAGTTCGGGCATGGGCCGGTCCTAGCCCGTCAGGGTCGCGGGGCCAAGCGGCGGGGGCGCTCGCATCTGACCGCGACCAGTTGCCGCCTGCGACAGAATGCGCTTACGTCCGCGCAAACGTGGGACCGCGCATATGACAGACGCCGCCGCCGCCCCGAAGGGCCGGCTAGAACTTACGCTCCGCGCCCTGGTGCTGGGCTGCCTGCTGGCGGTGATCTTCACCGCCGCCAACACCTATCTGGGCCTGCTGGTCGGCCTGACCTTCGCCTCGGCCATTCCGGCGGCGGTGATCTCGATGGCGGTGCTGCGGGCGTTCCGCACCTCGACCATCTGGGAGAATATGACCGTCCAGACCGTGGCCTCGGTCGGCGGGGCCATGAGCTCGATCATCTTCGTCCTGCCGGGCCTGGTGATGATCGGCTGGTGGCTGGAGTTTCCGTTCTGGCAGTCGGTGGCGATCTGCATTCTGGGCGGCGTGCTGGGCGTCACCTTCTCGATCCCGCTGCGCCGGGCGCTGGTCACGGGCGGCGGCCTGCCCTACCCCGAAGGCGTCGCCGCCGCCGAGGTGCTGAAGGTCGGCTCGCGCGGGGCCGAACAGACCGAAAGCGCGGTGCGCGAGAACAAGTCGGGCCTGTGGGTCGTGGTCGCCGGCGCCGTGGTGTCGGCCGGCTACGCCCTGCTGGTCGCGGGTCGGGTCTTTGCGGGCGAGGCGGCGAAGTTCTTCAAGCTGCCGGCCGCGCTGGGCGGCGGGGCCACGGGCATGGGCTTCGGCATGCAGTTCGCCCTGCTAGGGGCCGGTCACCTGATCGGCCTGACGGTCGGTCTGGCGCAACTGTTCGGCCTGGTGCTGGCCTGGGCCATCGCCGTGCCGATCCTGACCAGTCCGGACACAGTCGCCTGGCTGACGGCGCACGGCATTCCGTCGATCGCCTCGACCCTGCCCGCCGGCGCGCCGGCCGAGGAGCTGGCGACCACCGTCTGGGCGCGCGAGGTCCGCTTCATGGGCGCGGGCGTCATCGGGGTCGCCGCCATCTGGACCCTGATCAAACTGGCCGGTCCGCTGATCGGCGGCCTGACCTCGGCGCTGGCCGCCAACGCCAAACGCGCCCACGGCGAGGTGCTTGAGCGCACCGAACAAGATTTGCCGATCAAACTGGTGGGCGGCGTGTCGGTCGCCTGCCTGGTCGGCATCGCCGGCCTTCTGGCCTGGTTCGCCCAGAGCGCCCCGGCGCTGGCGGGCTCGACGCCGCTCCTGGTGATCGGCGGCCTGGTCTATGTGGTGCTGACCGGTTTCGCCGTGGCGGCCATCTGCGGGTACATGGCCGGTCTGATCGGCTCGTCGAACAGCCCCGTGTCGGGCGTCGGCATCCTGGCCATCGTCATCGCCTCGCTGCTGATGCTGGGCGTCATGGCCGTCGCCGGCGTGCCGGCCGATCCGTCGATCATCGCCTTCGCCCTGATCGTGACGGCGGTCGTCTTCGCCGTCGCCGTCATCGCCAATGACAACCTTCAGGACCTGAAGACGGGCCAGTTGGTCGAGGCCACGCCGTGGCGCCAGCAGGTCGCGCTGATCGTCGGCGTCGGCGCCGGCGCCTTGGTGATCCCCTTCATCCTGAACCTGCTGAACCAGGCCTTCGGCTTCGAAGGCGGCCCGCCCGCCATCGTGGAAGGCGCCAAGACCCTGGCGGCGCCCCAGGCGACCCTGATCTCGGCCCTGGCGCGCGGCGTCATCGGCGGCGATCTGCGCTGGGACCTGATCGGTCTGGGCGCGGCGATCGGCGTGGTCATCATCGTGCTGGACGCCGTGGTGTCGAAGGCGACCAAGGGCAAGGTCAAGCTGCCGCCGCTGGCCGTCGGCATCGGCTTCTATCTGCCGGCTGCGGTGACGACCATGTTGGTCATCGGCGCCGTCGCCGGATGGATCTACGACAAGGCGGTCTCGTCCACGCGCTACGCCGACGTGGCGCGGCGGATGGGCGTGCTGCTGGCCTCGGGCCTGATCGTGGGCGAGAGTCTGTTCGGCGTCTTCACCGCCGGCGTCATCGTGGCGACCAGGGACGACGCGCCCTTCGCCATGCTGCCCGAGGGTTCGGCCTGGCCGGCCATGCTGGCAGGCATCGTCGGCTTTGCCGTCGCGGTGTTCGGCCTGTACGCCTGGACCCGCAGCCGGGCTTCGAAGGTCTAGGGGCAAAGCCCAATCAAAAAGAAAGAAAGGCCGCCCTTCGGGCGGCCTTTTGCATTTCAGGCGGCGCTCCGCGTCGCGACCATCATATAGTTGATGCCCGCATCGTCGGTCTGGCTCCATCGGTCGTGAAGCGGGTCGTAGTTCAAGCCATAGGGTCCCTCGACCGACACCGGCTCGGCGGCCAGCATCGTGCGGATTTCGTCGGGCTTGAGGAACTGGCGCCAGTCGTGGGTGCCGGCGGGAACCCAGCGCAGGATGTATTCCGCCGCCACCTTGCCCAGGGCCAGCGACTTCAGCGTGCGGTTCAGGGTAGCGACCATCATCACCCCGCCCGGCCGGACCAGGCGCGAACAGGCGCGCACGAAGCCTTCGGGATCGGCGACGTGTTCGATCACCTCCATCGTCAGGACCACGTCGAACGGCCCCGCCCCTTCCGCCTCGATCTGTTCGACCGTGGCGGCGCGATAGGCGATATCGAGGCCGACCATGTCGGCGTGGGCGCGGGCGGTGCCGATGTTCTCGGACGAGGCGTCGATGGCGGTGACGTCAAAGCCCATCCGCCGCATCGGCTCGGCGATAAGTCCGCCGCCGCACCCCACGTCCAGCAGGGTCAGACCTTCGAAGGGCGCCCGCGCCCTGGAATCGCGGCCCAGCCGCGTGCAAAGCTGGTCGCGGATCAAGGCCAGCCGCGCCGGGTTGAAGCGGTGCAGCGGCGCGAACGGCCCGTGCGCATCCCACCATTCGGCCGCCTGGGCCGAGAAGCGCGCCACGTCGGCGGGGTCGATCGATGCGCCGAACGCCGTTTCGGGCGAATTTTGCGAAAAACCATGCCCCTGTTGGGGTAGGCGAGACGGAGCGGCGCCGTTAGAAGCGGTCATGACGCGAGGGATGAACCTTCGCGCCCTTTCACGCAAGCAGGGGGCGGAACGCCACGATGACGCGGCCCGATACGACACGACTGGTGATGAAGTTCGGCGGCACCTCAATGGGCGACCTCGAACGCATTCGCCGTGCGGCGCGGATCGTCGCGGCCGAAGTGTCGGCGGGCAAACAGGTCGCCGTCGTCGTCTCCGCCATGGCGGGCAAGACCAACGAACTGGTCGCCTGGACCGACGGCGCCGGACCGGCCGCTGCGGGTCTGCCGCTCAGCGACGACGAATACGACGTGGTGGTCGCCTCGGGCGAACAGGTGACCTCGGGCCTGCTGGCCGCGACGCTGCGCAACATGGGCTTCAACGCGCGCTCGTGGATGGGCTGGCAGGTGCCGATCCTGACCGACGACGCCCACGCCCGCGCCCGCATCATCGACATTCCTGGCGAAAAACTGGGCGCCGCGGTCGACGCCGGCGAGATCGCCATCGTGCCCGGCTTCCAGGGCGTGACGTCGGACGGCAAGATCACGACCCTGGGGCGCGGCGGTTCGGACACCTCAGCGGTCGCCGTGGCGGCGGCCCTGGGCTGCCCCTGCGACATCTATACCGACGTGGACGGCGTCTATACGACCGATCCGCGCATCGAGAACCGTGCGCGCCGTCTGGCCAAGGTGTCCTACGAAGAGATGCTGGAAATGGCGTCCCTGGGCGCCAAGGTGCTGCAGACCCGCTCGGTCGAGCTGGCCATGGCCAAACAGGTCCCGGTCCGCGTCCTTTCAAGCTTTATCGAACCCGACGCGAATGGCGTCATGCCCGACAAGGGTGGAACCCTGATCTGCGACGAGGAGGAGATCGTGGAAAAACGTATCGTGTCCGGTGTGACCATGAGCCGTGACGAGGCCCGCATCACCCTGCTGGGCCTGTCCGACCGGGTGGACGCCCCCGCCGACGTCTTCACGCGCCTGGCCGAGGCCAACGTCAACGTCGACATGATCGTGCAGAGTCAGTCGCGCACCGCCGGAACCGTCAACCTGACCTTCACGACCGGCCGTCGCGACGCCGTGCGCGCCGCCGACCTGATGACCGCCGCCAAGGAGCAGCTCGGCTTCGAGGAAATCCGCGTCGACGAGGACGTGGCCAAGGTTTCGGTCGTCGGCGTGGGCATGCGCAGCCATGCGGGCGTCGCCCAGACCATGTTCAAGGCCTTGGCCGACAAGGGCGTGAAGTTCCAGGCGATCTCGACCTCCGAGATCAAGATCAGCGTGCTGATCGACGCCGCCTATGCCGAGCTGGCCGTTCGCGCCCTGCATTCGGCATATGGGCTGGACGCGGTATAGGGTGATTTCAGAAGGCGCCTAGGCGCCGGGGCGCGGGAGACATGATGCCGGCAGGCGGCGCGATGACCAGAGGACCCCGGATCCTCCTGCGCCAGATCCGCGAGGCTCTGGGCGGGGCCGGCGCGGGCGTGACGCCGGCGCAGGACCGGCTGAACATGGTCGTCAAGATCATCGCCCGGTCCATGGTCGCCGAAGTCTGCTCCATCTATCTGCGTCGCGCGTCGGGCGAGCTCGAGCTGTTCGCCACCGAGGGTCTGAATCCCGACGCCGTGCACAACACCCGGCTGCGGCCCGGCGAGGGCTTGGTCGGCGAGGTGGCGCGGATGGCCCAGCCCATCAGCCTGTCGGACGCCCCGTCGCATCCCTCCTTCTCCTATCGTCCCGAGACGGGCGAAGACCCCTATCACGCCTTCCTAGGCGCCCCCCTACTGCGCGGCGGCCGGGCCATCGGCGTCCTCGTCGTTCAGAACCGCACCGAGCGGCGCTATGACGAGGAAGAGGTCGAGGACATTCAGACCATCGCCATGGTCCTGTCCGAAACGGTGTCTTCCGGCGAGCTGCTGGCGCTGGACGAGCTGCGCGACGTGGAGCTGGCGCCGCACCGGCCCGAACGGCTGAAGGGCCAGAAGTTCGCCGACGGCCTGGCCTTCGGCCATGTGGTTCTGCACGAGGCGCCGCTGGCGCCCGAACGCCTGCTGTCCGACGACCCGGCGATGGAGGAGGCGCGGCTGAAGCTGGCGCTGGCCACGCTGAAGAGCGGTCTGGACGTCATGCTGGACAAGGGTCAGGGTCTGGCCGGTCCGTCGTTCGAGGTGCTGGAAACCTATCGGATGTTCGCCGACGACCGGGGCTGGAACCGGTCGCTGGAAGAGGCGGTGCGGAACGGTCTGACGGCCGAGGCGGCGGTGGACCGGGTCAGGAATGAACACCGCGCCCGCTTCGCCCAGGCGCGCGACCCCTATATCCGCGAGCGGCTGCACGACTTCGAGGACCTGGCCAACCGGCTGCTGCGGGTGCTGGCGGGCGACAAGCCGGGCGAGCGCGAACTGCCCGACGACGCCATCCTGGTGGCGCGCAACCTGGGCCCCGCCGACCTTTTGGAATATCCGCGCGACAAGCTGAAGGGGCTGTTGCTGGAAGAGGGCTCGGCCGCCAGCCACGCCGCCATCGTCGCGCGCGCGCTGCAGATACCGTGCGTCGGCCGTCTGATGGGCCTGCGCGACAGGCTGTCGGAAGGCGACATGGTCATCGCCGACGGCGAGACCGGCGAGACCTATCTGCGTCCCCGCCCCGACATGCTTGAGGCGGTGCAGTCGCGCATGGCCGTGCGCGAACAGCGCCAAGCCGAGTTCGCCCAGCTGCGCGACGTGCCGGCCGTGACCCTGGACGGGCAGCGGATCACGGTCCTGACCAATGCCGGCCTAGCGGTCGATCTGGAAAACATGATCGAGACGGGCGCCGAGGGCATCGGCCTGTTCCGCACCGAGTTCCAGTTCATGGTCTCGGACGAACTGCCCCGGCTGGACGCCCAGACGGCGCTCTACAAGCTGGTGCTGGATGCGGCGGGCGACAAACCCGTCACCTTCCGCACCCTGGACATCGGCGGCGACAAGGTCCTGCCGTATCTGGAGGCCGAGCGCGAAGAGAACCCCGCGCTGGGCCGTCGCGCCATCCGTTTGGGTCTGGATCGGCCGTCGCTGTTGCGGATGCAGCTTCGGGCGCTGCTGGCGGCGGGGGCCGGGCGCGAGCTGCGCGTCATGTTCCCGATGATCGCGACGGTGGACGAGTTCCGGGCCGCGCGCGAGCTGGTGGATATCGAATGCGCCTGGGCGCGGCGTCGCGGGCGCGCCTTGCCCGCCCTGCTGCGCGTCGGGGCGATGGTCGAATGCCCGTCCTTGTTGTGGCATCTGGACGCCTTGCTGGGGCTGACGGATTTCGTCTCCATCGGCACCAACGACCTGTTCCAGTATATGTACGCGGCCGACCGGACCAATCCGCTGGTGTCGGACCGCTATGACCCGCTGTCGCCGCCGACCCTGCGGGCGCTCCAGACCATCCAGAAGGCCTGCGCCGACACCGGCACGCCGGTCTCGATCTGCGGCGAGCTGGCGGGGCGGCCGCTGGAGGCCTTCGCCCTGATCGTGCTGGGCTTCACCCGACTGTCGGCGCCGGCGGGCGGTGTCGGGCCGGTCAAGCGGATGATCCTGTCGGCGGACCTGAATGCGGCCCGGCGCGGCATGGCCAATCTGCTGAACCTGTCCACCGGCTCGGTCCGAAACGAGATCGAATCCCTGGCCCGCAAGCTGAACGTCGCCGTCTGATCGCAGGCGTCTGGACGAATAGGCGGCGTTGCTGGTCGGCGCGCAATCGTCTATCTCGGGCCCTGTAGACGGCGCGTCGGCGCTGTGTTTCCCGGACATGGGGTCAGGCGTCATGGCGCGGAATGCGGGGGTCGCCCCCGAGGCGATCGAAAGCCTTGCGGACCGGCCCGATCCGACGGCCGCCTTCGTCGACGCCGCGACCCTGGGCGACGGCTTTCGCGCCGCCCGCGAGCGGTCGGGCAAATCGCCGGCCGAGCTGGCCGCCGAGACCAAGGTGCATCGCCGGTTCCTGACCGCCCTGGAGCAGAACGACTGGTCGTCCCTGCCCTCGCGCGTCTTCGCCCTGGGCTATGTCCGGGCCTACGCCTCGGCTCTGGCGCTGGACGAACAGACCGCCGTCGAGCGGTTCAAGCGCGAGAGCCCGGACACCTCCGTGCCGCTGAAGGCGCCCATCGGCATCGCCTTCGAGGACGTTAAACGCCATTCGCCGCGCATCGTCGCCGGCATCGCCGCCGTTGTGGTCGCCGTCATCGGCTGGAACGTGTTCCAGCGCGCCAGCCTGCATCGGACCGCCCATCCGTCCGATATCGCCGCCGTGCCCACGGCCTGGACCGGGGCGGCCGATCCCGATCCGCAGGTCGCGCTCAGCGCGCCCATGTCCGCCCCGCCCGACCAGACGACGCCGGCGTTGTACATCACACCAGGGCTGGAAGCCGAACTGACCGGGGTCGATCCGACCGATCCGGCCGTGATCGCCGCCGCCGCCAATCCGGAGCCGGTGCAGAAGGCGTTCAACCCACGCGGGGCGGTCTATGGCGCCGCGGCCAACGCCTCGATGGTGGTGATCCAGGCCAAGACGGCCGGCGCCTTGGTCGTGCGGCTGGGCGACGGACAGGCCCTGTTCGCGCGCCAGATGGCGCCGGGCGAGGCCTGGCGCGCGCCCATCGGCGTGGCGGCGACGGTGGACGTGTCCGACCCGGCCGCCTTCGACGTCTTCCTGAACGGCGAATACGGCGGACCCCTGGCCGGCGTGCTGACGCCATTGGCCCAGTTGAACAGCCGCGCGGACCAGGCGGCCAAGGCTCTGGCCGCCACGCAAGCGCGCGCCCAGGCCCAGGCCGCCCAGGCCCGGACCCAGGCGACCGCGACGCCAGGGGCGACGCCCTCCCCCGCGCCAGCGCCCTCTTCACCCGCCCCTGCGCCGAACTGATGCGTCGGCCGTGGTCCCGCCGTCATCATCGGCCTATATGATGCTCCCATGAGCGACCACACCCACGTCCGACCCTGGCGCCACATCGAGCGTCGCAAGAGCCGCCAGATCCGCGTCGGCTCCGTTCTTGTGGGCGGCGACGCCCCGATCAGCGTCCAGTCGATGACCAATACGCCGACGACGGATGCGGCGGCGACCATCGACCAGATCCGTCAGTTGGAAGAGGCCGGCGCCGACATCGTGCGCGTCTCCTGCCCCGACGTGGAATCGACCGCCGCCTTCAAGACCATCGTGCGCGAGGCCAAGGTTCCCTTGGTCGCCGACATCCACTTCCACTACAAGCGCGGCATCGAGGCCGCCGAGGCGGGCGCCGCCTGCCTGCGCATCAATCCGGGCAACATCGGTTCGGCCGACCGCGTCCGCGACGTGATCCAGGCAGCCAAGGATAACGGCTGTTCGATGCGGATCGGCGTCAACGCCGGCTCGCTGGAGAAGGAACTGCTGGAAAAATACGGCGAGCCCTGCCCCGACGCCATGGTCGAGAGCGCCCTGAACCACGCGCGCATCCTGCAGGACCACGACTT
Organism: Brevundimonas sp. KM4; assembly: GCF_000964075.1. Taxonomy (NCBI): domain Bacteria; kingdom Pseudomonadati; phylum Pseudomonadota; class Alphaproteobacteria; order Caulobacterales; family Caulobacteraceae; genus Brevundimonas; species Brevundimonas sp. KM4. The sequence goes on along the minus strand of NZ_JZRG01000003.1, from coordinate 27,790 downwards.
CCACGAGTTCAAGATCTCGGTGAAGGCGTCCGACCCCTTCCTGACCGTCGCCGCCTATCAGCAGCTGGCCGAGGCGATCGACTGCCCGCTTCATCTGGGCGTGACCGAGGCGGGGCCGTTGCGCACCGGCACCATCAAGTCCGCCATCGGCCTGGGGTCGATGTTGTGGGCGGGGATCGGCGACACCATCCGCGTCTCGCTCGCCGCCGATCCGGTGGAGGAGATCAAGGTCGGCTTCGACATCCTGAAGTCGCTGGGCCTGCGCCACCGGGGCGTCAACATCATCGCCTGCCCGTCCTGCGCGCGTCAGGGCTTCAACGTCATCGAGACGGTGGCGCTGCTGGAAGAGAAGCTGGCCCATATCTCGACGCCGATGAGCCTGTCGGTGATCGGCTGCGTCGTGAACGGACCGGGCGAGGCCCTCTATACCGACATCGGCTTCACCGGCGGCGGCAAGGGCGCGGGCATGATCTATCTGAATGGCAAGATCGCCCACAAACAGGCCAATGACGGCATGATCGACCACATCGTCGATCTGGTCGAACAGAAGGCCGCCGAACTGGACGCCGCCCGCGCGGCGGCGCTTCAGGCGGCGGAGTAGGCTGCGGAAGCCGCCTATGCGGGGTGGCGATGCCGACGGTATTCTTAAATCAAAGTCGAAATCGGATCGGCGGCGGGTGCGAGCCCGCCGCCGTTTTGCGTTTCAGATCACCTTGAACAGACGCAGAGCCTGATAGCCGGCGGACAGGAGCACCACGGCGCCAACGCCGTAGGTCAGGGCGCGGCGCGGGGCGATGCGGGCGATGACACCGGCGAAGGGGGCGGCGATCAGGCCGCCGAGGATCAGGCCCAGCACCGCCATGGCGTGGGTCGAGAAGCCCTCGGCCTCCTGCCAATGTCCGGTCAGCAGGGCGACCAGGAAGGTGGCGGAAATGGCGGAGGTGACGAAGAACTCCGCCGTATTGGTGGTGCCGATCGAGACGCGCGGATCCTGGCCCGTGCCGACCAGGGTGGTGGTGACCGTGGGTCCCCAGCCGCCGCCGCCGATGGCGTCGAAGAAGCCGCCGACCAGACCCAGAGGGCCGGCGAACTTGCGCGGGAAGATCCGCTCGCGCGTCTGACGCGTGGCGCGCCAGATGATCACCATGCCCATGACGGCCAGATAGGTGGTTATGAAGGGCTTCAGCAGATCGCCGTCGATGCTGGTCAGGACGAAGGCGCCGAAGCCGCCGCCGACGACGCCGCCCAGCGCCAGCGGCACGAACAGTTTCCAGTTCACATTCTTGTTGACCGTATGGGACCCGGCCGAGGCCGCCGTGGTGAAGACCTCGGCGGCGTGGACGCTGGCGGACGCCGTCGCGGGCGGCACACCGAACGACAGCAGGACGGTGGAGGAGATCACGCCATAGGCCATGCCCAGCGCCCCATCCACGATCTGGGCCAGAAAACCGACGGCGAGGAAGAGCAGGAAATCTTGCATGACGGCCTCTGAAACGTGGGGGAACGGTGCGGGCTATTTCCCTAGTCGGTCAATAGGAGAAGAAGTGACGGCGGCTTGCAGAAGGGTTCGCGCCTCGAAGACGGCGGCGATCGCGTCGCGCCCGTCCTGAAGCACAGGCTGCAACGGACAGGTCTCGACATCCGGGCAGGTTTCGCATGGACCATAGGCGGTGCGCGAGGCGCAGGGCGCGAGGGCCAGCGGGCCTTCCAGCGCGCGGATGACATCGGCGAAGCTGATGGCGTCGGCGGGCGCGCCCAGCGCATAGCCGCCCGCCCTGCCCCGCTTCGAGGCCAGCAGACCCCGACGGCGCAGATCCAGCAGAATGGCCTCCAGGAACTTTCGCGGAGCCGCCGCCGCCTCGGCAATCTCGGCGATGGTTGCGGGACCACCGTCCGGCAGACCGGCCAGATGCACCATGGCGCGCAGAGCATAGCGAGACCGGTTCGACAGCATGATCCGTGATCGCCCGGCTGAGCCGCCGACGCAAGCTGGGGGATCTGGATCCGGCCCTCAGGCGAGGCGCGCCACCGCCTCCAGAATCTGCGCGCCGTTATAGGGTTTCAGCACCAGGGCCTCGGCCATGTCCGCATTCTTCGCGGCGGCGGCGACATCGCCGGAGATGAAGATGACCCGTACGGCCCAGCGATCCGTCAGGACGCGGGCCAGTTCCACCCCGGTCATCTCGCCCGACAGGTTGATGTCCAGCAAGGCCGCATCGATGCTGTGCAGCGCAGCGGCGGCCTCGGCGGCGGCGGCGCTGTGGAACGGGCCGACGACATTGTGACCCGCCTCGGTCAACAGTTCGGTCAGCGAGGCGGCGGCGTCGGGATCGTCCTCGACCACCAGCAGGGTCAGGAGCTCGACCTCGGCCGGCGCCGTGGCGTCAAGCGGCACCTGGCGGGTGACGACGGCGCGAAGGTCGCGCCAGACATCGGTCGAGGGGCGGTCGGTGTCCAGATCATAGATGGCGGCCATGGCCCTCAGTTCGCGGGCGTCCTCGGGCGACAGGTCGCCGCCGGTCTCGGCCAGACGGCTGTCGTACAGGCGGCACAGGCGATCGACGCTTTCGGCGACCTCGGCGGCGTCGGGGTGCGACGGGGGCGGGCGATCGAACATGGCGTCCTCCTTAAGGTTGTTCGGCCTCAACTAATGGCTTTGAGCCGATTGCGTCACCGCGACTGACGCCATCGTGACCCGGCCGTTATCGCCGATCACAAGCGCGGCGCCGGCGCCGGTCCACGCCCCGACACGGCTTGCAATCGACACGACGGCCCCCGGCGGGTAAGGACGGCGCTCCGCTTTTTCTCAGGACCTTTCCCTCTTGCGACTGCCCCAGGCCCGTCTCGATCAGGTGCTCGACCGTTTCCACGAGGTGGAGGCGCGCATGGGTTCGGCGACCGACGGCGCCGAGATCGTGCGGCTGTCCAAGGAGCACGCCGAGTTGAAGCCCGTCGTCGATGCGGTCCAGGGCCTGGCCCGGGCGCGCGCCGAAATGGCGGACCTGGAGGCCATGACGGCCGACCCGGAAATGGCGGCGATGGCCGAGGAGGAGCTGCGGGCGCTGACCGACAGGCTGCCCGAGCTGGAACGCGAGGTCGCCCTGCTGCTGGCCCCGCGCGACGCCGACGAGAACGCCTCGGCCGTTCTGGAAGTGCGCGCCGGCACCGGCGGGGACGAGGCGGCCCTGTTCGCAGGTGATCTGTTCCGCATGTATTCGCGCTACGCCTCAACGCGCGGCTGGCGGATCGAGCTGGATTCCGCGACCGAGGGCGACGCCGGCGGCTATAAGGAGATCATCGCCACGGTGACGGGCGAAGGCGTGTTCGGCCGGCTGAAGTTCGAGAGCGGCGTTCACCGGGTGCAGCGCGTGCCGACGACCGAGTCGCAGGGACGCATCCACACCTCTGCGGCGACGGTGGCGGTCCTGCCCGAGGTCGAGGACGTGGAGATCGAAATCCACGACAAGGACATCCGCATCGACACCTTCCGCGCGTCGGGCTCGGGCGGTCAGCACGTCAATACGACCGATTCCGCCGTGCGCATCACCCACCTGCCCACCGGCATCATGGTGACGTCGTCGGAGAAGTCCCAGCACGTCAATCGCGACAAGGCGATGAAGAACCTGCGCGTGCGCCTGTACGACATGCAGCGCCAGGCCAAGGACCTGGCCCGCTCGGACAGCCGCAAGTCCCAGGTCGGTTCGGGCGACCGGTCGGAACGGATCCGCACCTACAACTATCCGCAAGGGCGGGTCAGCGATCACCGCATAAACCTGACCCTGCACAGCCTGCCCCAGATCATGGAAGGCGATATCGATCCGCTGCTGAACGCCCTGATCGCCGAGGACCAGGCGGCGCGTCTGGCCGACCTGGAAGCCGAGTTCGGCTGATCAGCCCAGGACGCCGGTCAGCGGCAGCCACAGCACCACGCCGGTGACGGCGGTGTAGGCGGCGAAGGCATGCACTGACTTCAACCGGCCGCTGGCCAGCGGGCTGTCGAGATCGGCGCGGTTGACCCACAGCAGATAGGCGGCCTGGATCGCCCAACCGGCGAGGAAGGCGACCACGGCCCAAGCGCTGAGCGCCGCCAGCGCGACGCCCGACATCAGCACCACCACGCCGCCCAGGGCGATCACGCCGTCTGCGATCTGATCGTTAGCGGGAACGGCGATGACGCCGGCCAAGGCCCGTTGCAGACGCCAGTTGAGCCAGGCCTGATACAAAAGCATCAGTCCGCCCAAGACGTAGAACATCCCTATCGCGCGCGCCGCCCACTCCATGTCCGAAATAAGGCGCCATTTTCGGCGCTTGTAATCAGGGAAAATGCGGCGCCGATTCGGATCGTTAACGACCGGCGCAAATTAGACACAACCGTTGGTCTGCGAGCGCGCCCGCTAAGCTTTGGCGGCCAGGGCGCGCTGAACCGCCGGACGCGCCTTCATGTGCTCGAAATGCGCTTGGACGCGTGGGAACGCGGCGATGTCCACGCCGTCGCTTTCCAGCCAGCCGGCGAAGGTGAACAGATAGGGGTCCGCGACCGTATAGGCGTCGCCCATCGCCCATTCGCCGGTCAGGTCCGCCTCGATCCGGGCGAAGCCGTCGCGCATGTTCTGCGTGACCTTGGCCGCCATCGACGCCTGGGCGGCGGCATCGTCGCTCCAGCGCGCGGCGCGACGACCGTGGGCGTGGGCGACGTGGATGGTGGTGGCCAGAAAGAGGTTGAACGCCTGCATCCGCGCAAAGGCGAAGGGATCGCTCGGCGCCAAGAGGCCGGGCGGCGACAGGGCTGCGATGTGCGCCAGAATGGCCGGGCTCTCGGTCAGGACGCCCTGATCGGTCGCGAGCGCAGGAACGCGCCCCTTGGGATTGATCGCCAGATAGGCCGTCTCGCGCTGCTCGGCCTTGGCGAAATCGACCAGACGAACCTCATAGGCCAGCCCCGACTCTTCCAGCGCAATATGGCTGGCCCGGCTGCAGGATCCGGTCGCGGCGTAGAGGGTCAGCATGGTCGCGCCTCGCACCAAAGAAAAAGGCGACGAAATCATCGCCGCCTTTCAGGAAATCAGAGGTCCAGCAGGGCCCGCGCCGGATCTTCCAGCAGTTCCTTGACCCGGACCAGGAAGGTCACGGCTTCCTTGCCGTCCACGATGCGGTGATCGTAGCTGAGGGCCAGATACATCATCGGGCGGATCTTGACCTCGCCGTTGATGGCCATCGGGCGCTGGACGATGTTGTGCATGCCCAGGATGCCCGACTGAGGCGCATTCAGGATCGGCGTCGACATCAGCGAGCCATAGGTGCCGCCGTTGGTGATGGTGAAGGTGCCGCCCTGCATCTGATCCATGGTCAGCGAGCCGTCACGCGCGGCCTTGCCCAGGGCGCCGATGCCCTTTTCGATGCCGGCGAGCGACAGGGTGTCGGCGTCACGCAGTACAGGAACCACCAGACCCTTGTCGGTGCCGACGGCGACGCCGATGTCGTAGTGGTTCTTGTAGATGATGTCGGTGCCGTCGATCTCAGCGTTGACGGCCGGGATCTCATGCAGGGCCGCGACGACGGCCTTGGTGAAGAAGGACATGAAGCCCAGCTTCACGCCGTGGCGCTTTTCGAACACGTCCTTGTACTGGGCGCGCAGGGCCATGACGTTGGTCATGTCCACCTCGTTGAAGGTGGTCAGCTGGGCGGCCGTGTTCTGCGATTCCTTCAGGCGACGGGCGATGGTCTGACGCAAGCGCGTCATCTTCACCCGCTCTTCGCGCGGCTGGTCGGCGCGCGGGGCGGCCGGCGCAGCGGCGGCAGGGGCCGGAGCCGAGGCCTGGCCGATGGCGGCGATGGCGTCGGCCTTGGTGATGTTGCCCTTCGGTCCCGTGGCGTTGATGGCCTTGGGATCCAGATTGTGCTCGCCGACCACGCGCTGGACGGCGGGCGACAGGGTTTCGTTCTTGGCGGCCGAGACTTGGGCCGAGCCGGTGTTGGCCGGGGCGGCGGCGGGAGCCGGAGCGGCTGCGGCGGGAGCCGAGGCGGCGGCGGGCGCGCTCGCAGCACCCGAACCCGAGCCCGACCCTGAGATTGAGCCGATCTTCTGGCCCGGCGTGACGGTCGCGCCTTCGTCGGCGGCGATGGTTAGAACGCCGTCAGCCGGGGCGGAGACTTCGACCGCGACCTTGTCGGTCTCGATCTCGACCAGCAGTTCGTCCTTCTTGACCGTGTCGCCGTTCTTCTTGACCCACTTGCCCATCGAGCCTTCGGCGACGCTCTCGCCCATGACCGGCACGGTGATGTCGATCGCGGCGGCGGCGGCCGGAGCAGCGGCGGCCGGCGCGGCCTTGGCGTCAGGCTTGGCGGCCTTAGCAGGAGCGGGGGCCGGCGCAGCGGCCGGAGCGGCGCCGGCGGACGCGCCTTCCGTCACCGAACCCAGGACCGTGCCGGGAACGACATTGTCGCCCTCGGCCGCCTTGATGTCGCCCAGCACGCCGTCGGCGGGCGAGACGACCTCCAGCGAGACCTTGTCGGTCTCCAGCTCGACCAGCAGTTCGTCCTTCTTGACCGGATCACCGACCTTCTTGGTCCACTTTGCGATGGTGGCTTCGGTGACGGATTCACCGAGGGCGGGGGTCAGGATGTCGGCCATGTCAGGTCCAGCTCGTCTCTAGTCGGTCTTTTGTACGTGTATCAGGCGAAGGCTTCGGTCGTGAAGGCTTCGAGTTCCTTCAGATGCCGGCTCATCAGACCGGCGGCGGTCGAGGCCGAGCCGGGACGGCCGACGTAGCGGGCGCGCTTGGCCTTCACGTCCAGCTTGTCCAGCGTCAGCTCCAGCCACGGATCCACGAAGGTCCAGCCGCCCATGTTCTTCGGCTCTTCCTGGCACCAGACCAGTTCGGCGTTGGGGAAGCGGGCCAGTTCCTTGCGCAGCGACTGGATCGGCCACGGATAGAACTGTTCCAGACGCAGGATGTAGACGTCGTCCACCGCTTGGCCGTCCTTGGCCTTCTTCTCGCGCGCGTCCAGCAGGTCGTAATAGACCTTGCCCGAGCACAGGATGACGCGGCGGATGTCCTTGTCCGCCTTGATCGTGATGCCGGCGATCTCGGGCCGCGTCTGGGCGTCGTCGTGCAGGACGCGGTGGAAGGACGAGCCTTCGGCCAGATCGGCCAGGCTGGATACCGCCTTCTTGTGGCGCAGCAGCGACTTGGGCGTCATCAGGATCAGCGGCTTGCGGAACGGCCGGTGCATCTGGCGACGCAGGATGTGGAAATAGTTGGCCGGAGTGGTGCAGTTGGCGACCTGCATATTGTCTTCGGCGCAGGCCTGCAGGAAGCGCTCCAGACGGGCCGAGGAGTGTTCGGGTCCCTGGCCTTCATAGCCGTGCGGCAGCAGCATGGTCAGGCCGCTCATGCGCAGCCACTTGCGTTCGCCAGAGCTGATGAACTGGTCGATCACCACCTGGGCGCCGTTCACGAAGTCGCCGAACTGGGCTTCCCACATGACCAGCGTATTGGGGTCGGCCAGCGAATAGCCGTACTCGAAGCCCAGCACCGCCTCTTCGGACAGGGCCGAGTCGATGACCTCGAAATTGGCCTGGCCTTCGCGCAGGTTGTTCAGCGGGATGTAGCGCTCTTCGGTCGTCTGATCGATGATGCCCGAGTGACGCTGCGAGAAGGTGCCGCGCACCGAATCCTGACCCGACAGACGGATCGGGAAACCTTCATCGACCAGCGAGGCGAAGGCCAGGCTCTCGGCCGTGGCCCAGTCCAGGCCCTGGCCCGAGGTGACGGCTTCGCGGCGACCGTCGATGACGCGCTTCAGCGTCTTGTGCATGTCGACGCTGTTGGGGATCGTGGTCAGGCGATGGCCCAGGTCGGTCAGCTTGGCCAGCGGCACGGCGGTGTCGCCGCGCAGCTCGTCCTTGGGCGACTGGAAGCCCTGCCATTGGCCGTCCAGCCAGTCGGCCTTTTCGGCGGACCAGGTCTTGCCGGCCTCGAACTGCTCGTCGAGGAATTTCTCGAACCGCTCGACCTCGGCGTCCACCTCGGCCTGGCTGATCACGCCTTCGGCGACCAGACGCTGCGAATACAGTTCGCGCGTCGAGGGCTGGGCGCGGATCTTCGAATACATCAGCGGCTGGGTGAAGGTGGGGTCGTCCCCTTCGTTGTGGCCGAAGCGGCGGTAGCAGAACATGTCCACCACCACGTCCTTGTGGAACTTTTGGCGGTATTCGGTGGCCACCTTGGCGGCGAAGACGACCGCCTCGGGATCGTCGCCGTTGACGTGGAAGATCGGCGCCTGGACCATCAGGGCCACATCCGACGGATAGGGCGACGAGCGCGAGTTGCGCGGGCTGGTGGTGAAGCCGATCTGGTTGTTGATGACGAAGTGCAGCGTGCCGCCGGTGCGGTAGCCCTTCAGCCCCATCAGGGCGAAGCACTCCGCGACCACGCCCTGGCCGGCGAAGGCGGCGTCGCCGTGGATCAGCAGCGGCACGACCTTGGAACGGTCCAGCGCCCACTGCCCCTCGGGCACGCCCTCGTTGGCCTCGCGAATGTCGAACGCCTGTTTGGCGCGCGCCTTGCCCAGCACGACCGGGTTGACGATCTCGAGGTGGGACGGGTTGGCGGTCAGCGACAGGTGGACGTGGTTGCCGTCGAACTCGCGGTTCGACGAGGCGCCCATGTGATATTTGACGTCGCCCGAACCCTCGATGTCGCTCGGCACGGCCGAGCCGCCCTGGAACTCGTGGAAGATGACCTTGTAGGGCTTGCCCATCACGGCGGCGAGCACGTTCAGGCGGCCGCGGTGGGCCATGCCCAGCACGACTTCATCGACTCCCAGCGAACCGCCGCGCTTGATGACCTGCTCCAGCGCGGGGACCATGGCCTCGCCGCCGTCCAGGCCGAACCGCTTGGTGCCGGGGAAGCGCTTGTGCAGGAAGCGTTCGAAACCTTCGGCCTCGATCAGCTTGGACAGGATGGCCAGCTTGCCTTCCTTGGAGAAGGCGTTCTGCTCGAACTTGTCGGCGCCTTCGAACCGCTGCTGCAGCCAGGATTTCTCCTCGGGCTCAGCGATGTGCATGAACTGAATGCCGATGTTGCCGCAGTAGGTGCGCTTCAGAATCTCCAGCACTTCGCGGATCGTGCCGGTCTGAAGACCAAGCACGCCGTCCAGGAAGATCGGGCGGTCCAGATCGGCGCCGGTGAAGCCATAGAACTCGGGCGTCAGCTCGGGGTTCTCGACCGGCTGTTCGATACCCAGCGGGTCCAGCTTGGCCTGCAGGTGCCCGCGCACGCGATAGCTGCGGATCAGCATCAGGGCGCGGATGGAATCGTGGGCGGCGGCGCGGATCGCATCGGCCGAGACGTCGGCGGGCGCGGCCTTGGGCGCAGCAGCCGGCGCAGCGCCGGGCTTTTTGGGATCGGGCTTCGGCGCCGGCCAGCGACCGTCGAAGACGCCGGTCTCCTCCGTGGGTTCGGTCGCTGTGCCGCGACCCCAGCTGCCGGCGCCGGCCGAGGCGGTCACCACGGCGGCGTTGTCGCGCAGCTGGTCGAAGAAGGCTTTCCATTCGGCGGAGACGGAGCCGGGGTCTTTCGCCCACTTCTCCTGAAGCTCCTCGACGTAGGCCGCATTGGACCCGTAAAGGAATGAGGTCTCGGCAAAGACCTGGTTCAGCCGACCGGCATCGTCCGCCATCGTTTCGCAATCCCTGGGCCCCGACGGACACATCTCCGTGAGGGGCGCGCCTGTCATATAGGCGTCGTTTCCTGACGGGTCATGACCGAAACGGGGCAATTTGGTAGGAAATTGGTCGCAGGCCCAAGAAAAAACGCCCCCGGCCTGAGCCGAGGGCGTCCATCGATGCGTCACACGGCATTTTTGATGCCGAAAAGGCGCTCAAGCAGCGAGCCGCCGCGCGGCAAGCGATAGCGCCCGCGCGCAGCGCGCACTTGGAAAGGCTTAACCCTTCAGGACTTCGACCAAGGTCTTGCCGAGGCGCGCGGGCGATTCCGACATGCGGATGCCGGCGGCTTCCATCGCCGCGATCTTGGATTCCGCATCGCCCTTGCCGCCCGAGACGACGGCGCCGGCGTGGCCCATGGTGCGACCCTTGGGCGCCGTGCGGCCCGCGATGAAGCCGGCCATCGGCTTCTTGCGGCCCTTCTTGGCCTCGTCGATCAGGAACTGGGCGGCGTCTTCTTCCGCGCCGCCGCCGATTTCGCCGATCATGATGATCGAGGTGGTTTCCTCGTCGGCCAGGAACAGCTCAAGCACGTCGATGAATTCGGTGCCCTTGACCGGGTCGCCGCCGATGCCGACAGCCGTAGTCTGGCCCAGGCCTTCGTTGGTGGTCTGGAACACGGCTTCATAGGTCAGGGTGCCCGAACGCGACACGATGCCGACCGAGCCCTTCTTGAAGATGTTGCCCGGCATGATGCCGATCTTGCACTCGTCCGGCGTCAGGATGCCGGGGCAGTTCGGGCCCAGCAGGCGCGACTTGGAGCCTTCCAGGCGACGCTTGACCTTGACCATGTCCATCACCGGGATGCCCTCGGTGATGCAGGTGATGAAGGGGATTTCGGCGTCGATGGCTTCGATGATCGCGGCGGCCGCGCCCGACGGCGGGACGTAGATCACCGAGGCGTCGGCGCCCGTGGCGTCCTTGGCTTCGGCGACCGAGGCGTAGATCGGCAGGCTCTCACCGTGCGATCCGGTCCAGTTCGTGCCGCCCTTGGAGGGGTGCACGCCGGCGACCATCTGGGTGCCGTGATAGGCCAGCGCCTGTTCGGTGTGGAAGCCGCCGGTCTTGCCGGTCAGGCCCTGGACGATGATCTTGGTGTTCTTGTCGACGAGAATGGACATGGGTCTGTGCTCTGAATTCGATGTGTCAGCGGGGCGGTGGCGAGTAAGGCCGAAGCCTTAGCCGACCGCCGCGACGATCTTCTGGGCGGCGTCGTCGAGGTCGTCGGCGGCCTGGATGGTCAAGCCCGACTCGTTCAGGATTTTCTTGCCCAGTTCGGCGTTGGTGCCTTCCAGACGCACCACCAGCGGCACCTTCAGGCCCACTTCCTTCACGGCCGCGACCACACCCTCGGCGATGACGTCGCACTTCATGATGCCACCGAAGATGTTGACCAGGATGCCCTGGACGTTCGGGTCGGCGGTGATGATCTTGAAAGCCGCCGCGACCTTCTCCTTGCCGGCGCCGCCGCCGACGTCGCAAAAGTTGGCCGGCTCCTTGCCGTACAGCTTGATGATGTCCATCGTCGCCATGGCGAGCCCGGCGCCATTGACCATGCAGCCGATGTTGCCGTCCAGCGAGACGTAGGCGAGGTCCCACTTGGACGCTTCGATTTCCTTGGCGTCTTCTTCGGTTTCGTCGCGCAGTTCCTTGATGTCATCGTGGCGGAACAGGGCGTTGCCGTCGAAGCTGACCTTGGCGTCCAGAACGCGCAGGTGGCCGTCCTTCATCACGATCAGGGGGTTCACCTCCAGCATGTCCATGTCCTTCTCGACGAAGGCCTTGTACAGGGCGGGGAACAGCGACTTGGCGTCTTCGGCCGCGGCGCCGGTCAGGCCGTAGGCGGCGACGATGGCGGCGACGTCGGCGTCGGTTACGCCCGCGCTCGGGTCGATGACGATGTTCTGGATCTTCTCGGGCGTGTCGTGGGCGACGGTTTCGATGTCCATGCCGCCTTCGGTCGAGACGACGAAGGCGATGCGGCCATAGGCGCGGTCGACCAGCAGCGAGCAGTACAATTCACGCTCGATGTCGGCGCCGTCCTCGATGTAGAGGCGGTTGACCTGCTTGCCAGCGTCGCCCGTCTGGGCGGTGACCAGGGTGTTGCCCAGCATTTCCTTGGCGTGGGCGACGGCTTCCTCGGCCGAGAAGGCCAGGCGAACGCCGCCCTTGGCGTCGGCCGGCAGTTCCTTGAACTTGCCCTTGCCGCGGCCGCCGGCGTGGATTTGCGACTTCACGACATAGAGCGGGCCGGGCAGCGACTTGGCGGCCGCCTCGACCTGATCGACCGACGTCACCGCGACGCCTTCGGCGACCGGGGCACCGAAGCCTTTGAGGACCTGCTTGGCCTGATATTCGTGAATGTTCATGGGGGACCGTCGCAACCGCTGCTGGGAGAGTTGCGGGGCTTATAGGCCGCTCTTTTGCATTGCGCTACCGGCCTTCGGCCTGCTTGAGCGCTTCGCCTTCGCAGGTGCAAGCGTCCACAGCCCCCCTTTAGTCGACCCAGTCCTTCTTGAGGGTGCGCGACGCCCCGATCAGCAGGATCGCGGCCAGCACATAGAACCCCATGCCGGTATAGATGGCCCAGCGCAGGCTCTCCTCGCCGAAGCGCGGCGCCAGCAGGTCGCTCATCCAGCCGAAATAGTAGAAGCCGACCGCGATCCCGAGCAGATTGTTCAGCAGCAGGAACAGGGCCGAGGCCGTCGAGCGCATGGCCGCCGGCACCAGATGCTGGACCGCCGCCGTGATCGGGCCCAGCCAGGCTAGGTTCAATCCGGTCGGCAACAGGAAGATCAGGAAGGCCAGGGTCAGCTGCTGAACGTGGCTGCCGCCGCCGGGCAGAACCAGGCCGATCAGCCAGGGCGAGTTCATCGCCAGGATGAAGCACGGCGCCGAGATCAGGAAGGCGACGGCGGGCGTCAGCGGATAGGCGCCCTTGCCCTTCTTGGACAGCTTGTCGGCGATCATGCCGCCCAGCCAGATGCCCAGGATGCCGCCGATCAGGGCGATGCCGGAATAATAAATGCTGGTCTGTTTCAGGGTCAGGTCGAAGCTGCGCATGAAGAACAGCGGCAGCCAGCCGGCGACGCCATAGCCGCAGACCGACGATGAGGCCGCGCCCAGGCCCAGGAGCCAGAAACTGGGCTTCCTGATCACCACCGAAGCGGTGCGACGCGCGATCATCAGAGAAACGCCGATCACCACCGCCAGCAGGCCGCCGAACGCCAGCACCAGCGGATTGCCGAGCGACATGCCCATCAGCCAGCTCAAGGCGCCGAGGATCAGCAGACCGGCGCCGAGGCCCAGCATGATTTGGGCGGCGATCTTGCCGGCCCGGTCCGTGCCGACCGGCGCGGCTGTCAGGGCCGCGACCTGAGCCTCGGTCTTGATGGCGTCTGCGCCGCCCCGCCTGGGATCACGCACCGTCAGACGCAGCAGGGGCGCGACCAGCACGCCCAGCAGGCCGACGACGATGAAGGCGGTGCGCCAGCCGTAGGTCGCCGCCAGCAGGCCGCCGACCAGGGTTCCCGCCGCCATGCCCAGCGGAATGCCGAAGGCGAAGGCCGCCATGGCGCGCGCGCGCTGATGGGGCGGGAAGTAGTCGGCGATCAGCGAATAGGCCGGAGCCACGCCGCCCGCCTCGCCGATGCCCACGCCCATCCGGCACAGGAACAGTTGGCCGAACGAGCCGGCCATGCCGCACAGGGCGGTAAAGCCCGACCAGACGGCCAGGGCGCCGGTCATGATCCAGACCCGGCTGAACCGATCCGCCAGCCAGGCCAGGGGAATGGCCAATGTCGAATAGACCGAGGCGAAGGCGATGCCGCCCAACAGGCCGAACTGGCTGTCGGACATGCCGAACTCTTCCTTCAACGGCGCGGCCAGTATGCCGATGATCTGGCGATCCAGGAAGTTCAGCATGTAGATCAGGATCAGCACCGCCAGCACATAGTAGCGATAGCCGGGCCGCTCAGGCCGCTCGGGCCGCGCCTCCTGGACCGTCAGCGTCTCCGTCGTCATCGGCGTTTCCCCTCGGCGTCTTGTTGTTTGTTGAGGCGAGCCTAGCCGCAAGTCCGCCCTGTGCAAAATAGGCCTGGCGGAGCGAAAAGGGGCGGCGGCCCGGAGACCGCCGCCCCTCGTCGTCAGGCGTTAGGAATGGAGATCAGAAGCGATAGGTCAGGCGCGCCGAATAGGTGGTCGGCGGGCCGTAGAAGGCGCTGATCGAGTTGTTGTAGGTCGCGCCCGGGAAGCTGTAGCCGCCGACCTTGTAGCGAACGTCGGTCAGGTTGCGACCGAACAGGCCGACCTCCCAGCGCTTGCTCGGCGCCGTCCAGACCACGCTGGCGTCGGCCAGGACGTAACCCTTCTGATCCAGGATGGGATCGGGGGTGTCGAACAGGTGGTAGTCCGAACGGTAGGACAGCGACGGGGTGACGCGGATTTCACCACCCAGGATGTCGCCGCGCCAGGTCATGCCGTAATAGGCCGACCATTCCGGCGAGTTCTGCGGCTCGCGCGTGTTCGAGATATCGACCGGGGTGCCGGTGATGCGGGTGATGAACTCGTCGAACTCGTTCTTCAGATAGCCGACCGAGAAGTTGGCGGTGATGTCGCTGGTCAGATAGGCCGAGCCTTCCAGCTCGAAGCCGTAGATGGTCGAGGCGCCGGCGTTGTCGACGACCGAGGCGATGCCGACGGCGGGCGGCGTGGCCACCTGCTGGGTCGTGATCTGCTGGTCCTTGTAGTCCGAATAGAAGATCGCCGAGGCGAAGTTCATGCGGCGGTCGAAGGCCGAGCCCTTCAGGCCGACTTCATAGGTGGTGACCGTCTCGGGCTGATAGCCGTTGACCGTCTGGGGCACCAGGGCGGCGTCGCCGCGCATGTCCCAGCCGCCCGACTTGAAGCCCTGGCTGACGGAGGCGTAGCCGGTCATCTCGTCGCTGAAATCGTACGAGATGCTGGCGCGCGGCGTGAACTTCTCAAAGGTGTCCGAGGCCGTATAGTTGGTGCGGGTCGCAAAGACCGCGCGCGGCGTGCCGCCGGTCAGCGGGCTGCGCGTGGCGCCGAGATAGAACTGGCGCAGGACGGCGGCGTCCTTGTCGTCGCGGGTGTAACGGCCGCCCAGCGACAGGTGCAGACGATCGGTCAGATCATAGCTGAAGTCGCCAAAGATCGAGAAGGACTTGGTGTCCACCGATCCCGCCGCTGCAATCGACAGGCCCAGGTTGCCGGCGATGGTGTCGAAGACGCCTGACGACGTGCCGTCCAGATAATAGACGCCGGCCACGCCGGACCAGCGCTCGCCGGTGAATAGGGCCTGAAACTCCTGGCTGAACTGATGGTCGGCGTAGATAGCCGGCACATCCAGGGTCGGGTTCGGCGTCTGGTCGAAGTCGATGATGGTGGCCGTGTCGCCCGAACGATAGGCCGAGATCGACTTGAGGGTCAGCATGTCGTTGACCCGGTATTCGCCGGTCAGGGCCACGCCCTCGGTCACGACCTTCTGTTCGCCGGTGATGCCGGCGTAGGTGTCGTATTTGCCGGCCGGTGCGCGCCACAGGCCATCGGTCGAGGTGACCTCGCGGTGGCCGTGGCGGGGGCTGGAGTTGTCTTCGACCCGGTCCCAGGCCAGGCGGAAGAACAGTTTGTCGTTGGGCGTCCATTCCGCGCTGGCGCGATAGGCGGTGACGTCCTTGTCGTACTGGTCCTGACCCGTGTTCAGATTCTTGCCGTAGCCGTCGTGATTGTAGGTGGCGACGGCGCCGCCGATGGCGAAGGTCTGGCCAACCGGCACCGAGCCCGACAGCAGGAAGTTGTGCTCGTTATAGGCGCCGACCTCGGCGCGGGCGGTCAGGCTGGGGTCCTGCCCCAGACGTTTGGTGACGTACTTGATCGCGCCGCCGATGGTGTTGCGGCCGTACAGAGTGCCCTGCGGTCCGCGCAGCACCTCGATACGCGAGATGTCGAAGATGTCCAGTACCGCGCCCTGAGGACGGGCGACATAGACGTCGTCGACGTATAGACCCACGCCCGGCTCAAAGCCCCAGAGCGGATCCTGCTGGCCGACGCCGCGGATGAAGCTGATCAGGGTGGAGTTGGAGCCGCGCGCGATCTGGACCGTGGCGTTCGGCGTCTGCTGCTGCAGAGCCGTGATGTTGACGGCGCCCGTCTGTTCGAGCCGTTCAGCGCTGAGCGCCGAGACGGCGATCGGCACGTCCTTCAGCTGCTCGTCGCGCCGGCGGGCGGTGACGACGATGTCGTCGACGGTCGCCGCGCTCTGATCTGCATTCGCCGCCTGGGCTGCGGCCTCCGCGTCCTGGGCGACCGTGGCCCCCGCAAGCACGCCCCACGCCGCGCCGGCCAGCAGCGCGCACTTCACATGACGGTTCATGATCCTAGACCCCTTTGTCGTTTCCAGCCCGATGGACGCTTTTATTCAGCGTTCAATGATTTTCACGGAACCTACCCGGTTTCGGCCGTCTGTCAAACACTGGACTGACGCAGCGTCACTTGCCTCGCCGACCGTGGCGCCGTTGCACCGTCGCGGTCGTGCGCCTAGCCTTGCCGGATGAGCAAGCCGGACGCCGCCACCCTTCCCCGCCCCGTCGCCGCCGCGCGCCGCAAGGCGGCGGGTGCTGCCCCGGCGCGGCGCGGCCGGCCGCCCAAGACCGAGGCCAAGGCGGCGGGCGAGACGCGTGATCTGATCCTGGATGCGGCCGAGGACCTGTTTTCCAAACACGGCTTCTACGGCGTCACCATCCGCGAGGTGGCGCGCGAGGCGGGCGTCGATACGGCCCTGGTTCACTACTATTTCGGGGCCAAGCGCGAGCTGTTCGACGCGGTCTTCCTGCGCCGGGCCGAGGTCTGGAACGACGACCGTGTCGCCGCCATTGATCGCTATGCCGAGACGGCGGGCGACGACATGACGCTGGAGGGCTTGCTGGAAGCCTTCCTGCGGCCGCCGTTCGAATGGTCGCTGAAGGGCGGACCGGGCTGGAAACACTATTCCGCCCTGGTGGCCCAGACCAACGCCAACCCCAGCTTCGGCGGCGAGACGATGGCGCGCTATTTCGACCCGGCCATCCACCGGCTGATCGAGCTGATCGCCAAGGTGCTGCCGGGCGCCAGCGAGGTCGATCTGTACTGGGGCTATCACAATCTGTCGGGCGCCCTGACCCTGACGCTGGGCGAGACGGGGCGGCTGGACCGGCTGTCGAACGGGCGGGCGCGGTCCGGCGATCTTGAGACGGCCGGCGACTATATGGTCCGGTTCGCGGCGGCCGGTTTCCGCGCCGTGGCGGGAATGACCCCGCGCCAGGGCTGATCGGTCACGCCGGGGCGCTATCGCGCGCCCGACTTTCGCCCGGCCGAAAATCGTGGTTTCAAGGCGCGATCTTCCGACCGTGAAAGCCCCGATGACCGCCCCTGCCGCCGACCGCCGCCGCACCTTTTTGCGCGGTCTCATCGTCGCCGTTTTGGCAGGCGTCTTTCTGGCGGTGACCGGCGCCTTCGGCAGCGCAGGCGCGTCGCTGCCCGTGCGGCTGGCCTATTGGGTGCTGGTCATGGTGCTGGGCGGACTGTGGGGGCATCTGTGCGGCGTCGTGGTCAGCCGATTTCTGGATTCGGACGAGCGGCCGTGGCTGAGCATCGCGGTCATGGTCGTAATCATCACCGGGCCGCTGTGCGTGCTGGTCTGGGCGGCGACGGGCCTGTTCTTCGCCCAGAGACTCTATCCGCTGGCGGTGCTGCCGGAACTGGTCGTGCCCGTCGTGGTCATCACGGCGGCGGTGACGACGTTGAACGTCTTTCTGGGGCGGGCCGTGCCGGTCCAGACCCATGCGGCGCCGCCCGAGACAGCGTCCCGCCCGGTTCGGTTTCTGGACCGTCTGCCGATCAAGCTGAAAGGCGCGACGATCCGAGCGGTGCAGGCCGAGGACCATTATCTGCGCATCCACACCGACCGGGGATCGGACCTGATCCTGATGCGGCTGTCCGACGCGGTGGAAGAGCTGGAGGGGCTGGAGGGCGCCCAGACGCACCGCAGCTGGTGGGTGGCGCGTGAGGCGGTGCGCGCCGTCGAACGCGGCGACGGGCGCGCGACCCTGACGCTGGACGGCGGCCTGTCGGCCCCGGTCAGCCGCCGCTACGCCCGGATGCTGCGCGACGCCGAATGGTGGTGACGCTCTCTTTGAGCGCATGATTCACGCTTCGGACGGGGCCGCGTTGCGCCCCGATCCGAAACGATCACGCGCTAGGGCGCGGGCTGGGTGGTCAGCATCGACGCGGGCGCCGCGCAGCCGGTCAGTTCGTCGTCGCCGATCTCGACCTTGGCCGTCAGCGGATAGGTTCGGTCGCTCATGCCATCCGAACATTCGGTGGCGATCAGCACGACGTTCAGCGCCTTGTTCAGATTGGTCGAGCTGGCGAAGGTTGCGACCGTGCCCTGGACCGTCGCGCCATGGTTCGGCGCGCGCTGGGTCGGCTGATCGACGCGGGTGTAGATCAGGGCGTCCGGCGTGATCTCCACGCCCCAGAAGGGTTCGGTCCCCAGCGCCCGCACCGGCTGGCCCAGATCGACGCCGCCCAGGGTGACGGCGGCCTGGGGCTGCGGCGCCGGCTTGGGCTTGGACTCCTCGCGGTCGTAACAGGCGCTGAGCGAGAGGCCGGCAAGGGCGATGACAATTGGGGCGATGGCGAACGGGGCGGCGGCGAGCGGAATGAGGCGCATGACGGCTCCTTTTGGTTCGGGCGCAGGTGAGGTCCCCGCCGCCCTCGGTCAAGGGGCGCGGCTGGGTTATGCTGATCCCATGTCGATTCGCCCCACCGCATTCGAGTTCTTCGCCGGGGGCGGTCTGGCGGGGCTGGGACTGTCCGCCGCCGGCATCGACACCGTCTTCGCCAACGACATGGACGCGGCCAAGGCGCGCGCCTTCAAAGCCAATCATCCGCATACCCCGTTTCGTCAGGGCGATGTCTGGAGCCTGACCGTCGACGATCTGCCGGGGCGGCCGGACATGGCCTGGGCCTCGTCGCCCTGTCAGGATGTCAGCTTGGCAGGCGCGCGCCGCGGGCTGGAGGCTGGGCGGTCCGGCGCCTTCTGGGGCTTCTGGCGGCTGATGCAGGGGCTGGCGGCCGAGGGACGCGGCCCGCGCGTGATCGTGCTGGAGAACGTCATCGGCCTGCTGACCTCAGGGCCCGGGACCGAAGTGGGGCGAGATTTCGCGGCCGTCTGCACGGCGATGGTCGAGGCGGGCTATACGGTCGGCGCGCTGGAGATGGACGCCGCCCATTGGCTGCCCCAGTCGCGCCCGCGTCTTTTCGTCGTGGCCAGTCAGGGCGAGGCCCCGCGCGCGGCCGGTCCGACCCAGCCCTTCCATTCAGCGCGTCTGGTCGCCGCCCACGCGCGGCTGCCCGAGGCGGTGAAGGCGGCCTGGGCGTGGTGGTCGCTGCCTGCGCCGTCGCAGCGCAATCTGGACCTGGCGGCCATGCTGGAGCCCGACGACGCCGTCTGCTGGCTAGATGATGCGGACGCCATCCTGGCCCTGACCGCGCCGCTGCACCGCGCCCGGATCGCGTCGGCCCTGGCGTCTGGCCAGCGCTGCGTCGGCGCCGCCTATCGCCGGGTGCGGACCGAGAACGGCCGCAAGGTCCAGCGGCTGGAAATCCGGTTCGATGGTCTGGCCGGATGCCTGAGGACGCCGGCCGGCGGCTCGTCGCGGCAATATGTGGTGGTGTGCGATCGGGGCTTGGCGCGGGTTCGGCGTCTGACCGGGCGCGAGGCCGCGCGGCTGATGGGCGTGTCTGACGACTATCGGTTGCCGTCGAGCGAAAGTGCGGCACTGAAGCTGATGGGCGATGCGGTAGCCGTCCCGGTGGTCAGGGCGCTGGCGGAGGGGCTGTTGCTGCCCGCGCTGCTGGATCGGCGCGCGGCGGCCTAATCGGGCGACGGCGGCGGAATTGCACCCCGACGAAAAAGGGTGCAATGCGTGCAATCTCACGTCAGCATATTGTTTTTGATGGAATAAAACTCGGCGTTTAATTGCACCCCTATAAGAAAGTGCAATTCCCTCAGTGAAGTTGGACTCCGAAAAACAGCCCAACGAGTCCAAGTCGTGCGGATGGCGATTTCAAAGACCGGGCCGGCATCATAACCCGGTCTGGGGTCGCGCGAAGGAAGATGACGATCCAGCGGCCTAATGAACTGAAAAGGCCGCGTTTCTTTTCGCACAATAGGACGGGTGGGCTGTCCGAGAAGGCTTGAGGCCTCGCAGATCGTGCCTGACCCGCCGTGGACCCTCGGGACAAGCCCGAGGGTGACGGTCTTTTTTGCCTTAGCGCTGGACCCACTGGCCCTGGGCGTTGCGGTACCATTGGCCTGAGGAGATGCGGGGCAGCAACTGGGCCTCAAACATCCGGGCGCCGGCGACATCCGCCGAGGTGCCGGCGTCGGCGGCGCTGCGGGCGTAGGCGGCGCGGCGGCCGGAATTGGTGGCGTCCACGGCGGCGCGCAGGCTGGCGTCCGAGGTCGGGGTGCGGAAGCCCAGATAACCGTCGGCCTGTTCGCCCACGACGCCGGCGGCCTTGGCCTGGTCGATCTGCGCCTTCTGGGCGCTGGTCTGGGCGAGGGCGGCGCCCGCGACGCCCAGGGCCGCGAGGGCGGCGCCGATGACGAAGAGTTTGCGGAAGGTCATGTCAGCCTGTCCCTTTCAGAGAGAAGCGGGAAATCAGAAGAGGTTGGGGTTCTGCTGCAACAGCTGCTGCAGCTCCTGGTCCAGACGAACGCGCACGTCGGCGTTCAGCTTGGCGTAGATCTGGATCGGCGCGACCTCAAGACGGATGGTCGGGGCGCAGGCCGCGAGAGCGACGACGACGGCTCCCAAACCGAGGCCGGCCAGTTGGCGCTTGTGGATCATGACATGGGCTCCGGTTCGGCCGAGGGTGATGTCTCTAATAGCACGCCGCCCAATGAACGCGCGCTGAATGGTGAAGTTCAATCGCCAGACGCGGGAATGGGCGCCGGGACGGGCGCGGGCGTCGCCTCCTGCTGACCCTGACGGGCGCGATTGACGGCCAGCAGATCCGAGATCAGCTGGTTGGCGTTCAGGGTCGTGTCCAGCGTCAGGTCGATCTGGGTGTTGGACGGCAGCGGCAGTTTGCGGTTCAGGAACTGGCGGCTGATCAGTTCGCCGATCGTCAGGCGAAGCTCCTGGCGTTTGGGCGGATCGTGGCGGCCGCGAATATGGAACAGGACCGCCAGACGCCCGCCGTCCAGGCTGTTCACATCGGCGCTGAGCTGATCGAAGGACAGGTTTTCCATCGCCTGATAGGCCAGGTCCTCGACGACGTTTTCCGACACCTCGCCGCCCCCGCCGCTGGCGGCGACGTCGGTCAGGACGTCCCGCTTGATCGACAGGCGGCCCGGCTGCACGGCCTCCAGCTTGCCGGCGGTGATCTTGAGCCCGCGCTTGGGGTCCATGATGAAGGGCAGGCGGCCCGAGACGACGGCGTCCAGCTGAACCTTGTCGTCAAAGCCGGTGTCGGCGACAATATCGCCAAGCTGCACCCGGTCCAGCACGATCACGCCGCTGTAGGGCTGGGTCGCGTCCAGCGGGACGGTGAAGGGCTCGACCGAGACGGTCCCGCCGCCGGCGACGACCTGAGCGCCGTCGATCAGCACCCCGGCCTCGTTGATCGAGAAGGTCACATCCAGCGCCGTGACCGCCGTGCCGACGGCCAGGCTGTCGGCCGTCAGCTTCTGGTTCGACGCGGTGATCAGGGGTGTCAGGCTGCTGAAGACGATGTCGCCGCGCAGCCCCTTCACCGCCCCGACCGGACTGATGAAATCCAGGCCCGGCGTGACCAGATGGCCGCTGGATGTCGGTTCGGCGTCCTTGGTCCAGTCGAAACGCCCGTCGAAGCTGACGGCGCCTTCGACCGGCGACTGCAGGAAGTCGGCGGCGAGCGGGCTGAGCATCGCCGGCTGAAGCCCATGCTCGGCGAAGGTCACGTTCGGGGCGGTGATGACGATGCCGCCCGACCCGGTGCGACCGTCGTGCGCCAGGGTCAGGCGACCGAGACCATAGGCGGCGGCCGCGCCCGTGCCCTTCAGATCGAAGGCGCCGCTCCAGCGTTCGTTGGCCAGCGTCGCAGATCCTGTGGCCGAAAGCGGTTCGAACCGTTCCGGCGTCAGGGCGTCGATGACACGGGCGGCGGCCACATTGGCGGTCAGGCCGATGCCCGCCTTGGTCCCGTCGACCGTGACACGGCCCGCGGCGTCGGCGAACCGCATGCCGAGGAAGGGCGCCTCGGCCGACACTTGGCTGAACCCGCCCGCGATGCGCCAGACGCCGTCCTTGGACGTCAATAGCGGACCGCCCTGGGGACACAGTTTGCCGGCGACCTGGTGGACGTCGTTCTCGTCAAGCTCCAGCCGCTCGACGGTCAGGTCGACGCAGTCCGATGTCGCATAGGTCAGCCGGCCGGCGTTCAGGGCCAGGACGCCGCGCGTCCGGGCGTCGATGCCGCGCGCCAGGTCGAAATCCAGTCGGGCGCGACCGTCCAGCGTCGCTTCGAACCCGCCGTCGGTCAGGCGCCAGTTCGGGACCGCGACGGACATTTCCGGCAGGCCCTTGCCGCGCGTTGCGGTAAGGGTCAGCGCCCCGCCGCCGAGCCGTCCCGGCTCGGCCTGATAGGCGCCGCCCTGACCCTGAGCCACCGTCAGGACGCCGCCGTTGGCGGGCGTCAGGGTCACGGGACGCGGCAGGGATACGGTCGTGCCGGCCGCGCCCGTGGCGAAGCGGACGGCGGGCGCATTCAGGGCGAAGCGTCCCAGCGCGCGCTTCATCTCGGCCAGCTCGGCGATGTCGTCGGCGCCCACCGCGCCGAAAAGGGGCCAGGCGCCGTCCGCGGCGCGAAGCGATCCGTTCGCCGCGATCTGAATCCCGCCGTCGCTGACCACGTCCAAGTCCACATCGGCGCGACCGCGCTTCAGCGCCAGGTCGCCGAAACCGAAACGGTCGAAGGTCGCGCTCAAAGGCCCAGTCGCCTCGAAGGCCGCGTCCTTGCCGCCCAAGGCCAGGTCGCGCGACGTCAACGACAGTCCGCCGATCGTCGTCTGACCCGTCCGTCCCGAACCGGCGGTCAGGGCCAGCGGCCCCTGCATGCGCCAGCGCACGGCGTCGTCGCGCGATACCGTCAGCTTGCCGCGCGTCGCCGTCGCGGCGACATCGGCGATGCGCAGGTCCGCGCCCTCGACGGCCGCCGCCTCCAGCGCGGTGGTGACTTCGCCGTCCAGCCGGAAGGTTTCGATCCAGCCGGAGACGACGCCGTCGAACCGGGCGGCGACATCGGCGCTGCGGGCGCTTAGCGTCGGGGTTCCCAGGCGATCGCCCGTCAGACGAGCGTCCAGAACCGCCCGGCCGTCGCCGCGCCGCGTCTTCAGATCCGGATAGGGCAGGTCGCCGGTCAGCGTCAGCGCCGCCCCCTGCCCTCGGGCCGCCGCTGTCGTGAAGCTGTCGGCGGCGGCCGACAGCTTGATCGCCATCCGGTCGCCGGTCGTGGTCAGATCCAGCAAGCCGGTCAGGCCCTGGGCCTGCGTCTCCCCGCTCTTCAGCGCGGCCTTCGGCAGCCTCCCCGCCAGCCGCATCAGCTTGCCGTCGTCGATCCGGGCGTCAGCCAGCAGGTCGACCGGTCCGTATTCCGTATTCAACCGCCCGCGACCGCCCTCGACGAGGACCAGGGGCCCGCGCGAATCCGGACGCGGCGGTCCGCCGGTGAACTCCTTGATCAGCGGATCCAGCGAGCCGAACGACAGTTTTCCGCCCTTCCAGCTGGCCCGGACGACCGGTCGCACCAGGCGGATGCGGCTGGGGGTGACGCCCAGGCCCGACCTGGACCACGGCAGGGCGACGGCGTAATCGACCTCGGCCCGCTCGACCACGACATCCGGATTGTCGGGATCGCCGATGCGGATGCGGCCGACGAAGCCGTCGATCTCGATCCGCTCCACCTCGACATCGGCCGGAATCCCGCGCTGGTCCAGCCAGCCGACGAGGACATTGCGGGCCACCGCGCGGCGATTGAGATAGATCAGGGCGGCCGCCACGCCGATCAGCAGCGCCAGGATCAGAATCCCGACGGCGACCGCGCGCAGGATGCGACGGGTCTTGGCCTGCGGCTTTGGCTTTGGCTTGGACGGTGTGTCGGTCAAACGGATCGATCGCGTGATTGAAACAGCGGGCCGTCCACCTTGGTCATCCTTGTCCCCAGCACAAGATCAAAGCATGACGGTCGGTCTTCGGCGCCCGTCTCCTGCCGGTCAAGCTGGGCCAGATAACGGCGAATCGGCCGGTCGGGATCCCTGCACCGTCGAGCTTTGTCTGACGCACGTTAACCGTTTGTAACGGTCTGCTTTCCAAAATGAGACAAGCGCGGTATAGGACCGCCTTCGCGCCACGGGCGATACGGCGCGATCTTCGAGAACGAGTAAAGCTTTGGCGCCGAAGGCGTCGCAATACGACGGGGACCGATGGCTCAGTTCGACCCACGCCGCCAGCCGATGCGGCTCGCGCCGCACATGCTTACGGCGGCGGCTGCAATCTCGGTGGCGATGCTCGCTGGTCGAGCCTACCAACCCGCTCAGGCCGAAGAAGTTCCCGCCCTGACCTCGGCCCAGATGGCGGCCATGGAAGCCAAGGCCTTCGCCGCCGCCAATGCGCCCGCCGGCCTGACCGCGCCCGAGGCCGTCAACGTCCAGATCCGCCGTGGTGAAACCTTTGAACAGGCCGTGCGCCGCACCGGCGTCGCCCCCGAAGAAGCCAGCGCCGTCGCCGCCACCGTCGCCAACGCCTTCGATCTGGCGGATCTGCGCGCCGGACTGAAGTTCGAAACCGCCATCGCCAAACCGCGCAACGGCCGGGGCGACGCTCGTCTGATCGGCCTGACCATGCGCACCGGCCCGGCGTCGCAACTGACCGTGTCGCGCAGCTTCGACGGCGCCCTGCGCCTGCGTTCGCTGGAAGAAAAAGTCACCCACGAGACCGTCGTCCTGAAGGGCGATGTCGAGCGCAGCCTGTCCGCCAGCGCGCGTGAACTGGGCGCCACCGCCTCCATCGTCCGCTCGGCCAGCCGCCTGTTCGCCACCAAGTTCGACATGCAGCGCGACATTCGCGCCTCCGACGAGTTCACCATGGTCTTCGACCGTGAAGTGACCGAGGCCGGCCGCACGGTGGACGTGGGCGACCTGATGTACGCCGAACTGCGCGGCGTCACCTTCTATCGTTTCAAGCCCGCCGGCGCGAAGGAGGCCCAGTTCTTCGATTCCAACGGCAAGAACCTGCGCTCCGCCATGATGCGTACGCCGCTGCAGAACTTCCGCCGTGTGTCCTCGGGCTTCGGTTTCCGTACGCACCCGATCTCGGGCTACAAGAAGATGCACCAGGGCATCGACTTCGCCGCCGGAACCGGCACGCCGGTCGTGGCCCCCGCCGACGGCGTGGTGGTCGAGGCGCGCCGCTGGGGCGGTTACGGCAACTGGCTGCGTATCCGCCACAACAACGGTCTGGAAAGCGGCTACGGCCACCTGTCGCGCTACGGCTCGGGCATCCGCGCCGGCCAGCGGGTCAGCCAGGGTCAGATCGTCGCTTATGTCGGTTCGACCGGCGCCTCGACCGGTCCGCACCTTCACTATGAGCTATGGCGCAACGGCCAGCGGATCAATCCGGCCGGCGTGCGGACCCAGGAGGGCACCGAACTGGCCGGCGCCGACCTCGCCGCCTTCCGCGCCGAAAAGGCCCGCATCGACCGCATCATCGCCTCGGGCGGTCAAAAGCGCCCGGCCATGCAGCAGGCCTCGGCCGAAGGCCTGCGTCCCGCCCGCGGCTAAGGGTCAGCCGACCAGACGCGGGGTCGCGCGCCCCGGCGTCGGGCAGGACAGGCCGTGGACCGTCACATCGGCCTCGCCCAGCTTCAGGCCCAACAGGTCCAGCACGGGATTGAGCGCGCCGTCCAGCACCGGCCCCAGCGGCTCCAGCAGCCGCCCCAGGGCCCTGGTCAAGTCGCCGAATCCCAGGCCCAGGCCGATCACGTTCACATCCACGTCCAGCCGAGCCAGCAGGCTGGCCACCGCCCCGCTGGCGAAACCGCGTGAGGCCATGGTCTTGGTGCGCTGATCGTCGATGTCGCCCGCGTCGAACCTCAGCGGCCTGAAACCGGCGTCCGCCGCCTCGACATCCGCCTTGCCGGTGATGCTGACCAGACCCAGCACCGACAGCAGGGTCGCGCGCTGGGGCGCCAGCGGGGTCTTAAAGTCGCCCAGCCTGGCCTCGTCCACCACCCCGATCGATGCGCGCGCCAGACCCGGCCGCACATCGACCTCGACCGCGTGCGCCGGATCGCAGGACAGCGACTTCAGCCGCGCCTCGGACGCCGCCAGTTCGATCAGAATCGGCAGTTCGACCCGCGCCAGACTCGACAGGGATTGCGCCGTCCTGGCCCGCACATAGAGCCGCGCCTGGGCCGTGCGGATGATCGGCTGGCCGTCGGCCGTCACCGTCAGCCAGGCGGAGCGATTGGGCCGTTCGCCGATCGCCAGGCTGGTCTTCAGATCGGCCAGCCCCGCCGGCACGCCCAGGTTCAGCGCGACCTGCCGATCCCCGCCCCCGACCTCCAGCATGGCCATGACCAGATCCATGGCCGAGACCGAGGCGTCCAGCCCTTCGCGGATCCCGTCCGGCGCGCGCGCCTCCAGCCCGATCAGGTCGCCCAACCGGACCTTTGTCCCGACCGAGGCCGAAGCCAGCTTGCCCAGCGCCCCGCCGTCCTGGCCGCCCGCCACCCGCTCCAGCACCCTCAGCGCACGGCCGGCGTCGACCTGGGTCGCCAGAAGCCGGTCGTAGTCGCCGACCTGAACGCCCAGATCGGTCGCCAGGGCGTCGGTGAACCCCAGCAGATTGACGTCCAGATCGATCAGACGACGATAGTCCATGACGCTGAGCGACACCTTGGAGCCGGTCAAGCCGCCGAGCAGCTGGTTGGCCACGCCGCCGTCCAGTCGCGCGAGACGCGACCCGATCGAGATCATGGCCTTGGGCGTCGCCCCGCCCGTCGTCGCCGTGGCCCGGCGGGTGACCCGCACCTGATCGCGGCCCAGCAACAGCGGCGTGAAGAACATCGGCGCCCGGCTGGTGACCTCGACCCGCGCGGCGTTCGGCTTCACGCCGCCCGTCATGAACCGGTCATTGCGCGCCTTGGCCGGATCGGGCGTATAGACGCCCAGCGCCGTCGCCACCGTGACCGAGACGTCGGGCGCGACATTGGCTTCGACCGTCGCCTGGGCCGCGCGCGAGACTGCGCCCTCGCCCTGCGCCAGGTTTCGCACCGCCGACAGCGCCGCGAGATCCGCCGCCCCCTGAACCCGGCGCGTGTGCAGGACCAGAACGCCCAGGTCGATCACCGCCGCCGTGAACAGACACAACAGACCGCCCGCGACCGCCGCGATCACCGCCACCGCCCCGCGCCGATCGGCGCCGAACCGGAGCCGCAGACAAGGCGCCCGGACGCTCATCAGTAATCGCCCACATGGATGACCGCCGAGCGCCGAATAACGGACGGCGGACGCGGCAGCATCCCGCCCAGCGCCATGATCAGGCTGTCGCTGGCGTCATAAACCACGACGACCCGCAGTCGGCCGGCGTCCTCCCTCACCTCGATGGTCGTGTGATCGGGGTTCAGCGCCACGCCCCGCACCACCTCGCTGACCTCGCGCCGCGCCAGACCGTCGCGCTCGGCCGCGTCCAGCCCTCCGATCGCCGCCCGGGCGCCCTCGGCTTGGTCCGCGCCAAAGGCAAACGCTGGATGTTTCTGCCGCTGCCCTCCGTGCCAGAAACGGGTGACCTGACGGTTACGGCCGACATCCCGCGCATCACACGAGGCTGACATGGCCATCCTGGGGGGGGAAAGGAGCGACGGCGATAACAACGATCGTGATGATCGCCATCGCCCCACATGTCAGCGCGTCCAACCTGTCGAACGTGCCCACTGACGTGCCCCTGAGTTTTC